>NZ_JADWOM010000001.1:0-326087 GCF_016106645.1 Acinetobacter sp. ACIN00229
GGGTGAGCAAGAATACCGTACCCGTGGTGTCGCGTACTGCCCACACTGTGATGGCCCATTGTTCAAAGGTAAACGTGTTGCGGTGATTGGTGGTGGTAACTCAGGTGTTGAAGCTGCAATTGACCTTGCAGGGATTGTTGAGCATGTGACTTTGGTTGAGTTCGATACAAAACTTCGTGCTGACCAAGTTTTGCAAAACAAACTACATAGCTTGCCAAACACAACTGTGATTATGAATGCCTTAAGTACAGAAGTGTTAGGTGATGGCTCACAAGTGACTGGTCTTAAATATAAAGACCGTGCCACTGATGAAGAGCATGTAGTTGAACTTGCAGGGATCTTTGTACAGATTGGTTTACTCCCAAATACTGACTTCTTAAAAGACAGTGAAGTTGAGTTAACCAATCGTGGTGAGATCATTGTGAATGATCGCAACGAAACCAATGTCAAAGGTGTGTTTGCTGCAGGTGACTGTACAACCGTGCCTTACAAGCAAATCATTATTGCTACAGGTGAAGGCGCTAAAGCATCACTCTCTGCGTTTGATTACATCATCCGTTCTGGGCAATAAAATTTAGTCCAACTACTATGATTTAACCCAAGCCTAGCATTACAAAATGCTAGGCTTTTTTAATATTAGAGTTACAACTCTTTAACAATTTTCGATCTTTATTAATCAGTTAGTTTATGTTTATATTTTATACATCCATATTTGGATGCCATGAATTAGAAGGAAAAACACAATGAATAAATTACTTGTTGCTTTAGGTCTTGCTGCGACCGTTGCCCTTGTTGGATGTAATAAAGATAAAGCTCCAGAAACAGGTGCGACAACGGGTGAACACTTAGAAAATGCTGCTCAACAAGCAACTGCAGATATCAAATCTGCTGGTGACAAAGCTGCAAGCGATATTGCTACTGCAACTGATAATGCTACCGCAAAAATCGATGCTGCAACTGACCATGCTGCTGATGCAACCGCTGAAGCTGCTGCAAAAACTGAAGCGACTGCTCGTAAGGCAACTGCTGATGCTGCCCAAGCTGTTGAAAATACTGCTGCTGATGTGAAAAAAGATGCTCAACACTAATCATCTTTAGCATAAAAAAGCCCCCTGTTCATACAGGGGCTTTTTATTAAAGTCTAAAAACTGATTAAGAAATTAGACCTTCATCACGCATTGCAATTTGTACAGATTGACGTTCTGCTACCTTATTACGTAGAGCAATAATATGTTTATATGGCGTTAAATCATGTTCAATTGAGTTTGACCAGTTTGTTAAAACAAATAGATAAGCATCTGCTGGGCCAAAATTATCATTTACTAAATAATCATAATCAGATTCAGCCAAATAATTATCGATATATTTTAAAAGACGATCAATTTCTGCATAAGCTTTAGTTTTTTCATCAGTCGTTAACGGCGCCCCAAAGAAGACTGCATATGCATCATGTAATTCAGAGTTCAAATATCCCAACCATTCCAATACTTTCGCACGGCCCATCCCCGATGGAGGAATTAAGTCTTGTTTAGGATCATGCTGAGCAAGGAACGGTAAAATCGCAACGTTTTCAGTTAACATTAAACCCGGATTAATTTCTAAAGCTGGTACATATCCTTTTGGATTAATCTCGTAATAATCTGCGCCTTTTTCTGTTTTATGAGTTTTTAAATTTACCCGTTCTAAGTCAAAATCAACATTAATTTCATTTAAAATAATATGTGCAGCTAAAGAACATGCGCCTGGCGAATAATATAATTTCATATCTGATCCTTGTTATCTCATATTAACGTTTTAAATTGCTTCTAGAAAACCTGCAAGGTTTGCACAATTCTTTAATTGTAAAAAAGCGTAAACTTATAAAATACTTACACCATCTAATATTCTTCAAAAAGTCATTCCTTGCAAGTTGTCTTGCGTGACGATTGTTTAAAATATGATAAAACACATTTGCGTCACGCAATTTTTCCGTTAATTACGCTTAAAAAGCTGGCTAAGCCAATTCACTAATTCAGTTAAGAAATCAAAAATCCCATTTTTCTTATCATCGTCAGGATGACTTGAGTCTTTTCCATTTAAATCTAGATCGACAATTACAGGGTCATGGTCCGAAGAACGATAAGCATCTTCACCATAAAACAATACCTTTTGCTCATCCGTTTTATATTCTTCGTTGTAATCTAGAACCGTTGGCTCATCTGCATTGATATGCCATGCAAAAGTTCTAACCACTTTTGGATATAAAGCTGCATCAGCAATTGCATGATCTAAGTTACCAGCTCCACCATTGCCGTTGGCATCACTCGCAACACCAAAAACATAGCTATATGCCTGAGTACCCTGACCGACCTTAGTGTCATTAAGTAAAACTTTATAGTTCGCTTTTTCAAATGACAAAATAGGCTCTTCTTTTGCGTAACTATTCATATCCCCTACAAGTAAAGCATTTTGCTTTTGCACTTGAGTTGGATTTTTCGCGAGCCATTGCACAATTTGATCAACGGCTTTCACACGAGTTGGGTTCCAACAGCCTTGACCATCTTTTTGGTCTGCGTCAGTAGAGCTAGCATCGACCCCACTACAGCTTTTTGATTTCAAGTGGTTTGGAATAACAGTAAACGTTTTATTCCCACGAACTGCTTGGAAACTTTGCGCCAAAGTTGTTCGGTTCTTGTCGCCTAAATCAAGCACAACAGGTTTATTTAAAGGCTTAACACGTTTGCTGTTATAGATAATAGCAACTGCGATTGCATCACCACCTAAACGATCTAGATTTTCAGGAACCACATATTTCCAATCGTTACCTAAAGCTTTGGTCAAATTGGCAATTGCACTGTTAGGCCCATAACCATTGTTCGCAATTTCCATTAAACCGTAAACATCGGCATCAATCGCTTTTAATGCACTCACAATTTTACGATGCTGTTTATCAAACTCAGCTTGTGTTGTCGCACCACGCTCTGTTGGGAAACCTGTTGTACCATTGTCATAGTTCAAAACGTTAAATGAAGCTACACGAATGTGATTCGCATTTTTGGTAAGGACGCTTTGACGCGGGTTTGTTTGAGTAATAACTTCAGGCTGATTACGTCCAAGCACAGGTTGTACACGCCAACCATTAAAACGGTATTCTAAAATACCTTCAGCATTTTTAAGCTGATAACCCGAACGTAGCGTATTGGCAGCACTAAAATTGCTTGGTAGCCACGGTGTACGGTTTTGATTGTTATAACCATCATCAAAAATAATTTTCGATAATAAATTTTTCTGAGCTAGAGCTTTGGCTTCAGGAGATAACGCTGGATATAAATTGGTTGGAATATATAAACGGCCTAAACTCAGCGATAACTCACCATAGCGACCATAATTGTAATTCTCACTCACCGTTAAAGTCTGAGGTAGTTTGATCAACATACCTTGATAACGCTGCGGTGAATTAGTTGAGCCCCCCGTTAAACTAGCAAACGGAAGTTCGAGGCTAATCGGCTGAACCTGATTTGCCATATTGCTATTACAGGTTTGAATATCTTGTTGTAATTGATCTATTTGTAGCTGATTTTGATAAGACGTTAAACGACCACGTAAAATAACCTCATCGCCAACTTGCCCACCTTTTACCGCACTGCTATTTGGAATATAAACAAAAATCGCATTGCTAACATTTGCACGTGCTTTTGTATCTGGCGTCTGAACATAAAAACCAGAGAAACCATTTGCATAACGATAATCAGCTGTAATCACACCACGCACAGTATAAGTCTGGTCTTGAGTTACTGCTGCCAAGTCAGCAATTGGTGTATCTGAGCTTGAACAACTTACCGTTTCAACAGGAGGCTGAGTTGTAGAACCCGATAAATTTGAAAAGTCATTTCGGTTTGTCCAAGCCGACCATGAATGGTCCAAATCAAATGCTGCGGTTGCGTCAACACTTAAAGCTGGGTTTTCTGTTTCAATACGCTTAAAACTATTTCCGAGGCTTGAAACTGCTGTCCCCCATCCCGCTGCTGGACGTTCACCAATACGGCCAAAACGGTCTACAGGCGTACCTTTATAAACAAGTACAACCGCATCATCACCATTAAAAGATAAAGCAGCCACCTGATTAACTTTACTTCCAAGCTCAGTTTGTAACTCTGAGCGGCCCACTAAAAACTTCTGCTTACTCGCGAGTGTGCCTTGTAAACGAAAAGCCACAGTCTTTGCTGTACCGCCATTATTAAATTGTTGAATCTCATAATCGGCTAAATTAACCGTAGCGCCATCTGGATTATAAATTTCCAAGCCTTTTTTATTACTGCTGCCATCAACATATTGGCTAAACATGAGCTGCGCTTGAGCAACTGAGCTATATGAAAATGCACCTAATGCACTTAAAAAGACCGAAAGTGTTCTTAATTGAAAAGTTTTCATGAGTAAAAGTGTTCATATGAGTTTTAATTAGTCTCTTAGAGTAAATATTGATCATGACATCTACATGAAGAAAAACACCGAAACATTTGACTTGATCCCATGAAGACTTAAAATACCGCATTTGAATTTCAATATTGCCAAGGTTATGTCGATCGATCAGTTAGAAACGCAAATTGCAGACTTAGACAATTTGCCTGAACACCGTGAAATTGTGACGTTTATGCGTCGTTCAGCACCACTTAATACGTCTCAACGCACGGCATTAGAACAACATCGCGATTTAATTTTGGAATATCCTGTTGGCGACCTACGTCAACACTTCGAACACCCAGAGCGTCCATTAACTGTTGAAATCGGTTTTGGTATGGGTCGTTCGTTAGTACTTATGGCAAAAGCGAACCCTGAACGCAACTATGTGGGTATTGAAGTCCATGTACCTGGTATTGCTCAATGCCTATATGAAGCAGGTATAGCAGAAGTTAAAAACTTACGTGTACTTGATGCAGATGCAATTCAGGTTTTACGTGAAATGCCAGATAACAGCATTAACTGCGTACAACTTTACTTCCCAGACCCTTGGCAAAAGAAACGTCATTTCAAACGTCGTTTTGTTGCTCATGAACGTATGCCATTGGTTGAACAAAAACTTGAGCTTGGTGGTACGTTCCATGCTGCAACAGATTGGGAACCGTATGCTGAATGGATGCTAGATGTATTAGATAATCGTCCAGATCTTGAAAACTTGGCAGGTAAAGGCAACAGCTACCCCCGTCCAGACTGGCGCCCAGTGACTAAGTTTGAACGCCGTGGTATTGAGTCAGGTCATAAGATTAATGACTTTATCTTTAAAAAGATTAAGTAAATAATAAAAAAGGCTTAGTAATAAACTAGGCCTTTTTATTTTAATATTAAAAAGAAAATAAATAATCATAGTTTACCTATTCTATTTCTTCTTAATTAATAATTGCCAATCGAGCCAAATCTAGCTATTTATAGAAACTGGTACTTGCCATACTAAAAATTGCTAAGGACAACACATGTTAAAAATTTTAGGGCGCGATAACTCCATTAATGTTCGCAAAGTCTTATGGCTGTGTGAAGAACTAAATCTTGAATATGAAAGAGAAGATTGGGGACGAGGCTTTCGCTCAGCACAATCACCTGAATATTTACAATTAAACCCAAATGGGCAAATTCCTGTAGTTTTAGATGGCGATTTAGTCCTTTGGCAATCCAACAGTATTATCCGTTATCTGGCAAATGCTTATGATAAAAAGCATCAACTTTACCCTACTCAAGCGAAAGAAAGATTCTTTGTTGACCAATGGATTGATTGGCAAGCGATCGAGCTGAATAACAGTTGGACTTATACGATTATGTCTCTACTTAGACATTCTCCAGATCATCAAGATCCAAACTTATTACAACAAGGTATTGATGACTGGAATCATCATATGCAGATTCTTGATCAACAACTCGCAAAAACTCAGGCCTATGTTGCAGGCTCACAATTTAGCTTAGCCGATATTCCAATTGGTCTATCTGTACAGCGCTGGAAGGCCACTCCTTTTGACCATCCAACGCTTAAGCATGTCGACCAATATTTTGAACGTTTAAATCAACGTGCTGGTTTCTTAAAATGGGGAAATAACGGCGAACCTTAATTTTAAATCACTTTTAGTCCGAGTGATGGCGTTTCACGATGCCATCACTTAAAAGTTGATAAACCTGTTTTAAATCATCTTGATTTGCTTGAGCCAATAAGTCTTGATGCATTGCTAAAATGTTTTGATCACCCCGCATCGCAGGCCCAGTTTGCATTTTTTTCGGATCATTTTCAGTGGCTTTTTTTGCTGTTTCCAAAATCAAAGGATATAGCAAACTAAAGTCCACCTGCTCTTTATCTACAACCTGCTTTGCCATATCAAAACAGTAATTACTAAAATTACAAGCGAACACAGCCGCTAAGTGTAAAGTTAAACGTTGTTTTGAGGTGTATTGATATACTCGATTACTTAGGCTATTTGCTAAATCTGAAAGTAGTTTCTGGTCGACATCTGTTATTGCTTCAACAAATAACGGCGTTGAAGTCCAATCAACATCTCTTTCTAAGCTAAATGTTTGTAATGGATAAAACACCCCTGCTTTTTCATGTACGTGACGGATGACTTCAATATCAGTACTACCCGAAGTATGGACAATGAGTGTGTCAGGAAAGAATTCATGAACTTGTTTTACAAGCTCTGCAATTGCACTATCTGAAACCGCAAGAATGATGAGATCGGTCGGTTGAAATTCACGAAGAGTTTGGCATGCTTTTGCTTGAATTTTCTCTGCAAATTTTTGGGTTTTATCAGAATCACGTGCATAGACTTGTACGATGTTATGACCTTGGCCCAATAAAGCCTTTGCCAAATGAAAGGCAACTCGCCCACTTCCCACCAAACTGATTTTCATATCAATCCAACATTATTTGTCTCAACAAAAAAGCTTCTCAAAATGAGAAGCTTTTTTCAAATTAAAATAACTAATTTTTCATAAATCAGTCGATTATTGAGCTACTGAGAACTCAATTCGACGGTTTTTAAAGCGACCTTCTTCTGTTGTGTTTTCTGCAACTGGCTGATCAGAACCATGGCCTTCTGCAACTAATTTAGAAGCATCCACACCTTTAGATTTTAAATAATCTACAACTGCTTGAGCACGGCGTTGAGACAAAGCTTTATTTGCAGCAGCGTTACCTGTTGAGTCGGTATGACCACCCACATTTAATTTGACGCTAGTCACTTTATTTAAAAGTGTTGCAGCTTGGTCAAGAATGGCTTTGTTATCGGCAGGTATGTCACTTGAACCACTCGCAAAATTAATAATTTGCAAGTTAAGTGCTTTCACCAAAGCATTTACATCGACATTGTTCGGGTCAATTGAGCCTAGAGCAGTTTGCGAAGCAGTTAAGCTATTGCTTACAGATTGCTCAGCTGTTACTGGTGCTGTACCGACAACCTCTGTATGTGGCACCAATGCTTTTACTTTTGCAGTTAAAGCTTCTAATGCTGCCGCATCACCTGCTTTCAAAGTAATTTTGTCGCCCACCCATTCTAAAGATGCATTTGGCACACCTTTTAATGCACCTAACACACCTGCAAGCGCATCTTTGTCGGTAAATGAAGCTGCATAAGTTTGGCTTGTATCTACCTTACAATCTTGAGTTGTCGAAAAAACTTTTTTAACGTTGGTTTGTAGCGTTGCCAAGAAGCCTTGATCGCCAATTCCAGCCTGACACTCACTCACTGTACCTTTATCATCGGTACTTAAAGTTAAGCTAGCGGGTGCGGCAGCAGCTTCAACACCGCTGGCAGCCGTAGGTTCTGGGGCTGGTACAGCTTCTTTATGCTGACAAGAACGCCATAACCAAGCAATGATCAGCCCCAGAATAATGAGGGCAATAATCGGTAAGAATCCACGAGACTTACCTGTATTTTCAGTTGCTGCTGCAAGTGGAGGTGCAGTTGATGGCGTGACAGAAGATAAACCTGCACCAAGTCCTAGCGGAGCTAATAGACCCACTGCCCATGCTGGTAAATATGAACGAATAGTATCTGCATGCTGGCGCAAGTAATTCACAATACTTTGCTGATCATTTCCTGCAACATCTGAAATTGCATTAAGGCTGGGTTTAATTGCACTGTTGAGCGTGCTTTCAATTTCATTATTTGGTGCTGTACCACTTAAATGGGTAAGTACAGTATTTTTGATTTGGTCATTATGAGAAAAAAGGTCTGATAAGGAAGGAGCCAAACTATTTTTCAATTGTCCGATAAGATCAGGTTTAGCAGCTAATAATGAAAGTAAAATTGGATAAAACTTAGATAAAGCATTCGATTTTTCGCCTAGGTATCCATCCTGTTCATTTAATAATATTGAAGATACTTTTTCTTTAAGCAATTCTATAGGGTTTATCGACATTGGTTATTCTCCCGAATCTTATACGTCGTAACCAGCAATTTTTGATTATTCAAATACTTCTCTTTGCTGATAGTTTTTTATTCTAATCTTCCTTCAATCTTTTGTTGTTTTTTATATAATTTATATACAATTTTCCATCTAGTATTTACAAAACAGGTAGATCATATTGATCTACCTGTTTATATTTTAAATTTACTTTAACTAAGCACTTTATCAGTTAGCAAAAGTTTGAAGTACTTTACCCGTCAAGGTTTGACCCAACAATGGAGTATTTTTTCCTTGCGATAAAATAGTATCTTTGCTTACTGTCCAGCTTAAAGCAGGATCTACCAATACCCAGCCAGCCTCATCTTCCCAACGCGAGGTCATATTCGCAACCTGCGCTGGCACACTAGTAACTTTAGCAACCCATTCTAAAGGTTCAAATAAACCCTCATTAATGAGTTGAACGCCTAAAGATACATAAGTATCAAAAGCGGTAATACCCGGCTGAGTTTCAGCAAATGGCGCCATTTTTGCCGAACTGCTTAAAGGTTCATGGTGCGTACAAATTGCATCAATTACGCCTTCTTTTAATCCTTGACGTAAAAGTTCTTTATCTTGCTCAGAACGCAATGGTGGGCGTACGTGTGCAAGTGAATTGAAACCGTCAATTAAGTGTTCAGTTAAATGTAACTGGTGCATTGCAACGTCAGCAGTCACAGGTAAGCCTTTTGCTTTTGCCGCACGAATTAATTCAACCGACGCACCACAAGACAACAAACCAAAGTGAGCTTTTACGCCAGTTGCTTCAATCATAAGCAAATATTTTGCAATCGCTACAGTTTCAGCAAGCGCCGGAATCATTGGCAGACCTTGGCGAGAAGCAATAAAACCTTCGTGTGTACATCCATCTTTAGCAATTTGTGGTTCTTCGGCATAGAACACAACCGTTAAGCCAAGACCCGCTGCATATTCCAAAGTACGAATAACCACATCATCATTTTCAAAAGCAGCGTTGGCATTTGAAACAGCAGTACAACCACCCTTTTTAAGACCCGCCATATTTGCAGGTTGTTTACCATTTAAACCTTGGGTTTGAGCACCGATAATATGCATATGAATGCCGCCATCAAGCCATGCCTTTTCAATCAAGCCATGAATAAGCGCACCGTTGTCTTGTACAATCGGCTTTGAATCTGGTGGGGTAATCACATGCAAAATGCCATTAGCACGTGCTGCTTTACCTTCAGATTTAAGGGTACCGTGTTGCTGTTGACCGGGTTCACGCAAACGCGCACACAAATCAACCATGGTTGGCATTAACCATTTGCCTTGACCATCGATGGTTTGTTCAACTTGCTCGACTTGAGCAACCAACTTGCCATTTTGAATATATACAGTTTGTACGCTGTCTGTTTTTTGGATTGGGTCTAACACACGTACATTTTCAATTTTTACAATACTCATGTGATCCATTCCTTACAACGTAATCGCTTCAATTAAACCTTGCTCTTGGAGTTGGCCTTGCATTGACAGTGCCAACACAGCCATACGAACAGCAATACCGTTGGTTACTTGTTTCAAAATAACCGACTGGTCTCCATCTGCAACACTTGAGTCAATTTCCACACCCCGATTCATTGGTCCCGGATGCATGACAATACAGTCCGGTTTAGCTAAACCAAGACGCTCTTTGTTTAAACCATACATTCTGTAGAATTCAGACTGTGAAGATAATGCCGGAGAGTCAATACGCTCATTTTGAATACGTAGAGCAATAATCACATCACAATCCGCAATCCCAGCATCCATGTTATTAAACAAGCGAACGTGTTCGCCATACTCCGAAAAGCCCACTGGCAATAATGTATTCGGTGCAATTACGCGGATATCTTTACATCCGAGGGTTTGTAATGCCGCTACATCCGAACGCGCTACACGAGAGTGTTTAATGTCTCCAATAATGGCAACACTCAACTCTTCAAAAGGTTTCTTTGTTTCACGGCGAATAGTAAGCATATCAAGCATCGCTTGCGTTGGATGAGCATGACGTCCATCTCCAGCATTAATAATCGCGACCTTTGGACATACATCTTTAGCAATGAAATGTGCAGCACCAGAAGATGAATGGCGGACAACAAAAATATCGGCAGCCATTGCTTCAAGGTTCCAAAGCGTATCTCGTAGCGTTTCACCTTTTGATGTACTTGAACGTGCAATATCAATATTCAATACATTGGCAGACAAGCGTTTTGCTGCTGCTTCAAAAGTAGTACGAGTACGGGTGGAGTTTTCAAAGAAAAGATTCATAACCGTCAATCCCTCTAAGAGCGGACGATTAATTAAATTATTATTATCATCTAAAAAGCTTTGTGCGGTATCTAAAATCTTCGTGAGGTTTTCTTTTGAAAGTCCCTCAATTGTTAAAAAATGTTTTAAATTTCCGTCCTGATTGAGCTGAACCTGGCTCGGCTGATGCAACGCTGCAATATGCATAATGGATTCCTATGGGTCGAATCGCGAAAACGTGCATAGTGTAGCTGAATTCCGCTCTTTTCGCAGAAGAACTTTACAGAATAAGACCCTAAATTGACCAAAATTTAAGGTCTTATTCGAGATTACCTTAAAGCACCAATATAATGATGTGGAACTTGTGCCCGATAAATGTCTTCGGCTGTTATTTCTGGCTCTTCATCGACCTTAGCAACAGCGAGCGTTTCTTTTTGAGAAGGTTCTGGCAGTGTGTCAACTAACGCTCTTAATCGCTCAACACATCGTTTTAATTCATCATCCTCTGTTTCTAACGCCACCGTAATTACATATTTTGCATAATCTTTATTTTGAATTACATACATTGCATCTATTACCCGCCCCGTGACCCGACGCATACGTACATATATTTGTGTGGCCACTGAGAAAGCATCCGCATTAGTAATAAAACCATTCCCCATCATGTCTTTCATTTATAACGTCCCCATCCATTAAAATTATAAAAATGGTTAAAAATCGACTTTGTCTGTTAAATAAATAACCATCAATAATCTTGGTCTAGCAAAATACATACCAATTACAAGGTATTACTCTTTAAAAATCAGTTTATTGGTTGCTAAATGAAAGGTTGCAATAATTTAAAAACCTTTAGACATCAAAATAAGTTAAACTTTGCATCGTTAATATTTATATGTTTTGGTCAATCGAGTTTATGAATACCTCTTTACGTTTAAACCACTATTGGATTACTTGTGCTGATGGTTTAGAACCCCTCTTACAAGAAGAAATAGAACAACTTGGCACCAAAGTGACAGAACGTAAAGCAGGACGTTTAATCATTGAAGGAACGCTTGAACAAGCTTACCGCATTTGTATGTGGTCGCGTCTCGCTTCTCGTGTTTTACTTCCTATTCATACTTATGAACTTGATTTTACGCACGATGCACGTGATGTGGCAGAAGAACTCTACGAAGGTGCAATGAGCTTTGACTGGTCACTTGTTTTTGCACCACAAAGTACCTTTGCAATTCGCTTGCATGCAGAACGTGAAATCATGGTCAATTCGCAATTTGCGACACTGCGTGTAAAAGATGGTGTCGTTGATTCATTTATGGAAGCTGTAGGTCGCCGTCCTAGCATTGACACTAAACAACCAGAAATTACGATCTATGCTTTGGCAGGTAAGACTGAACATACTTACTGTCTAGATTTATCAGGTGATTCGCTCCATAAGCGTGGTTACCGCCGTTACATGACCGATGCGCCAATTAAAGAAAACCTTGCTGCGGCAATTTTACAAAAAGCTCAGCTCAAACAGCGTAATCCAGAGATTGTACTTGACCCAATGTGTGGTTCAGGCACATTCATCATTGAAGCATTAATGATTTTAACTGACCGTGCACCGGGACTTGTTCGTCGTTTTGGATTTAATGGCTGGCATGGTCATGACCGTGAACTTTGGCTTTCACTTAAAGCAGAAGCAGCAGAACGTCACGAAAAAGCACTTCAATTACCTTTACCTAAATTTTATGCCTACGATGCAGATTGGGAAGCAATTAAAGCAACCCGTGAAAATATTATTGCGGCAGGCTTTGAAAATTTATTAGGTCAGATTCAAATCGAAGAGCGTACTTTAGCGGACTGGCCAGATTTTGCTGCTGAAGGCAAAACTGCATTTATTGTGACTAACCCGCCTTATGGTGAACGTTTAGGTGAAAAAGCATCAAACCGTTCTCTATACTTAGGTTTATCAGCGCTTTTACAAAAACATTTTCCAAATCAATATGCAGCAGTTATTGCAGCTCAAATTGAACAATCTGATGTTCTAGCATTTGAAGCGCCTGAAACCTTACGCTTAATGAATGGTAAATTACCAATTTATATTCGTTTTGGTGTAATCAAACCTGAAAAAGTAACTCAACCATTTTTAGCAACTTGGCAAGCTCAACCTATTGAAATTGAAGAAGCTCAAGACTTCGCTAATCGTTTGCAAAAAAATATGACTGCCTTGAAAAAATGGGCAACGAAAGAAAATGTTTATTGCTTACGTTTGTATGATGCAGACTTACCTGACTTTAATGTCGCTGTTGACTTATATGGTGACCGTTTACACGTTCAGGAATACGCACCACCAAAAACAATCGATCCAGAAAAAGCTAAAAAACGTTTTAATTTAGCGCTTGCTGCAATTCGCGCTGTTACTGGTTTAAACCGTGATGCTATCTTTATTAAGACACGCGCACGCCAAACTGGTACAACTCAATATACGAAGCAAAGTACAGCTTCAAAACGCTTTATCGTTCAAGAAGGTAAAGCTAAAATTTTAGTTAACCTAACTGATTACCTAGACACAGGTTTATTCCTTGACCACCGTCAAATGCGTTTACGTATTGCTCAAGAAGCACGTGGCAAACACTTCTTGAACTTATATAGCTATACGTCTACTGCAAGCTTACATGCTGCGCTTGGCGGTGCTGCTAGTACAACAAGTGTGGATTTATCTAACACTTACCTAAACTGGTCAAAAGAAAATTTCGTTTTAAATGGCTTAACTGTAGATCATGCAGATGAACAACACATGTTCTTTGCTAGTGACTGTTTTGAGTGGTTAAAAGAAGGCCATGAACAATACGATCTTATTTTTATTGACCCACCGACATTCTCAAACTCGAAAAAATTCTATGGTACATTCGATGTACAACGTGACCACATCTCACTTATTAAACGCGCAATGAACCGTTTACACAGTGAAGGTACGCTTTACTTCTCGAATAACTATCGTGGTTTTGAAATGGACGAAGAGATCGAAGCTATTTTTCAGGTTGAAGAAATCACTTCTGAAACCATCGGCCTTGATTTTAAACGTAATCAAAAAATCCACCGTGCATGGAAAATTCAGCACCCTGGTTTAGATCAGTATTAATGAGACTAGAGGTTATTATTACTTCACAGTAATAATAACCTCTCCATGAACATTTTTTGACTCAAAATCATATTTAGTAAAACGATCTGCTCTTTCTGGTAACGCAATCATTTCTAACTTCTTCTTTTCTTTACTATCAACAACATGATTCTGTTTTTGTTCTTGATACGGAGAAAGTACGCTAGTTCTCAGTGCATTCCATCGAACTTGCTGTAAATAGTTATCTCCTAACGCCTGCTGTACTTGTTGTTGTTCTATCGCAGGTTTTTTAGCATCATCCTGAGCTTTGGCAATAATCACGGGTAAAGATGCGGTTATCGCCCCTGTTTGAGTGGCAAGCGCACTTTCCGACATTGGTTGTGCTGCCCATGTGTTTGATAATAATACAGATACACCGCTCAAAATTCCCAGCATATACCCTTGCTTATTGTTCATTTCATTCATCCTAAAATTGTTATTGTTCGTTATATTGAACAAAATTAACAATTTTTTACGCATGTCGCAATGTTATAAATAAACTTCCCGACAATTAACATTGAACATTTTAAAACCTGATTTTTTCACAGGCATTTTGTGAATATTCAAGTAGTTTTATAGATTTTTATCCCAGACTTGAATGACTCCCTTAAATCACTTACTGTAATTTTATAATTTATCTGTAAATCGATTTTATTTATAAATAAACACCATTCGAGGTGAAATAATGCTTCAGCACTGCTGCCAACTATTAGAAAATCTTCAACTCAAAATTGCTTTTATTGAAAGTGCCAGTTCCGGTTATTTAACCAGTCAATTTTCTATTCATAAAAATAGCGGTGCAGACATTTTACTCGGTGGTTTAGTTAGTTATGACCCCAGCATTAAAATTAGTATTTTAAATATTAATCCCAAGTTAATAGAGACTTACACAGCTGAGTCACCACAAGTTACAGAGGAAATGTGTAGGCTCGGACAAACTTTATTTCAACAAGCCGATATTATTGTAAGTTGTACTGGACTATTAAAATCTGGGGGAAGTGAAACTTCAGAAAAACCTGTAGGTACCTTTTTTATCTGCATTTCTTATCAAGAACGTATTTATCATTACCATTATTTTTTATCTGGCCATCCCGAACAAAAGTTAAAGACATTAACTCAAAAAGTTTCAGACACCTTAATTGCTTTACTCACATCAAAAACTCAAATAGCTTCGCCATAAAAAAAAGAGAATATGTTTCCATATTCTCTTTTCGGTTTTAGCAGAACAAGATTAGCTGAGTTTCATTTTATCGAAGACTAAATGACCATTTTCACCTTTCACTAAAATGGTATCACCTGCGACAAAATCACCCGACAAGATTTTTTGCGCTAATGTGTTTTCAATCTGTTGTTGAATCGCACGTTTTAATGGACGCGCGCCATAAACAGGATCGAAACCAGCATCAATCAATAAATCGAAAGCAGTGTCATCTACAGTTAAACTCATATCACGATCAACCAGACGCGAACGTAAGCGATCCAACTGAATATCGGCAATGCCTCGAATCTGTGCTTTTTTGAGTGAATGGAAAATCACAAGCTCATCAATCCGGTTAATAAATTCCGGACGGAAATGCTGACTTACCGCATTCATTACAATGGTACGCACTTCATCGTCTGTTGCACCCTCACCTAGCTCACGTACATCCTGTGAACCTAAGTTCGAGGTCATCACAATTACAGTGTTTTTAAAGTCTACTACTCGACCTTGTGAGTCTGTTAAGCGACCGTCATCCAACACTTGTAGCAAGATATTGAATACATCTGGATGCGCTTTTTCAACCTCATCAAACAACACCACACTATATGGTTTACGGCGAACAGCTTCAGTTAAAACACCACCTTCTTCATACCCCACATATCCTGGAGGCGCGCCAACCAAACGGCTAACCGAATGTTTCTCCATAAATTCACTCATGTCGATACGAATCATGGCATCATCACTGTCAAACAAGAAATTAGCCAATGCTTTGGTTAATTCTGTTTTACCAACACCTGTTGGACCCAAGAACAAGAATGATCCGCTGGGACGATTGGGGTCAGACAAGCCTGCACGCGAACGACGTACTGCATTCGAAACGGCTACAACAGCTTCATCTTGACCTACAACACGGTCATGTAAAAACTCTTCCATATTAAGGAGTTTTTCACGCTCGCCTTGCATCATTTTAGCAACCGGAATTCCTGTTGCAGCACTCACAACTTCGGCAATTTCATTTTCAGTCACTTTAGTACGAATAAGTTTTGGCTCTTCGTTTTCTTCAGCAACTTCATCTTGCTCTAGTTGTTTTTGTAGCTCTGGAATTACGCCATACTGTAAACGCGCTGCTTCAGCCAAATCGCCTTCACGCTGAGCTTTCTCAAAAGCAATACGCGCTTTATCAAGTTCAACCTGAGCCTGTTTAGTACCTTCAACAAGAGTCTTCTCAGATTTCCAGATTTCTTCAAGATCGTTGTATTCTTTCTCGACTTCAGCAATCTGTTTTTCAAGATGATTAACTTCAGCTTTACTGCCGACATCTTCATCTTTTTTCACAGCTTCCAATTGCATTTTCAACTGGATTAAACGGCGATCAAGTTTATCAAGTGCTTCAGGTTTAGAGTCAATTTCCATCTTAATACGAGAAGCGGCTTCATCAATCAAGTCAATTGCTTTGTCTGGTAATTGACGATCTGTAATATAGCGATGAGACATTTTTGCCGCTGCAATAATCGCTGAGTCTAAAATTTGCACACCATGGTGAGTGGCATATTTCTCTTTTAGACCACGTAAAATCGCAATGGTATCTTCAACACTTGGTTCATCAACCAACACTTTTTGGAAACGACGCTCTAAAGCTGCATCTTTTTCAATATATTGGCGGTATTCATCTAAAGTTGTTGCACCCACACAGCGCAATTCACCACGAGCCAATGCAGGTTTTAACATATTACCTGCATCCATAGCGCCATCGCCTTTACCTGCGCCTACAAGCGTATGTAGCTCATCAATAAACAGGATGATTTCGCCTTCATGTTTTGCCAAATCTTTTAAAACAGCTTTTAGACGTTCTTCAAACTCACCACGATATTTAGCACCAGCAAGTAATGAACCTAAATCTAAAGATAAAACACGTTTGCTTTTTAAGCCTTCTGGTACTTCACCATTGACAATACGCTGAGCCAAACCTTCAACAATAGCGGTTTTACCTACACCTGGTTCACCAATAAGAACAGGGTTGTTTTTTGTACGACGCGACAAGACTTGAATGGTACGGCGAATCTCATCATCACGCCCAATCACCGGATCAAGTTTTCCAGATAAGGCACGCTCAGTTAAATCAATCGTATATTTATTAAGTGAGTCACGTTGATCTTCGTGATTATTACTCATGACTTTGTCACTACCTCGAATATGTTCAATTACTTTACGTAGACTGTCGGGAGTTACACCTACGGCACTTAAAATATTTTTAGTTTCGCCTGTTTCTGCTAAGCCTAATAGCACCCAGTCAGTTGACAAAAATTCATCACCCGCTTTTTGTGCATATCTATCTGCAAGATTAAGCGCTTTAACAGCTTCAGGGTTTAAATTGACATCCCCAGTCGGATTTGCAATGGTCGGAGCATCTTTTATAGCTTGCTCAAGCTTTTGTTTAAGTTCAGGTAACCGTGCACCTGCTTGTTGCAACAAACTAATATTTGATGGCTCTTCTAAAAGGGTACTCAAAATATGAATACCCGCGATTGCGGTATGGTCTTTACCCATCGCTAAAGATTGAGCATCTGAAAGGGCTTGCTGCAAGCGGTTTGTAAATTTTTCAAAACGCATTCTTGTTATTCCTCACAACAAATTTGTACTTGTCTAATAGATGGGAACATTTCTTCGGATTTCAAATAAATTTTTATATATTTTTCATAATGTTATTAAAATAACAATGAGTAAAACTCCATTATAATATGGGATTGTTTTGTATATATTTCAAGTACAGTTCAGCTACATTTTATTAAAATACTTGAATATTTAGCTTCATGCTTATTCATACTACAGTTTTCACAAACTCTTCATTGAGAATTTATTGATTAAGCTTTAGTTTATCTTGTTAGTTTACTACTCGTTTTGAAATGAAAAATGCACTTTAAACACATTCTATTAACAACAACTTGTCTTTTTACTTCAGCACTGGCAGTCGCTCAACTTCCACAAGACTCAAGAAGACCCGGTGGCATCGCAGTTGTCCCATTAACCGCTGATATTACTCAGGTCACTTTTCAACAAAAGCCAGTTTTAATTAGTCACGAAGGTCAGCAGCGTTATGCTGTTGTGGGTATCCCCTTATCTACCCCACTTGGCAATGTACAACTCGACACAAATAAAACCCCTATTCAAATAGAAATTAAGTCCTATCCTTATGCGGAGCAACGGATTAAAGTCACTAACCAAGATTATGTGAACCCGAACCAAAGCCAGTTAGACCGTTATGCTCAAGAAGCTAAAGAACAAAATGATGTGTATAGCTCATTTACGAAGAGTTCATGGCAAACCTTACCAGCATTTATACGCCCGACTTCAGGGAAGTTTTCTAACTCTTTTGGAAGAAAGCGTTTTTTTAATGGTGAAGAGCGTGCTCCCCACTCAGGTCTAGATATCCCTGCGCCAGTGGGACAAAAAGTTGTTGCACCCGCAGATGGTGTCGTTATCCAAACCGGATCTTATTTTTTTAATGGTCAAACCGTGTTGATTGATCATGGCCAAGGCCTAGTCAGCATGTTCTGCCATTTAAGCGCAATTAAAGTAGAGAAAGGCCAACATATCCGCCAAGGAGAAACACTAGGTTTAGTGGGCAAAACTGGACGTGTGACAGGTCCTCACCTACATTGGGGCATGAGCCTTAATAATGCTCGAGTAGATCCTCAGCTTTTTCTAAATACAGCTCGTTAATTTAAAGCTTTACGAAAATACTTTGGTGCTTCGATATAGCCTTCTCTTAGGTAAAATTGATGTGCCAAAGGTCTTTGCACTCCAGAATGAAGTTCCATTCGATCACAACCAAGGCGCTTGGCTTGTTGCTCAGCTTCTTGTAGGAGTAACCGCCCTACACCTTTACTACGCATATTCTCATCAACGCACAGATAGCATATTTTGGCAAAGTCACCCTCTAAGGCAATTTGCGGAATAAAATAAAGAGATAAAAAACCACAAATCTTGCCCTTTTCTTCAGCAACCAAAATTTGTGAGTTAGCGTCATTATGCAGTATTTCAAATTTTTCTTGGATAAGAGTGAGTGGCTGTGGGTAGCCCATCTGTTTAAGTAAATCGCATATTGCTTGAGTATCTTCCCATTTAGCAGTACGAATATTCATTTCATCCCTCCTCTTATTTTTTAGTTATTTTTGACAATAAAAAAGCCAACCCTAATGTCAGCTTCTTTTAATTTTTAGCTATCAAAAAACTGTCTTATTCCGCTTCAATAATTTCAAAGTCGTGGGTAATTTCTACACCACCATCGGAAAGCATTTTACTCGCTGAACAATATTTTTCAGCAGACAATTCAACCGCTTTTGCAACCTGTTTTTCTTTAACAGCTTTACCCGTTACCACAAAGTGTAAGTGGATTTTAGTAAAAACAGCCGGAATTGTGTCAGCACGCTCAGCTTTTAAATTACATACAACATTCGTCACATCTTGACGAGATTTCTTTAAAATGGTCACAATATCAAACGAAGCACACCCACCAAGTCCCATTAATAGCAATTCCATAGGACGTGGACCACGGTTTTCACCACCATACTCAGGTGAGCCATCCATAATGACACTATGCCCACTATCCGATTTCGCTTCAAAAGCAACATTCTCTAGCCAATGTACACTTGTTTGCATTGCAACTACCTAAAAAAAATTATAAATTTAAGCAGGGTCTGTTGACATTTCATCTATGGATTGCGTTAGAGCTAAAAATTAATCCAAATAAGACGCAAAACCCAGACAATGGCAATCCTTTGTCCAGTTTTGTTATATAGTTTGTGAAATTTCAGCCATAATCTGAGTTGCCATTTAAGCAGCGCAGGCACAGCGCAAGACCATGTTATTTTGTACGTTCCGTTGTTAAGATCTATTTATTTAGAATGGCTAAATTTCATAGCTCTTGCTTGGTAACGTCTAAAAGAATTGTCTTATGTCGCAACCATCTGTGAAATGTCAACAGACCCTTGTTTTGTACACTAACATAAAATGAGTTGATAAGGAATTTCATCTCTTCTGTGTAATAGCTCATCTCGGGCTTGTGTGAATTGTTTACCCTATTCGGAACATATTAAGCATGACTTCAAATTTTTCACAACTCAGCACAGATGCTTTATCTCCGGGGCAACTACCTGAATCCGTTAAAGCATTGTTAAAACGTGCTCACATCAACAGATATCCAAAACGAACCACAATTGTTGATGCCGGAACAGAGTCGAAATCTTTATATTTAATTTTAAAAGGCTCAGTTTCAATTATTTTACGTGAAGATGACGAACGTGAAATTGTTGTTGCGTATTTGAATCCGGGCGACTTCTTTGGGGAAATGGGGCTTTTCGAACCGAACCCTCAACGTACAGCTGAAGTTCGTACTCGTGATGTCTGTGAAATTGCAGAAATTTCTTATGACAACTTCCACGAACTTAGCAAACAATATCCGGACTTAAGTTATGCTGTTTTTGCACAACTTGTTCGCCGTCTAAAAAATACAACTCGTAAAATGACAGATCTTGCGTTTATTGATGTGTCTGGCCGTATTGCACGTTGTTTAATTGACTTATCTTCACAGCCAGAAGCAATGATTTTGCCAAACGGTCGTCAAATTCGTATTACACGTCAAGAAATTGGCCGTATTGTGGGATGTTCACGTGAGATGGTTGGCCGTGTACTTAAGACCTTAGAAGATCAAGGCATGATACAGACAGATGGTAAAGCTATTCTTATTTTTGATGTTTCATTAGAAGAAGCACCTGTTTCTGATGAAGACTATGATGATGAAGAATAATATTTATTAAGTTTTTAATAAAAAGCAAACTTCGGTTTGCTTTTTTTATATGCAACAATGAGTTAATACACAAAACTTACAAACTATTCTAATTTTATGATTTAAGTTGAATACATATTCTCCGTTAGGCTAACTCAAAATTTCCAAGGATTCCGCTGTATGCAATTTAACCCACTTAGTCGCACAGGCCTCAAACTTCCAGAAATTTGTTTAGGCACCATGACATTCGGTGAGCAAAACTCCCAACAAGAAGCATTTGAACAACTCAATTATGCTCTGGCACACGGTTTATATTTTTGGGATACGGCAGAGATGTATTCGGTTCCGCCAAAACCTGAAACCTATGGTGCAACTGAAACGATTATTGGCAATTGGTTTGCCCAAAATGGTCAACGTGACAAAGTCTTTCTTGCCTCTAAAATTGCAGGGCCAGGCTTTGGAGGAACTCACATCAGAGAAGGCCATACGCGCTTCAACAACGATCATATTGCTAAAGCCCTAGATGGCTCCCTGAAACGTCTCCAAACCGACTATATCGATCTCTATCAACTACATTGGCCTGAACGTCATACCAACTTTTTCGGTACGCTAGCTTATGGCAACCAGCAAGCACAAAATGATTACGATACCACCCCTCTAGAAGAAACATTACTTGCTCTACAAGAAGAGATTAACCGAGGACGCATTCGCTATATTGGCTTATCGAATGAAACGCCGTGGGGCACTATGAAATTTTTACATTTGGCTGAAAAGTTAGGTGTAAGTAAATTTGTAAGTGTTCAAAATCCATATAGCCTTCTCAACCGTACGTATGAAATAGGTATGTCTGAAATTGCTAAATATGAAGATGTTGGTTTACTCGCTTACTCTCCTCTTGCGTTTGGCTATCTCTCTGGCAAGTTTAGAAATGGCGCTCGTCCCGCGAATGCTCGTGTCACATTATTTCCACGTTTTAGCCGCTATAGTAACCCTCAAAGTGAGTGGGCAACTGAACAATATGCACAGCTAGCTGAGAAACATGGGTTAAGCTTAACTCAAATGGCATTAGCTTTTATTAAACAACAATTCTTTGTGACCAGCACAATTATTGGTGCCACTAATCTAGACCAACTTAAAGAAAATATTCAGGCATTTGAAATTGAACTACCTGCCGAAGTTTTACAAGGTATTGAAGCTATTCATGTCCAACAGCCCAACCCTGCTCCTTAAATAAAAAAACGGATGCTTAAGCATCCGTTTTCTTTATCTATAAAAAATTTATATCTTATTTACGGCCATTATAAATAGCCATTGCTGCAGGCAAGTTTTGACGCATATCGCTAATACGCTGAGAGTTAGATGGGTGAGTAGATAAGAATGATGAACCACCACCACCTTCAAGCTTATTCATTTTTTCCCAAAGTGTAATCGCTGCATTTGGATTATAACCTGCACGTGCCATTAGCATTAAGCCACCTTGGTCAGCACGACTTTCCAAACTACGAGAATATGGTAAGCCTACACCCACTTGTGAACCTAGCTGAGCCGCAGCAGTACCAAGTTGGCCAACATTATTGCCAGCATAGCTTAAACCAATACCAAGAGCTAAATCAGTTAGAGCCTGAGCACCGATTTTACTTTTTGCGTGCTCTTCTAAGGCGTGAGTCATTTCATGTCCCATAACAGCTGCAATTTCAGCATCTGTCAGGTTCAATTTATTTACAATGCCTGTATAGAACACCACTTTACCACCTGGTGCTACATAAGCATTAATCGTATCTGATTTCAGTACTGCCAACTGCCAGCTAAAAGGCTGACCAGTCTGGTTCATCTGGTTCGCATAAGGTTTTAAACGGTTAAAAACAGCATTAATACGGCTATAGGTACTTGAACTTGTATCCAAAGTTCCTTTGCCACGTGCTTCCTGCACCATCTTATTAAAACCTTGAGCAGATTGGGCATTTAAGGTTGCAGTATCTGCACCCGCCATGTCCGCTACTGTTGCACAGCCAGAAATGGTCATCACACTTGCCGCACACAAGCTTAAAAAGAGTTTTTTATTCATAACATGGATCACCTAAATCGAGAAAAAGCTGTTTATTCTTTTGCACTTATTATAAGAAATACCGCTTACACTTTGAATGTCTCATTTCTTCATGATCATAGTATTTATGTAACGATCAAGCCGATAAAGTCATCAAATAAATCCAGAAAATTAGACATATTATATTTAAGCCAAGATAAACATAACTTAAAAACTTAACTTTCTCTTCAAGATTAGGACTTTCTCTTTTCCAGAGTAAATAACTATTTTGTATGAGCACCACAGGAATTAACACACATGCGAACAATACCGACAAACTCATAAACGCGGTCATGAAGAAATCTTCATGATATTCTTGACCATAAATAACTAACATCGCCAGTGTCGGTGAACCACCAATAGCGAATAAAAAAGAATAAAAAATTGTTTTCGAAATAGTTGGTTGTAGCTTCATCCTGAGCCCATCATTCCTTATCTATCTAACGTTTTAATCTGAATCGAATAAAACGAAAACTGCACTTTAGTCGGGTATAAAAAAGCCCCCTTTTAGGAGGCCTTTTTAATCTTTGCTAATTAAGCAGAGAATGGATGACGTAAAACAATTGTTTCTGCACGGTCTGGACCAGTTGAAACGATATCAATCGGACATTCGATTAATTGTTCAATACGCTTCACATAAGCTAAAGCATTTGCTGGTAATTGATCGATACTGGTTAAACCAACAGTCGATTCGCTCCAACCTGACATAGTTTCATAAATTGGTTTCAAGCATTCAAAAGAAACCGCATCAGAAGAACCTACACAACCTGAGTCTGTATTTTCATAGCCCACACAGATTTTTACTTCTTCTAAACCATCTAGAACGTCTAGTTTAGTTAAGCAAATACCAGAAAGTGAGTTTACATCTACAGAACGGCGAAGGATTTCAGCATCAAACCAACCACAACGACGTTGACGACCAGTAGAAGCACCAAATTCATGACCAACTGTACCAAGGTGTTTACCCACTGGGTCACCAGCATCAGCAGCTGCATCGTAAACCAATTCAGTTGGGAATGGGCCAGCACCTACACGTGTTGTATAAGCTTTAGTAATACCTAATACATAATCAAGATGTAAAGGTCCCATACCTGAACCAGAGCTTACGCCACCAGCAGTTGTATTTGAACTTGTAACGTATGGATAAGTACCGTGGTCGATGTCTAAAAGTGAACCTTGAGCGCCTTCAAACATTACAGGCTTACCTTCTTTGCGGTAGTCATGTAACACTTTAGTCACGTCAATCACTAATGGAGCAAGCACTTCGCGCCATTCGTTGCAAAGAGCCAATACATCTTCAAATTTAACAGCTTCTACACCGTAGAACTGAGTTAACTGGAAGTTATGTAACTCAAGCATTTCAGACAGTTTTTCTTCTAATGCTGCGCCACCACGAACAAGGTCAGCAACACGCACTGCACGGCGAGCCACTTTATCTTCGTAAGCAGGACCAATACCACGACCTGTAGTACCGATTTTAGCATTACCACGTTTCTTCTCACGTGCCTGATCAAGTGCAATGTGGTTAGGCAAAATGAGTGGACAGTTTGGAGAAATACGTAGACGTTCTTTAACAGGAACACCTTCTGCTTCCAAAATTCCCATTTCTTCAATTAACGCGGCTGGTGAAAGTACTACACCATTACCAATTAAGCACAATACGTTTTCACGTAAAATGCCTGATGGAATGAGGTGCAATACAGTCTTTTTACCACCTACGACAAGAGTATGACCTGCGTTATGTCCGCCTTGATAACGTACTACCGCAGCCGCCTGATCTGTGAGCAGGTCGACGATTTTACCTTTACCTTCGTCGCCCCATTGGGTACCAAGTACCACAACATTTTTGCCCATAATAGCCTCATTACATCATGCTGTTAAAATTGGAAACCACCAGTAAAAACTTACTGTTGGCGTTTAAATCTTTTCAATATTCCATTGACCATTTTGCGCCACGAGTTGATGGGTCGCGTATGGAATAGAACTTAAATCATCATTACCTAACAATTGAACGACACGTAAACCTTGAGCGCGTGCATTCGAAATTGCTGAGAGTAAATCTTGTTCTGAGCCTTTTGGAGCAACAACAGTTTCTATTTCGGCGAACTGATTTGCACCTAAGGCATATAAATCGCAACTGAAGCCAGTAGCAGGACGCGCACGACCAAAGTGCTCACCAATACCATCATAACGGCCACCCTGCGCTAACGGCGCAGCACGGTTTGGTGCATAGACTGCATACATTAAGCCAGTGTGATAGTGATAACTACGTAGCTCTACAACATCAATACCGATGTTGAGATTTGGCCAACGACCTTTTATTTGCTCAAGTGTCGTCTTCAGTGCATCTAATGCTGACTTAAATTCAGCATCTTGCAAAATATTGGCACTTAAATTCGTCTGCAATGCTTCTAGATCACTAGAATAACGACCAAGCGCATAGAAATCAGAACCCATGTTAAGGCTTTGAGTAAACTCTGCTAACTCTGGCAATGCTTTTCTTTGATAAAGATCAGACAGTTCATGTTCTTCATTTTTTGACAGGCCAGCATACTTCACTAGACTGCGGAACAAGCCTACATGGCCCAAATCTAAATGTGCGCCTTGTAATGTGTAGATGTTTTCAATCAATCCCAGCATAACATCGACCATTTCGACATCAGCTTCGATACTATCGTGGCCATATAACTCTGCACCTAATTGCAAAGGTGCACGTGTGGCATTGAAATTTTGTGGTTTAGTATGTAATACAGTCCCTGAATAACAGTAACGTGCAACACCTTCAACTGGTCTTACATGTGCATCAATACGTGCAACTTGTGGCGTCATATCAGCACGAACACCGAGTAAACGGCCTGAGAGCTGATCAATAACCTTAAAAGTTACTAAATCTAAGTCTTGATTTGATTCTGATAATGAAGACAACGATTCGATGTATTCGATAAATGGTGTATATACCAATTGATAACCTCGCACCGCGAGGAAATCTAAAGCTTCACGGCGAAGTTTTTCAATGACTTGTGCCTGTTCCGGCAATACATCTGCTACCCCGTCAGGCAGCAACCATGTCTCTGAAATGGTCATATTTCAAGCCTAAAATCTGATCAACGTGGAACGACCCCACATAAAAAAATCGGGAACACACCCGATTTCTCTTAGTGTAGCATGATACTTTCTGCCATGCACCTGACAATTTGCATAAATCTTTCTTAATAAACTCTAAAGTCAAAAAGAAGATAATAAGAATAAACAATAGTATTCAAAGCCTTACTCTCATCCAATTTAGTTACTTACTAAAGTTCTTCGACTAAAGAAAGGGCTAATATCTGAACTATCGCCGGGTTGCCAGTTAACTAAATTTAATCTTTGAATAGCTTGAGCTGCTTGAGTATTAAAAGCAAAGCAACCTTTTTCAAGATTTGCGATTTTTAATTTTTGTCTGAAAGCAGTTAATGAATGCGTATTATTAAGCGGGTTATCTTCTATAGAATAAAGGTGAGACTTCTCATACGCCAAACTTCTATCAGCATCCCATACAATGCTTGATACAAACTCTATAGAAGCAGACTGGTCATTATTATTCCCCAGTACGCTTTCAATATCACCAGTTTCCAAGTTTTCTAAAACAGTTAAGTTATAGCCATGCCACTGCGAGTTTAGAAGCCTAAAATACTTTTTATCTTGACCTAAGTTATTATATCTTTCGATTATTGACTGCTTTTTTTCACTAAACGTGGGATTGGCATTAAAACTAGATATATATGAAATATAAGATTGATTCCATTGAGTCTCTTTTAAACGATAACAATAACTATTTTTTGGAAACGTAACATTCTTATAGTTTTGGTAAAATTCAATTAAATTTTTATCAAGCTGATTATGAAGGCCTGTTTCTAGATTTTTATTTTCTTTATAGCCCGGCAATACACGATCAAAGATATTTTCACCATCTAACTTCACAATTTCAAACTTTAAATTTTTTTTCAAATCAGGAGTTAACTCATAAGTCCAACTACTAGGTGTTAACCTTTTTACAATATTTGTTTGCAGTGTCTCTTTATTTAAAATTTTCTGTTCAGTTAAAAAATCATTTTTTAATGGTTGATTGCGTGACTTTGCAAAAAAGATTTCGTTATTATTAATTGGATATTGAGTAATTTCAAAAGAATCACTATAGATACCTGAAGAAATATCAGAAGATTGATAATAAACTTGGTAAATCGAGCCATCTTTTTCTAAATTATTTTCAGCTTGACCATTGGTATTTTGATCTGAGCTTTCACCACCACAAGCAATTAAAATAATAGTAGATGTAAAAATTAAAAAAACACTTATTCTTTTTGAATTAAATTTCATATGAACTCTATAATTAAAATTTTAATGTTTGCGAATCATACAAATAGATATAATTTTACACAACACTAATATTTATAATTTTCATTATTTTTAACTTTTTATACTTCAAATTAATAATTACAAAAAGGATGTTTATTCAACATCCTTTATTACTTTAATTCACTTTCAGAAAGAATCGCACAAATCTAATAATCGATTTGCATAGCCCCATTCATTATCGTACCAAGCAAATACTTTAGCTTGATGCCCGACAACCATAGTTTGAGTTAAATCAACAATGAGTGAATAAGGAGAATGGTTAAAATCGCTTGAAACTAATGGCTCATCAGTCACTGCCATAATTTCCGCATAGTCGGTTTGAGATGCTTTAATTAGCAATTCATTAATATGATGCACAGTAATTGGAGATTGCGCGATAAAAGTTAAGTCAATTGCAGCTACATTAATAGTAGGTACCCGAATTGAATAACCGTCTATACGGTCTTCCATTTTAGGCATAACACGTTTTAATGCACCAAGTGCACTAGACGTGGTCGGAATAATATTTTGTCCTGAAGCTCTAGCGCGGCGCAAATCACGATGTGCATGATCAAGTACAGATTGGTCTGCCGTTACTGCATGAATTTCGGTCATAAGCGCTGTTTCAATACCAAAAGCATCATCAATAATTTTCACCAATGGAACCAAAGCCTGCGTAGTACATGAAACGCTTGATATGATCTGATCAGTCACTTTGACTTCATGATGATTTACACCATAAACAATGGCTGCATCGACATGATCAAAAGGCGCTGCCCCAATAATCACCCGCTTCGCCCCTGCTTGTAGATGACGCGTTGCATCAGCGTGAGAACGGAACAGTCCTGTACACTCAAGTACCACATCAATATCTAAACTAGACCATGGTAAAAGTTCAGGTTGTTCCTGCTTTAAAACCTCAACTTTTAACGCTCGTTGATTTGACTGAATATTCAAAAAAACTTTTTCATTTTCAATGAATATTTCCACATTTCCATTGAAGCGGCCATGTGTTGAGTCATATTTAAATAAATGCACTAATGTTTGCACATCTGCTATGTCGTTAATCGCCACGATTTCAAATTGAAATTGTTTTGAGCTCTCAAACCAGGCACGTAACACATTACGTCCAATTCGGCCAAACCCATTAATGGCGATACGTTGCATAACCTATCCTTATCTACAAAACTACAGGCTAAAGAAGGCATATAGTAAAGCACGTCACGCCTAATTGAATATAGATTTTTAGCCAAATCACAGTTTTGTAAGATATTCCTTTTAAAATCGTTGGTTCGGTGGGGTTTTTCCGCTACAATTTAGCGTTTTTAAAAAATAAGCCCCGTATCACATGCTAAGGTTTGGCATAAAACAAACAGGCATTGATACATTTAGCCAAATTCGAAAATATGGAGTGACTTGGTTGTGAGTACTCGTTTAATGACATCTGCTGAAATTCGTGAAGCATTTTTGCGCTACTTTGAGACGCAAGGGCATACACGTGTCGCGTCGAGTTCTCTTGTTCCTGCCAACGACCCAACTTTATTATTTACAAATGCTGGGATGAACCAGTTTAAAGACTGCTTCTTAGGTCTTGAAAAACGTGACTATGTACGTGCAACTACATCACAAAAATGTGTACGTGCTGGTGGTAAACACAATGACTTAGACAACGTTGGTTACACTGCTCGTCACCATACATTCTTTGAAATGTTAGGTAATTTCTCATTTGGTGATTATTTCAAACGTGATGCACTTAAATTCGCTTGGGAATTTTTGACTAGCGATGAATGGTTAGCCCTCCCTAAAGATCGTTTATATGCGACCGTTTATCACACCGATGATGAAGCTTATGACATCTGGAATAAAGAAATTGGTTTAGCACCTGAACGTATTATCCGTATTGGTGATAATAAAGGCGAAAAATACGCATCTGATAACTTCTGGGCAATGGGTGACACCGGTCCATGTGGTCCATGTTCTGAAATTTTCTTTGACCATGGTGATCACATTTGGGGTGGTTTACCAGGCACACCTGAAGAAGATGGCGACCGTTTTATTGAAATCTGGAACAACGTTTTCATGCAGTTCAACCGTACTGCTGATGGCGTGCTTCACCCTCTCCCTGCCCCATCTGTTGATACAGGTATGGGCTTAGAGCGTATTTCTGCTGTATTGCAACATGTTAATTCAAACTACGACATTGACTTGTTCCAACATTTATTAAAAGCTGCTGCAAACATTATTGGTATTGAAGACGAAGGTCAGCCTTCTTTACGTGTAGTTGCAGACCATGCGCGTTCATGCTGTTTCTTAATTGCTGATGGTGTTAACCCAAGCAATGAAGGTCGTGGTTATGTACTACGCCGTATTATCCGCCGCGCTGTGCGTCACGGTAATAAGCTTGGTGCAACTGGTACGTTCTTCTACAAAATGTTGCAACCTTTAATCGAAGTTATGGGTGAGGCTTATCCTGAACTCGCAGCTCGTAAAGATGTGATTGAAGCAACTCTAGTTCGTGAAGAAGAACAATTTGCAAAAACACTTGAGCAAGGTTTAAAACTACTTGAAGGTGAACTTGCTCAGTTAAAAGACAAGACTATTCCTGGTGCGACAGTCTTCAAACTTTACGACACTTACGGCTTCCCAACAGACTTAACTGCTGATATTGCACGTGAACGTAACTTTATTATTGACGAAGCTGGTTTTGAAGTAGAAATGGCTGCTCAGCGTCAACGTGCTCGTGATGCAGGTAAATTCGCTATTGACTATAACAGCATTGTACAAGTTGAAGGCGAAACTCAGTTTGATGGTTACATCAACACTACTGGTCAAGGCCAAATTGTAGCGATCTATAAAGATGGCGTACAAGTTGATGAAGTTTCTGAAGGCGACGAAGCACTTATCGTTTTAAACCAGACTCCTTTCTATGCAGAAAGTGGTGGTCAGATTGGTGACACAGGTATCTTCAAAAACGAAACTGGTATTTTTGAAGTTCAAGATACCAAAAAGTCAGGCGGTGCCTTTGTTCATCAAGGTATTGTGACCGTTGGCAACCTTAAAGCTGATCAAAACGTTGAAGCAATTGTTAAAGCAGATATTCGTGAAGCTACTGCACGCAACCACTCAGCAACACACTTATTACATGCTGCTCTACGTCAAATCTTAGGTTCACACGTACAACAAAAAGGTTCTTTAGTTGCAAGTGATATCTTACGTTTTGACTTTGCTAACGACCAACCTGTAACTTTTGAACAGTTACAACAGGTTGAGCGTCTAGTTAATGCAGAAATTATTGCAAATACAGCTGTAACCACTGAACTCCTTGACATCGAAGCGGCAAAAGCAAAAGGCGCAATGATGTTGTTCGGTGAAAAATACGGTAACGAAGTTCGTGTTCTCGCTATGGGTTCAGTGATTGATGAGAAAAACTTCTCAATTGAACTTTGTGGTGGTATTCACGTTAAGCGTACAGGTGATATTGGTTTATTTAAAATCACTTCTGAAGGCGGTGTAGCTGCTGGTGTACGTCGTATTGAAGCAGTGACTGGTACTAAAGCTTTAGAAGTAGTACAAAAAACTGATGCTGATATCCAGCACATTAATGGCTTATTAAAAGCACAGAAAGACCAAACTGTTGAGCGTGTACAGGCTAATGTAGAACTTGTTTCTGCATTACAAAAGCAGATTGAACAGCTCAATCAGAAATTGGCAAACTTCCAAGCGTCAGAATTGATTGATCAGGTACAAACGATTTCTGGTCGTCAAACGCTTATTACCACTGTTCAAGGTGTAGATGCGAAATCACTTCGCAACTTGCACGACAGTGTTAAATCAAAATTAGAGAATGCGGTTATTGTGTTAGCTGGCGTAGAGGGTGACAAAGTTAGCCTACTTGCTTCAGTTGCATCACAATACACTGCAAATCTAAAAGCAGGTGACATCATCAAACATCTAGCAACCGAGTTAGGTGGTAAAGGTGGTGGTAAACCTGACTTAGCACAAGGTGGCGCGCCACTTAACGAGAAGTTTGGACAAGTTATTGCTGCATTACCTGCATGGCTTGAACAAAAATAAGACTTCACTTTTTGTGTAACTGACCCTGAAAAGCCTCTCAGGGTCATGGCTTATATGGAAAAACTATGGCATTAATCGTTCAAAAATATGGCGGTACTTCTATGGGTACCCCCGAGCGCATTTTAAATGTTGCTCGTCGTGTTAAGCGTTGGCATGATCACGGTCACAAGGTTGTTGTGGTTGTATCTGCAATGAGTGGTGAAACAAACCGCTTACTTGCTCTCGCTAAAGCCATTACCGAAACACCTGACCCACGCGAGTTAGACCAAATGGTTTCAACCGGTGAACAGGTGACGATTTCCATGTTAGCTATGGCACTTAATTCGATTGGTGTGGAAGCTAAATCCTATACCGGACGTCAAGTCGGTATTAAAACTGACAGTGCATTTACCAAGGCGCGTATTGAGTCTATTGATACAGATGTCATGACCAATGACCTAGATGCAGGCCGTGTTATTGTTGTTGCAGGTTTCCAAGGCTTTGACGCTAATGGAAATATCACAACACTAGGCCGCGGTGGTTCAGATACTTCTGGTGTTGCTCTTGCTGCTGCCCTAAAAGCAGATGAATGCCAAATTTACACTGATGTAGATGGCGTTTACACCACTGACCCGCGTGTTGCTCCTAAAGCCAAAAAAATCGACCGTATTTCTTTTGAAGAAATGCTAGAAATGGCTTCATTAGGTTCAAAAGTTTTACAAATTCGCTCAGTAGAATTTGCCGGAAAATATCAAGTTCCTTTACGTGTATTATCAAGTTTTGATAATGATAACGACGGCGCGTTTGACGAAGAATTTAAAGAAAATGTAGGTACACTCATTACGACTGAGGCGGAAGATACTATGGAACAGCCAATTATTGCAGGTATTGCTTTTAACCGTGACGAAGCAAAATTAACGATTTTAGGTGTACCTGATGAACCAGGTATTGCTTCTAAAATTTTATCACCAGTAAGTGATGCCAATATTGAAGTCGACATGATAGTGCAAAATGTTGAAGAAGATGGCACAACAGATTTCACTTTCACTGTAAACCGTGTTGATTTAGCGAAAGCTGAAAAAATCTTAAACGAAACTGCCAAAAATATTGGTGCACGTGAAGTTTCAACACGCGACGACATCGTTAAAGTGTCTATCGTAGGTGTAGGTATGCGTTCACATGCAGGCGTAGCAAGTAAAATGTTCACTGCCCTAGCTGATGAAGGCATCAATATTCTTATGATTTCAACTTCTGAAATTAAAGTTTCTGTCATTATTGACGAGAAATATCTTGAACTTGCTGTTCGTTGTCTACATACCGCTTTTGGTTTAGATCGTGAACATGGTGAAAGCAGCGCCCGCGCTTAATTTTACCAAACGGTCAATAATTCATTAAAAAATGTTTACTTGTCCGACAATAATCAAAGAAAACACAGAGCCGCTATAGTTTTTTTTATAGCGGCTCTGTTATATTAAACGGAAAGTTTTTTGGCAGTGATTATCAAAATATGACTTTGTTCTCATATTTCTGTTAGAATCTGACTGAAAACTGAGGTTGAGCTTTTATTTGGGTACCAATATTGCAGTTTTAAGCGTTTAGCAAGGAGATAAACATGCTGATTCTGACCCGCCGTGTCGGGGAAACATTAATGATTGGGGATCAAGTCAGTGTTACTGTGCTTGGCGTCAAAGGAAACCAGGTTCGTATTGGTGTGAATGCACCAAAAGAGGTTTCTGTTCATCGCGAAGAAATTTATCAACGTATTCAACATGAACGTGCAATGCATGAACACCTTCAACATCTTGATCAAGATTATCAAGTTTCTTTTGAAGATGATAATTATGCACAGAAAAACTTCAATCGTTAATATGAAGTTATTCTCTCCCTAATTAAAGCGACTTTCTAGTCGCTTTAAATTTTTTAGGACTTTGTATTTATAGGCCTAGAGCACGTTTAACAGGAGCATAGCTGCGGCGATGCTGATCGATTACCCCATGCGTTGCAATTGCTTCAAAATGTGCTTTAGTTGGATATCCTTTATGTTTTGCAAAACCAAATAATGGATATTGCTGATCTAATTCCGCCATTTGTCGGTCACGTGTAACCTTTGCCAAAATACTCGCAGCACTGATCTCAGGATGACTCGCATCTCCCCCAACAATAGCTTCACAAGGAATAATGATTCCTTTGGGAATTTGATTCCCATCTACAATCACTTTTTGTGGTTGAGCTTTTAAACCATCAACTGCGCGCTGCATGGCCAAAAAAGTCGCTTGTAAAATATTTAATTCATCAATTTCAGCATGCGTTGCTTCTGCAATTGACCAAGCTAAGGCTTTTTCTTGTATTTCAATAAACAACTTTTCACGTTTCTTTTCAGTTAATTTTTTAGAATCATTTAATCCCTCAATTGGATTATTCGGATCTAAAATAACAGCCGCTGCCACAACGGAACCTACTAATGGGCCACGTCCCGCCTCATCTACACCAGCAATAAACATTTACTCTTCACCTTTAAACAAAAGAGGCTGATCAATAGTAATCAGCCTTCTTTAATACAAAAATCATTAATTACTTTTGTAAAGCTTCTGCCACACACTCATTTACAGTTTTTGAAACCACTTGGTTTACAATTGTAGCACGTGCATTTACATCAAATGCAGCCGCTGCCAATTCTACTGCCGTTACAGTATTTGGTGCCTTTTCGCTCACACAACCACAAACATTAGTTTGAATGCTATCACGTTGCTCAGCAGTCATAAGCTTTGTTGCTGTTTTCCAAGCGGCAACATTATTAATCTCTGTAATACATTTCGCATTTACAGCAACTTTTAATGCAGCCACACCCAACTGCTGAGTTGTTGTTTGTGCAGAAGTAGCGCCTGTACCCGTACCTGTAGTCGTTGCACACGCTGTTAAAGCTAAAACAACTGGCGCTAGAGCGAGCATCAATTTTTTCATCATTTTTTCCTTTGATTGAACGTTGGCAGCGCGTATTGTGCCTAAACTCGACTTTAGAAGAAACAAATAATTTGATGCATTTATGCAATCTTTTTTCCCAGCATAACTCAGCTCATCAAATGCATTTTTCCTTAAACGTTCTGTTTTTAGCACGCTCTGTTACATTTAAAACATTTCTCAAAATCAGTGCTTTCTCATAAAATTGAAAATCAAAACGACAAAAAAATAGGTTTTTTATGCCTGCTGTTTCATCTCAGTATTACACCCGTACCGCACAAATCCTGCATTGGGTGATGGCAATCATTTTCATCGCAGCATGGGCTATTGGTTTCTATAGTGGAAATTTTTTAAGTTATGACGTTGATGGTCCCTTTAAAGGCGATGTCATTACACTGCACAAAAATATTGCAACCACCATTATCTTTTTGGTGATCATCCGGATTTTATGGCGCTATACACATCCAGCTCCAAAACTACCTGATACCATGTCTCCAACAATGAAAACTTTGGCACATGTTGGTCATCTATTGCTTTATGTGATTTTGGTGGCTTTACCTGTCACTGGTTGTTTATTTAGCTGGAGCGCTGGTCACCCTGCCCCTGTTTTATATTTATTTGAAATTCCGCGTTTAGTACAGGATAACCCAGAGCTTTTAGCTGTTGTTAAACCATTACACGTTTATATTTCTTGGTTTGCAGGCTTGCTGATTGTTGGGCATGTGCTTGCAGCTTTAAAACATCACTTTGTTGATAAAGACAATATTTTAAATAGTATGACCAAACAACCTAAATAAAACGTATGTATAAAAAAACCGCCTGAGATAGGCGGTTTTTTTATTTAGATTTTTTGGATTTCTGCAATCCACTTTTGTTTTTCTTCATCTGAAATGAAAGAGGCTTCAAAAGAGTTAATTGCGAGCTTCTTCAACTCATCATTGTTTAGGTCTAAAGCTTGTTGGATAGCAAAGAAATTATCATTCATATATCCACCGAAATATGAAGGATCATCTGAGTTAACCGTCACGTGTACGCCTTTTTGCAATAGACGACGGATATTATGATCTTTCATATCCTGAACAACACATAGCTTTAAGTTACTTAAAGGACAAACAGTTAAAGGCATTTTTTCATCAATTAAACGCGTCATTAATTGTTCGTCTTCTTCAGAACGTACACCATGATCAATACGATTCACTTTGAGTAGATCTAAAGCTTCCCATACATATTCAGGTGGACCTTCTTCACCAGCGTGAGCAACGATTAAGAAACCTTCTTCACGAGCCTTAGCAAAAACACGTTCAAATTTAGCTGGCGGATGACCTACTTCACTTGAATCGAGCCCTACAGCAATAATGTCTTGTTTAAATGGTAAAGCTTGTTCAAGTGTTTCAAATGCAGCTTCTTCACTTAAATGACGTAAGAAACACATAATCAATTGAGAGCTGATACCAAACTTAGCTTTAGCATCTGCACACGCACGCTTTAAACCACCAATCACTGTTGAGAATGCAACACCACGGTCAGTGTGAGTTTGCGGGTCGAAGAACATTTCTGTATGAACGACATGATCTTCAGCACATTTCTCAAAATAGGCCCATGCTAAATCATAAAAGTCTTGTTCATGTACAAGAACATTCGCACCAGCATAGTAAATATCTAAGAATGATTGAAGATTATGAAAGTTATAAGCTTGCTTTACTTCTTCAACAGATTTGTAAGGAATCTGAATCTGATTGCGCTGGGCAATTGCAAACATTAATTCAGGTTCAAAAGTCCCTTCAATATGCACATGCAATTCGGCTTTTGGTAAGGCGCGAATCAGCTCGACTTGATTCATATTAACTCCACATCTAAAGAAAAAAGGGTGTGGTCAAAATCACACCCTTCTATAACTTTCTTCTTATTAGAAACTATGACTAAGATAGCTCAAGAAAAAAATTATAAAAAATCATATTAACCGCCAAACGCGATAAATTTAAATACCCAAAGTGCAGCAATAATCCATACCATGTACGGTACAGTTTTTGCCTTACCCGTGAATAATTTAACTAATGCATAGCTAATAAAGCCCATTGCAATACCATCAGCAATTGAATAGGTGAATGGCATAAATACAATAGTTAAAAAGGCTGGAACAGCTTCTGTAATATCATCCCAATCGATATGAGTGATACCTTGAATCATCAACACACCAATGAACAATAAAGCTGGCGCTGTGGCAAAACCTGGTACAGATTGAGCAAGAGGTGCTAAAAATAAACAGCAGATAAATAAGACAGCAACCACAACAGCAGTTAAACCAGTACGTCCACCCGCAGCTACACCTGAAGCTGATTCAATATATGGCGTAGTTGAAGATGTACCTAATGCAGCACCAGCAACAATTGCAGTAGAGTCTGCAAATAATGCTTTCTTCAAACGAGGTAATTTACCGTCTTGTAAAAGACCCGCACGGTGTGAAACACCAACCAAAGTACCCGTACTGTCAAATAAATCGACAATAAAGAATACAAAGATGACGCCGACCATACTTGCTGTAAATAGACCTTTAAAGTCCATTTGCATGAACGTTGGTGCAATTGAAGGGATTTGCCCCACTACACCTTTAAATTCGTTTAGACCTAAAGCAGTAGCAATGCCTGTAACGACTAAAATACTAATAATGATTGCACCGCGAATCTTCAACTGGTGTAAAACTACAATCATTAAAAATCCGAATAGCGCTAATAATACTGTAGGCTGTTTGATATCACCTAAACCGACTAATGTCGCTTGGTTATCAACAATGATTCCTGCATTTTTTAGTGCAATTAGTGCTAGGAATAAACCAATACCACCACCGATTGCAAACTTAAGTGACATCGGAATTGCATTGACAATTGCTTCACGAATTTTAAAGAAGCTAATTGCAAGAAAAACAAGGCCTGAAACAAAAACAGCCGCTAAAGCTGTTTGCCACGGCACGCCCATCCCCATACAAACCGAGTAGGTAAAGTAAGCGTTTAAACCCATACCAGGGGCCAGTGCGATTGGATAATTTGCAATGATCCCCATTACTAAACATCCGATTGCTGCTGCCAAACAGGTCGCAACGAATACGGCACCATGATCCATGCCGGTTTCAGATAAAATGAGTGGATTGACAATAATGATGTAACACATCGTTAGGAATGTAGTTACACCAGCAAGAACTTCAGTTCGGAAAGTGGTTTTATTGTCGCTTAACTTAAATAAACGCTCTAACCAGCCTGCCGAAGAATTGGGCGCCGCCATAAGTAGCCTCTATGCAAAATCTGAACTGTGGAATATTTACGTCTATGTAGGTCGCTGAACAATATTGTTTTTCTGTTCAGCCCTATAAACAAGAATCTCAAACTTATGAAGCAACAAATATGCCACTCATTTGATTTCTACTTCTTACATAGGAAATAGCCACAGCCCCTCTTGAAACACAAAAAAGCTGCATAACCCCTATGCAGCTTTTTTACTATACGTTAAATAAGTTTAACAGATTCAACAGAAACATGATCAAAATTTATGAAAAGATATGACCAATGACAAAGTAAAATTCAGAAATTTATCATTCAATATTTTTAGAAAATAATTCTTTTCTCACTTATATATCCTTGCAAATTATAAGAAGCCAAATTGCTGTGGTGAGCATGATTAGGATTGCGTTCGATACTTTGTAAATTTTGTTCTGCTTCTTGAATGATCCGCATTAGCTCTTGATGTCTTTTATTTTGAGTATCTAAATAGGCCCAATATCCCAATACAAAGACGATACCCACACACAACACTATTAATACTTTATTGATCATTATTATTATCTCTATGTTTTTAATGTTAATGATCTTAACAAAAAATTATAGCTTTGTGAATATTTTCACATTTATTTACAATAACACACTTTTACTCAAACTATTGAAAAGAAAGGTGATTTTAAATTCATCATTTCAATAGATGATAAATACAAAACATTTCCATTGAAAAGTAACTTTATTTCAAAACAGTTTAGGTTTAGTTATTTTTAATATTAGCTTTTTATTCATTTCCATTATTAAGTTCATTTAAATACACAGGGTAGACTAATGTGTATATCGCATGAAATATCTCTAAATTTTATACCAATTAAATAGGATAAAAAGATTCATTTTTCTTTCAATTGTTCTATTTAAAAGTGTTTGGCGATCTCGCTATTTCTCGATTTTCATCTTTAGCTTTAAAAGTAAAATTTCAATTTTAACCAAAAGAGCCCTTTTTCTTAGTCAAAAAATAATTTTCATTTAATCGTTCTAAAAATCGTACCAAGCTTTCCATTTTCAGTGCTTTATTACGATAAACGCTACGATAAACTACGCTCAGATAGAAAATTAAATCAGGAGAATACATCATGTTTGATATGCGTTTATCTCACGAGCGTGGTGCAGCACATCATGGTTGGTTACAATCAAAACATAGCTTTTCATTCGCTAACTATTGGGATCCTAAACAAGTTGGTTTTTCTGATCTACTTGTAATTAATGATGATAACGTTGCTCCATCTAAAGGCTTTGGTACTCACCCTCACCGCAATATGGAAATTATTTCCTATGTGCTTGAAGGTGCATTAGAGCATAAAGACTCAATGGGTACAGGTTCTGTGATTGTGCCGGGTGACATTCAGCTCATGAGTGCAGGTCGTGGCGTTGCTCATAGTGAATTTAACCATTCAGCTCATGAAGGCGTTCATTTCTTGCAAATTTGGGTTGTTCCAAATGAAGTGAATACAGATCCGGGCTATCAACAAGTTCATATTGATGAAGCAGACAAACGTGGTAAATTGCATTTGATCATCTCACCAAAAGGTGGCGAGAAAACTTTATCGATCAAACAAGACATTAATATTTACTCAGGTCTTTTTGATGGTGAAGAAACTGCTGAATTTGTAATTCCTGAGGGTCGATATGTTTACCTACACGTTGCCAAAGGTCGTGTTGATGTAAATGGTAAAACATTTAACACTGGCGATGCTGCACGTATTCGTGAAGGTGGAAGTTTATCGTTTACCAATGGTGATAACGCCGAAATTTTGATTTTCGATATGCGTCCTGAAGAAGTTCCAACCATGCCATAATGCAACTAAGCCCTCGCATAAAATTTATGCGAGGGCTTTTTTATTGTTGATCGGACTTATAAAATTCTAACTCAGCTCAATGTTCTTCTGAACGTGCCATCTCTGTATTGATATAGCTCATAATCATCGTGGTTAGCCCCTGCACCATTTCATCAAAACTAATATAAGGGTTTGGCAAAATAAGATGCCGTGCGACATTAAAAATTCCGCTATTGATACAAATGTAGGTAATTACAGGCAAATTATTGATTTTTAGGTATTTAGGATTGTGCATCATATATTTCATGATCACTTCCATTAAGGCCTGTTCAATTTTGGGAATGTATTTGTCGTACTGTAACTCTCCTGCATAACGCAAAACAGTCAAATAGCGGTCGTTATTTTTCTTTAATAAATCACTAAAAGTATAAAAAATCATTTCGATGACAGGCTCTAACTCCAACTGTAAAATAGTCGGTGTAAGCTCTGTAATCATGTCCAGAATTTCCCGAACAAAAAAGTGATTCATCGCATCATAAATTTCTTCTTTATTTTTAAAATATTCGTATAAAGACCCGACACTCACCCCTGCAATCTCTGCAATATGGCGTGTTGTAGTACCACTCGGTCCGTGAAGTGCCACTGCAATAAAACCTGCTTCAATAATCGTGTCGACAGTGACTTTGGCTCGAGTTTGACGAGGTTTACGCGTAGTCATACGATCTAATCAATAATCCGAACATAAAGTCAGATTAGCATGTAATCTAACTAGTTAGAAATAAAAAAATGAAATCCGAATAGTTGTCAAACTTAGTCAAAAAACTGAGAAAAACAGATCTCAACTTATCAATCAATGGATGCTTTTATTTACTATTTTCCGAGATCAAAAATAATTTTAATTTATTATATTTCAAAAATATAAATCAAATTTATTTAAAATTATTATTACAAAGAATGTCTATAAAATACTTTGATATTTTTAAAAATTTACCCGAATTGAATCCGAACATAAAGTCAGATTAATATGAAAAAATTAAAGAAGAGTCACTAAATAGTTTGTCTATCTTTCCTCTTCTTTCCGTTATTCAGCCAAATAATCAAACAAATAACGGAGCAACAACACCGTAGTCAATGCAGAGAATCATCTGCTTTTGAAAATGGAATTTTACAGTGCTTTGTTGATCATTGAGTTTATTGATTTTCATCAAAATGCACCACTACTTTGCCTCAGGGTGTCGCCATGATCTCGACCGCAGTTAAAAAATCATTTAACAAACTTAAATTTCAGCGTGAAATTGAGTTACCGGATTTTTCTAGCAAAAGCTCAATTCCAATCCGACATTTAAATATTGGTTTTGATGGAAAGGAAATTGATGTCAGATTCTATATGGACAATCAATTTGCTACTTTGTTTTTTGCCACACTTTCGGTGTTTTTAACCTATGGTGAAGATCTGGTTATTGAAACCGCTCGCCATCACCGCGAATTTATTAAAGACCCAGTTTTAAAGCAACGTGTTACCTCACTGATTGGACAAGAAGCAATTCATTCTAAATTGCACAATGAATATAATGATGCCCTTCAAGATGCTGAATATCCTGTCGCGCTATATCGCTTTCTTGGTTCGAACTTCTTTAAATATGTATTTTTGAAATTTCCACAACCACTAAAATTGTCAATGATGGCAGGTATTGAGCATTTTACTGCGGTACTTGCTGAATACATGATGAAGCATGAAAAGAATTTCTATTATTCAGATGATGCAAAAAGCCGTGCGTTGTGGATGTGGCATATGCTTGAAGAATCTGAACATAAAGACATTGCCTACGATGTTTATCAAATCTTAAATGGCAGCTATCCACTGCGCGCATCTGGTTTCTTCCTTGCGCTATTTACGATTTTAGGTTTAATCCCTGCGACAACGTTATTTGTCCCTGTATTAAGAAAGCCACAAGAGATGTTGACTTTAAAATTCTGGAAAGATGCTCGTCGTGGTGTAGGCTTAATCTTTGGTCCAAAAGATGGTGTTTTTGGCAGTACGATTGGTCAAATTCTTGACTACTTACGTCCAGACTTCCATCCAAATGATCATGATACAACTGAATATCTTGAGTATTACAAACAGAAATTACTGAACGAAGGCGGCGCGATTGCACCTTACTTTGTTAAAGAATTCACCCCACCAGTACGCATGTCTTAATCGTCCTGTATTTCTAGCTATCGAACAGATAGCTGGTATCTCTTCAAGCTATTTATGGATGAATCATGATTTTATTTGGCAAAAAGAAAGTTAAACCAAGCCAAAAAGCTTATGCCGTAGTGACGGGTGCAGGCAGTGGGATTGGTCGAAGTTTTGCACTTGAACTTGCAAAACGTGGTGGCAGCTTAGTGTGCGCAGATATTAATCTCGAAGCTGCTGAGGAAACAGTAAAACTTCTTGAACAAGAAGGCGCCAAAGCTTTTGCTATGCGTTGTGATGTGGGTAATGCTGAACAGGTTAATCATCTAGCTGAAACTGCTGAAATCTTACTTGGACACCCTGTAACTCTTGTCATTAATAATGCTGGTGTGGGTTTGGGTGGCAAGTTTGACGAGCTAAGCCTAGAAGACTGGAACTGGGTTATGAATATTAACCTTTGGGGTGTTATTCACGGTTGCCATGCATTTGTTCCAAAGTTTAAAAAGCTAGGTTACGGTGCGATTATTAATGTGGCATCTGCGGCATCTTACACTGCTGCACCAGAAATGACCGCTTATAACGTGACTAAAGCAGGTGTGCGTGCGCTTTCAGAAACGCTTTCAGCTGAACTGCATAAGTTTAATATTAAAGTGAATGTACTCTGCCCGACGCTGGTTCCAACCAATATCATTAAAAATGGTCGAATTCCAGGACGTTATTCAAACCTAGCAGACCATGCGCTGATGAACTATGCCTTCACAACAAGTGATGATGTTGCAAGATTAACACTTAATCGCCTTGATCAGGATGAGTTGTATACCATTCCTCAAATTGATGCAAAGTTATTCTGGCTCATGAAACGTGCATCTCCAAGCTTGTATAACAAGTTCCTTGGCACATCGTACAAATTATTTAAATAAGAAATTTATAGGTAGTACACATATGACTGCTCAAATGAAAACAAATGCTTCAGCAAAAAAAGCTGTCAAATCACCAAACCATATTTTCGATACTTTTATTGTGGGTGCTGGTATTTCAGGGATCGCCGCTGCTATTCGCCTAGATCAAGTTGGTTATACCAATTATAAGATTATTGAAAAAGCTGGCCGTGTGGGTGGAACATGGCGTGAAAATACCTACCCGGGTTGTGGTTGTGATGTACCTTCTGCTCTTTACTCTTATTCATTTGCACCAAGTGCAAAATGGAGCCATTTATTTGCGCGCCAACCAGAAATCTTAAGTTATCTGGAAGATGTGAGTAACGAGTTTAATGTTACGTCTAAAATCGAGTTTAATAGCGAACTGCTCAACGCAGCGTGGGATGACTCACGTCATGTGTGGGTACTTGATACCAGTACTGGTCAATATTTATCTAAAACTGTTATTTTTGCCACAGGTCCAATTACCGAAGCTCAAATTCCACGTCTTGAAGGCTTAGAAACATTTAAAGGCGAGATGTTCCATTCTGCTAAATGGAACCACGATTATGATTTAACTGGTAAACGCATTGCCGTGATTGGTACTGGTGCATCTGCTATTCAGTTTGTGCCACAAATTCAACCAAAAGCGAAAGAACTTTTTGTGTTCCAACGTACAGCACCTTGGGTACTACCAAAACCAGATACAGATTTGGGCGAATTTAGTAAATCAGTGATTGCTAAATATCCGTCTATTCAGGCGAGCTGGCGTAAAAGTGTAGCGTTAACGCTGAATGCAATTAACTTTGGTTTACGTAACCCTCTTGCCCTAAAACCAGTCAATGTATTGGGTAAGCAATTACTTAAATTGCAAATTAATGACCCTGTACTACGTAAAAACGTAACGCCAAACTTTGATATTGGTTGTAAACGTATTTTATTCGCTAACAACTACTACCCTGCACTACAAGCACCAAACACCACCCTAATCCCTCATGGTTTAGTGAAAGTTGAAGGCAATACGGTGGTTGCTGCCAATGGTGAACGTCATGAAGTTGATGTGATTATTTGGGGTACAGGCTTTGAAGTATCTCACCCACCGATTGGTAAACGTGTCCACAATGAAAAAGGTCAATGTTTACAAGATATATGGAAAAGTAGCTCGCCAGAGGCTTACTTGGGCACCAACATTGAAAATGTACCAAATGCATTTTTAGTTTTAGGGCCTAACGTACTGGTTTATGACTCTTTCATTGGTTTGGCAGAAGCACAGCTCGACTATATCGTAGATGGCTTATTGAAAATTAAAAACAAAGGAATTAGCAAATTAAATGTTAAATCTGATGTGATTAAAAAGCATAACGATTTAGTGCAAAAGCACTTACAAACAACGGTATTTAATAGCGGCGGCTGTAAGAGTTATTACCTTGATGCCAACGGACGTAACTTTGCTGCATGGCCGTGGTCACTGAAAAAACTTAAACAACGTTTGGAAAAAGTGGATTTGAAAGATTATGAAGTGACGTATCAAACGACAAAAACTCACTAATTTGTAATTTCGATCAAATCAGTTGTAAGAAAGAGGCAGTGTATTTTAGGTTTTCATGAAATACACTGCTTTCTTCGTTGAGTATCTTCAAGAAATAAAAAAACAGGATAAAGATGAAAGAAGGTCAATCAAGTCGTACCGCCGAGGCCGCTGCTGCATTAAGAGCCAATCATTTTCAAAATACGAAGAACCCTGTATTTTCAGATCCTTATGCTTTTGAGCTGACCAGTAAAGGCTGGAAAAAACTGCTCTCTAACCCACTGATTGTTAAAGTCATGAATTCTTCGGTTTTAAACCGCACTTTAGGTTTACTTACTGGGCAAGTGGTCGGACGCTCTCGTTATGCCGAAGATTTACTTGATCTATCAGTTCAACAAAATATTCAACAATATGTGTTAGTGGGTGCTGGCCTAGACTCTTTTGCACTACGTGAATCACACCATTACCCTACTTTGAAAATTTTTGAAGTGGACCATCCTGATACTCAAGCGGCCAAACAAGCCAAGCTAAGAAAGTTAGGAAATATTCCTACTACCGTTGAGTTTGTCGCGATTAACTTTGAAAAAGAGTCTATTTCAGAAGCCCTGACCAGAAGTGCCTATGATTCATCTGCTCCTGCATTTTTTTCTTGGTTAGGCACAACGCACTATTTAAACCCGCAAACCACCTTGGAAACTTTAAAAAGTATTGCAGAATTTGCTGCAAACGGTAGTGAAGTGGTACTCGACTATTCAACCGATTTTCAGGAATTAAATGGTATTGAGCGACTTGGAAGTATGGGCGTTGCACAGTTTACCCATTTGCTGAAAGAACCTTTATTAGGTCAATTTAAACCAATAGATTTACATCATGCAGTGGAGCAGATGGGATTTGAAGTGGTCGAAGATCTTTCAGGGGAAGCCATTACTGAACGATATTTTAATGCACGAATCGATGAAATTCGCCACACCTCAGCAACGCGTTTATTGCATTTACGTTTAAATAGAAAATAATGTTGAAAGCCAACTTAGACTTTAAGTTGGCTTTTTTAATCAAGATTAATACCATCATTACCAGCTTGAACGCGGCTCTGGCCCATCGACATGCTGATTTAAAAATTGGCGCAAATGATCTAAAAAGTGCGCGACTTTAGGTGACAGATTAAGTCTCTCTAAATACACCGCATAGACATCTGCTGGTGGTGTTTCATAGTCCGCTAACACCTGAACCAATCTACCACTTCTTAAATATTTCGCTACGTCCCACTCTGCTCGCATCAAAATTCCGTAGCCTTCTAAAGCCCAATTTAATGCGACTGCCCCATCATTGGTACTCAGTTGCCCATGAACTTTAACAGTTTCAACTTGTTTGCCATGACTCAACCGCCAATTCCCATAAGCTGAATCATTTTGCCGAATCACAATACACTGATGCTGCGTTAAATCATGGGGAGTGAGCGGTTGCCCTGCCATTTTTAAATAGCTAGGTGATGCACATAATAAACGGCGGTTGGCTGCCAATTTTTTGGCAATGAGACGCGAATCGGGTATTTCACCAAAGCGGATTGACACATCAATGGCTTCATCTGGCAGATTAATCGGGCGATCAGTTAAATGCAGTTGGACATCGACATCAGGATAGATTTTGGCAAATGTAGAAATCGCTGGAGCAATATAAGAACGACCAAAGCCTAAAGGCGCATTCACACGCAATACCCCTTTGGGTGCTGCTCGACTACTTGAAACCAAACGCTCCATTTCATCGATCTCTTTTAAAATACGAACCGCATTTTCAAAGTAGACCTCACCTTCACTGGTTAAGCTAATTCGGCGTGTTGTTCTATTTAAAAGCCTTACTCCCAAACGCTCTTCAAGTTGAGTTAAACGTCTAGAAACCGCAGGTGGAGTCAAGTTTAACTCTCGTGCCGTCGCGACAAGACTTCCTTGTTTAACCAATAAACAAAAGAAAGCTAATTCCGTATCTGCATTCATAATTATTAAGTTTTTTGCAATAGTGATTTAACTTTATATCGATTCATCAGTTTTTTAAAGGGTTTAACATCCATTTCATTGTTTCCCGACATAAGCCGTCTCTTGTTTAAGAGCATAAAAACGTCCGCAGAAGGAATGCTGTGGATGAACGGGAAAAAGCCATCTAGCCGAATGAATAGCGGTAAAGAAAGCGAAAACTACCAATCAGGATTGGTAGTCATGAATATGGAGTCATGACATGGAAATGGATATTGAAAAGCGGACGTTACGTCGAATCACGTGGAGAATCGTACCGTTTATTATGTTGTTATACCTTGTAGCCTATATCGACCGCGTCAATATTGGCTTTGCAGCACTCACCATGAAAGAAGACCTAGGCTTTACAGCCTCAGTTCTCGGGTTTGGTGCCGGAATTTTCTTTTTGGGTTATTTCTTATTTGAAGTCCCATCCAACATTATTTTGCATAAAGTCGGTGCCCGTATCTGGATTGCTCGAGTCATGGTGACTTGGGGTCTGATTGCAGCGGGAATGGCATTTGTAGAAAGCTCAACCAGCTTTTACGTTATGCGATTTTTACTCGGTGTTGCCGAAGCGGGTTTCTTTCCCGGCATTATTTTGTACTTAACTTACTGGTTTCCTGCACGCCATCGCGCTGGTGTGATTGCTTTATTTATGGCAGCCGCCCCAATTGCCACAGCAGTTGGTTCACCAATCTCAGCCGCGTTACTTGAAATGCATGGAATTTGGGGACTCGCTGGCTGGCAATGGATGTTCATTATTGAAGCAATACCAGCACTCATCTTAGGCGTTGTGGTTTTTAAATATATGACTGACCGTCCTGAACAAGCCACTTGGTTAAAACAGGATGAACGCGAATGGCTTGTAAAAACCATGAAGGAAGAAGATGTAGGGAAAAATGCACCTCAGCATCACAGCATTCTTCGCGGTCTTGCCAACCCACGAGTACTTGCCCTTGCATTGATTTATTTCGGAACGTCAGCTGGGCTTTATACCCTCGGCATCTGGGCACCACAAATTATTAAACAGCTTGGTGTAACGTCTATGACTGTCGGGCTTTTAAATGCCATTCCACCAATCGTTTCTGTCATTGCCATGGTTTTATGGTCTCGACACTCTGACCGCACCAATGAACGTACATGGCATGTTGCTCTTGCATGTTTAACCGCAGCAGTTGGTCTCGCAATTGCAGCTGGAACACACAATGTCATTGGATTAATTGCAGCACTTACCATTGTGAATGTCGGTATTAGCTGTGCCAAACCACCTCTATGGAGCATGCCAACCATGTTCTTATCAGGATCAGCCGCAGCAGCAGGCATTGCCACGATTAACTCAATCGGAAATTTAGGTGGGTTTGCAGGCCCTGCGATGATCGGCTGGATTAAAGATCAAACTGGAGACTTCACAGGTGGACTCTATTTTGTGGCAGGCCTACTCATTATTTCGACCTTACTGACACTAGTGCTGAGCTTCTCCCAAAAGGTGAAAGTAAACACTGCCAAAGCCACCCACTAACCCTATTTACATCAATTAGATCTGAATAAGTTTCTTCAAGGAGCACAACATGGACAAAGATATTGCAGTCCAGTCCCTTACGGACACCATGGCCAAATTTACGGCTTATATTGGAAAACGCTTACCCAAAGATGTGAAAAGCAAGTTAATTGAACTTCGTACTTTAGAAACTAATCCATTGGCTAAATCAGTTTATGACTCGATGGAAGAAAATCAGCAAGCTGCCGATAAACTCAACCGCCCAAGCTGCCAAGACACGGGTGTCATTCAATATTTTGTTGAAGCAGGTGCCAATTTCCCTTTGCTTGGCGAACTTCAAGATATTTTGAGCGAAGCAACTGCTGAAGCAACACGCATAGGTCCATTACGTCACAACGCTGTTGAAACCTTCGATGAAAAAAATACGGGCACCAATACAGGTACTCAAATTCCATGGTTAGACTGGCGTATTGTGCCTGAACTCGACACTTGTACCATTGATGTCTATATGGCTGGTGGTGGTTGTACCCTACCGGGTGCAGCAAAAGTTTTAATGCCAGGTCAAGGCTATGAAGGTGTTGCTGAATTTGTGATGGATGTTATTACCGAACGCGGTGTAAATGCCTGTCCGCCTTTACTGGTTGGTGTTGGCGTATCAACTTCGGTTGAAACCGCAGCTCGACTTTCTAAGCTCGCCATTATGCGTCCGGTTGATTCAACAAGTGATAATCCACGCGCAGCCTTAATGGAACAACTGTTAGAACAAGGTCTTAATGAAATTGGTATTGGCCCTCAGGGACTCACAGGTAATAACAGCGTGATGGGAGTCAATATTGAATCTTCTGCACGCCACCCATCAACTATTGGGGTTGCCGTAAATACAGGTTGCTGGGCACATCGCCGTGGCAAAATTAAGATTAACCCAGATATGTCTTATGAAATCTTATCTCATGAAGGAGTTGTACTATGAAAAAAATTCTGACCACTCCTATTAAAGATGAAGATCTTTTAGACCTTAAAGTCGGTGATGTCGTTTATTTGACTGGCCGTTTGGTAACTTGTCGCGATGTTGCCCATCGCAGACTAATCGAACAAGGTCGAGAACTACCAGTTAACCTTGAAGGCGGAGCGATTTTTCACGCTGGCCCTATTGTGCGCAAGAAAGGTGAAAACGACTTCGAAATGGTTTCGATCGGACCGACAACCAGTATGCGGATGGAAAAATTCGAACGGGAATTTATCAAACAAACTGGCGTTAAGCTTATTGTAGGTAAAGGTGGCATGGGACCAGAAACAGCTGCTGGATGTCAGGAAAATATTGCCGTTCATGCAATTTTTCCAGGCGGCTGTGCGGTACTCGCAGCAACCTTAGTTGAAGAGATTGAAGGTGCTGAATGGCAGGATTTAGGTATGCCAGAAACTCTTTGGATAAATCGAGTGAGAGAATTTGGTCCGCTCATTATTTCTATCGATACTAAAGGCAACAACCTGATTCAACAAAACAAAGTTGAGTTTCAAGCCAAGAAAGCCCCGATTTTAGAAAAAATTAGCAAACAGCTGAGCTTTATTAAATAAACCACTCTTTAGATGAAGGGAAAGCAAAAGCACCCTTCATCTTTTATTTTTGTACTAAACGCATGGCATGAGGTGTTTTCCCATGCCATCTTTTATAAGCATGAATAAAACTAGCAGGTTCCGCATAGCCTAACCACTCAGCAATCTGCTCGATAGATACTTTAGGCAAAGCTAGATATTGCTCAGCTAGAACTTGTCTGACTTCTTCACGTATTTGAATAAAAGTCATTCCTTCAGATGCCAAGTGACGGCGTAAAGTACGAATATTTAAATGCAAACGTTCAGCTACGATTTCCATAGAAGGCATTTCACCTCGCACAGTCATCAATTGCTGTTGTACTAAATTAATAAATTTCTTTTGGGTTTGACGCTTATCTAAAATTTGTCGACATTGTTCTTCTGCCGTATATAGCACCAGCTCATTTGCCATTTGCAGCTTTTGATTAATTTTCTGTGCATCAAGCAGAACAAAACTTTTGCTAGAACCAAATTCAGGCATGACCCCAAATAATTTTTCATAAGCCTCTAAATGATCTGTAGGTTCAAAAGAAAAAGCCAAATATTGGCAAAAGTTATCTTGTACGAGGTCGCGTTGCACCGTAATAAGAGCGGCAGCATCGCGTTCAATAATAAATTGCCTAACCAAAGATGGAATTCCTTCCTCTTCAATATCGACACGTGTTCCTGCATCAGTATCTGAAACTAAAAAACGGGTAAACGCAAAAGTAAGTGAAAAATAAGTGAGAGCTAAATCAAGCGCTTCACGAATGCTGGCACTACTCATCAGCGCCATACCTAATGGCCCAAATGTTGTGAAATGATAGCGTGTACCTACTTCTAAGCCCAACACTGGTCGGTCTGGAAACTGTGCAACCAGATTATGAATGAGCTGTAATTCCTGTTGCCCTGACACCACCATATTCGGGTCAAGCAACTGCTGTTGACTCAATCCTGTTCCATCTAAAATGGTCTGATAAGAAGCTCCTGCTTCTACTGCAAAATCAGCCATGAGTCGGACACTATGTATGCTGCGTTCAAATGCCCAAGCGTACGTCACTGTACTTTCCAAAATGTCCTCGAATCACAATATTTTGTCCTCATCCATCCTCTAAATCAAGTTAATAAACGTCTATTCTGCATACAGGAAATTGCGATTCTTTCGCCCACTGTTTTTAAGGATTTAGAGCAGCCTATGTTTAATTCGTCGACTAATTCAAATAAAAATGTACGCATCGCCATCATTGGCACTGGCTTTGGTGGTCTAGGACTTGCCATTCGCCTCAAACAAGCAGGTTTTGAACAATTTACCCTATTTGAAAAAGCTGCCGATGTCGGCGGTGTTTGGCGTGACAATACATATCCGGGTGCTGCCTGTGATGTGCCTTCTCATCTGTATTCCTTTTCTTTTGAGCAAGAACTTGGTTGGAAAAATCGCTACGGGACATCTCAAGAGATTTATCAATATTTACGCCACTGCGCCGATAAATATGACCTTCGCCCACATGTTCAATTTAATACTGAAATAGCCAGTGCTGAATTTGATGCTTTGCAAGGTGTATGGCACATTCAAAGTACTTCTGGTGAACAGTTCGAAGCTGAATTCTTAGTAGGCGCGGTAGGCCAACTCAACCGCCCTGCCTATCCAAAACTTAAAGGTATTGAAAACTTTAAAGGTAAGGCTTTTCACTCAGCGCGTTGGGATCATGACTATGACTTAACTGGCAAACGTGTTGCAGTGATCGGTACAGGTGCAAGCGCAATTCAGTTTGTACCTGAAATTGCAAAACAAGTGGCTCACCTAGACGTTTATCAACGTTCAGCACCTTACGTGATTCCAAAACCAGATCGGGTTTACCAACCTTTAGAGAAAAAGGCTTTCCGTAAATTACCTATTTTGCAAAGTCTGGACCGTGCTTTGCAATATGGACACCATGAAATTCGCCTACTTGCTTTTACCACTTCACTTAATGAAATGCCTTTGGTGGAATATTTATTCCAACGCCACATCCGTAAAGTCGTTAAAGATGGGAAGTTACGCCACCGTTTAATGCCAGATTATCCAATTGGTTGTAAACGTATTTTAATCTCTAACCATTGGTATGAAACACTGACTCAACCTCATGTCGATGTGATTAATACTGGCATTCAAGAAATTACCGAAAACGGCATTTTAGATACGGAAGGAAAGCTACGTGAAATCGATACCATTATTTATGGTACAGGTTTTGCCGCAACCGAATTTATGGCGCCAATGCAGATTACAGGTCTTGATGGTCGCACCTTAAAAGACACATGGAAAGATGGTGCAGAAGCTTATCTCGGCTTAACTGTGAGCGGCTTTCCAAACTTCTTTATGCTTTATGGTCCAAACACCAATCTTGGGCACAACTCAATTGTCTATATGATTGAAAGCCAAGTGAATTATATTTTAGATGCCATTCAAACAACCCTACAAAATAAACTTCTGTTCACCAATGTTCGTACAGAAGTTCAACATGAGTTTAATCAAAGCATTCAAGAAAAAATGAAGAAAACTGTCTGGGCACAAGGTTGTACTAGTTGGTATCAAACTGCTGATGGCAAAAATACCAATAACTGGCCGGGCTTTACCCTTGAATATCGACAACGCACTCGTCGCTTCGATGTTGAAAACTACACTCAGGTTTCGGCTATTTCTTAATAAAGCTTCACCATAGGAAATGAGAAAAATAAACGGAGAATTTTATGAAGTCTTTTAAAAATAAAGTCGCAGCTGTGACAGGTGCTGGCTCTGGTATTGGACAAGCAATTGCCATTGCACTCGCAAAACAAGGTTGCCATCTGGCACTTTCCGATATTAGTGAAGCTGGATTAGCTAAAACAGTCGAGCTGTTAACGCCTTATTCAGTCAAAGTAACCACACAAAAAGTCGATGTGGCTAAGCGTGATGAAGTTGCAACTTGGGCAAAGGCAGTTGTAGATGAACATGGCCAAGTTAATTTGATTTTTAATAATGCAGGTGTCGCAATAGGCAGTACGGCTGAAGGTGTGAGCTATGAAGATCTTGAATGGCTGATTGGTATTAATTTTTGGGGCGTAGTTTATGGCACCAAAGAATTTTTACCTTACTTAAAGCAAAGTGGTGATGGGCATATTATTAATATTTCCAGTATGTTTGGCTTAACAGCTCAACCAACTCAAAGTGCTTATAACGCTAGTAAATTTGCCGTTCGTGGCTTCACTGAATCCCTACGCCAAGAACTCGATCTACAAAATGCTGGAGTGAGTGCGACTTGTGTGCATCCGGGTGGTATTCGTACCAATATTGCCAAAGCTGCCCGCATGAATAATAGCGTCCAGTCTTTAGGAATGGATCCTTTAAAAAGTCAGGATGCTTTCGATAAATTACTTCGCACCCCTGCTGACGATGCCGCTCAACAAATTTTAGAAGCTGTTCGTAAAGACCGTCGCCGCTTACTCATTGGAGCCGATGCGAAAGCCGTTGATGTGATTCAACGTATTCTTCCTCAGGGTTATCAAAAGATTTTTGCAACCGCGACTGCCTTGCAAACTCGTCTACTCAACAAATCAGCAAAATAAAAACAGTGGTCAGCATACTCTTTATTTTAAGAGATGCTGACTGAGATTAAATGCTTAGTATGAGTCCTTATTATGAAGCAGCTTCTTGCATGGACTATTCGTACCACGCTACGTCCAGCTTTATCCCCTAAAACACCACTTAAGCTACAACGTTTTTGTAGCGATGCAGCCAGTGCAATTGTGCTTGGGCCACGTGGCTATAAAACAAAAAAGCAAACAATTGATCAAGTACCGACAGTTCATATTCAGCCCAAAACGACTCAATCAGGCCTCGGCATCTTGTATTTACATGGCGGTGGCTATGTGGTGGGTAGCTCAAAAAGTCACACTAAGCTTGCTGCTCAAACTGGACATGCAGCTCAAGCACAAGTCTGGTTACCTGAATATCGTCTAGCCCCAGAGCACACAAGTCCTGCTGCTATTGAAGATGTGGTTGCAGTCTATAAAGCTCTACTTGCTCAAGGGCAGGACCCGAAAAAACTCGTGATCGCTGGCGATTCTGCGGGCGGTGGACTGAGTTTAAGTACTGCAATTGCGATACGGGACGCAGGGTTACCTTTACCAGCGGCTTTAGTTTTACTCTCGCCTTGGGTTGACTTAAGTCTTTCAGGAAACACGATGAAAACTCATGCAGCTCAAGATGCGATGTTGTCAGAAGACTGGTTAGCGTGGTGTGCAAAAAACTATTGCGGACAAAAATCGACAACCGATCCAACCTGTTCCCCACTCTATGCCGACTTAACTGGATTACCGCCTGTTTTAATTCATGTCGGTACCGAAGAAGTCTTATTAGACGATGCAAAACGGCTCGCTAAACAAACCGAAAAGTATGGTATTCCGACGAATTTGAAGGTTTATGACCGAGTCGGACATGTTTTTCAATTTCACGCGGGTATACTAAAAGAATCTAATGACTCGATTGAGCGCATTAGGCAATTCATTGATAAACATACACAGTCAATATAAAAATATCGCCAGAGAGGAGTCCTCGGCATGACAACAAACAATTATGACTATGATTACCTCATTATTGGTTCAGGCTTTGGTGGTAGTGTTTCTGCCTGCCGTCTAACCGAAAAGGGCTACTCAGTTGCTGTAATGGAAATGGGGCGACGCTGGGAAGCTAAAGATTTTGCTAAAAATAACTGGAATACCCGTCGCTGGATTTGGCGCCCGGGCATGAAACTTTTCGGTTATTTCAACATGCGTTTTTTTCGCCATGTCACCATTATTTGCGGTAATGCTGTAGGCGGTGGCTCAATTACCTATGCCAACACCCTACTGGTTCCACCTGAACATATTTGGGATGAAGGCACGTGGGCAGATGCGGCGGACTGGAAAAAAGAAATGCCACAGCACTATGCTGAAGCAGAACGTATGCTTGGGGTGACTGATAATAAAATTTTCGGTCCTGCCGATCATATGCTAAAAAAAATGGGCGACGCAGTTGGTGTTGGACATACGTTTAAACCGACTCGTGTTGCAACTTTCTTTCCCCCCGAAGGTGAACAAGGTGGCAAGACCTACCCTGACCCGTACTTTAACGGCGAAGGTCCAGACCGCGGAACTTGTACGGCATGTGGCGGCTGTATGACAGGTTGCAAACACAACGCAAAAAATACATTAGATAAAAACTATTTGTATTTTGCCGAAAAAAATGGCGCCAAGGTTTACGAAGAAACCAAAGTTGTTGACGTTAAACCACTTAATGGTAAAGCCGATGGCAGCGATGGCTATGAGGTCACGACTGAATGTTCAAGCTCATGGTTTAATAAACAACGCCGTACATGGCGTGTTCGTAACGTGATTTTCTCAGCATCTTCTTTGGGCACGCAAGAAATGTTGTTCCGTTTAAAACAATCAGGTTCTCTGCCAAATATTTCTGATGATTTGGGTAATCGGGTTCGTACTAATGCCGAGTCGATTTTAGGTGTTCGCTTTTTTGGTAAAGATGTCGACATGAGCAAGGGTGTTGCCATTGGTTCAAGTATTTATCTTGACCATGACACTCACATTGAAGCGACTCGTTACCAAACTGGCTCAGATGCTATGGGCCTCATGTGTACTTACATGGCTAAAGGCAAACCGGGTTGGACACGTATTTTCTTTTGGTTATGGGCACTTATTTGCCATCCATTTATTTTCCTTCGCATGAGTAACCCTGTAAGTTTTGCACGTCAAACCTTAATTTTCTTGGTGATGCAAACAGCTGATGCCTCAATTAACATGCGCTTGAAACGTAATTGGTTCTGGCCTTTTGGCAAGGTATTATCGAGCGAAGGTAAAAAACTACCTGTGTATATTCCACAGGCCAATGCATTTACCGAAAAAGTCGCAAAAATGTTTAACGGTCACCCAATGACGACCATTACTGAAATTTTATTTAACGTGCCTTTTACAGCCCACTGTATGGGTGGTTGTGCGATTTCTTCAAGTCCAGAGCGTGGCGTGGTAGATGGACAAAACCGTGTCTTTAACTATAAAAACTTATACGTTGTAGATGGTTCAATGTTAGGTGCAAATTTAGGGGTTAACCCAAGTCTTACCATTACAGCTCTTGCGGAACGTGCAATGTCGTATATTCCAGCTAAACATACTTTGGATGAGCAGCAAGGTGATCAAACAGTGACAGAGTCTTTAGAGATCACTAAAGCTTCTGCCTAAAATAGAAATTTGTTTTATAAAAAAAAGCCTATTAAAAAATAGGCTTTTTTCTTTCGCTTTCTAAATTACATCGCCACGGCTTTAGCACGAGCTGCATGCAATTTTTTATAGCTCTCAATCAGACGTAAATGGCGATCAAGTCCTTCTAGTTTCATGCTTGTTGGTGTTAAACCATAGAAACGAACGCTACCATCGACAGAACCTAATACCGCATCCATTCGCGTGTCACCAAACATACGACGGAAATTCGTAAGGTAGTCTTCAAGCTCTAGTTCTTCATCTAACATCACTTCAAGCACCACGTTCATGCACTGATAGAACAAGCCACGCTCAACGGTGTTGGTGTTATATTGCAAGTAAGTTTCGACAAGCTCTTTTGCTTCTTCAAACTGTTGTAAAGCAACATAAATCAACAGTTTCAATTCTAAGATTGTGAGCTGTCCCCAAACTGTATTGTCATCAAACTCAATACCAATAAGTGTGGTAATTTCAGTATAATCGTCTAGCTCACATTCCTCTAAACGCTCAACCAATGCCTCAAGCTGCTCATCATCCAAACGATGCAGATTTAGAATATCTTCACGGAATGAAAGTGCCTTATTGGTATTGTCCCAAATCAAATCTTCAACGAGATAAATTTCTGAGTAATCCGGTACTAAAATACGGCAAGCAGTCGCACCTAAGTGCTCGTACACTGCCATATATACTTCTTTGCCCATCTCTTCGAGAATGCCGAACAATGTTGCAGCTTCTTCTGCGTTCGACTCTTCGCCTTCGCCAGAAAAATCCCATTCAACAAAGTCATAGTCAGATTTAGAGCTAAAGAAGCGCCAAGATACCAAACCGCTTGAGTCAATAAAGTGCTCAACAAAGTTGTTCGGCTCAGTGACCGCATTACTTTGGAAAGTCGGTTGAGGTAAATCATTTAAGCCTTCAAAACTACGGCCTTGAAGTAATTCAGTCAGACTACGTTCTAACGCAACTTCAAAACTTGGATGCGCACCGAAAGATGCAAACACACCACCCGTGCGCGGGTTCATTAAAGTCACACACATTACAGGGAACTGACCGCCTAACGATGCATCTTTAACTAATACAGGGAAACCTTGCTCTTCTAAGCCTTTAATACCAGCAACAATACTTGGGTATTTTGCTAATACGTCTTCAGGAACATCTGGAAGTGCAATTTCACCTTCTAAAATTTCACGTTTTACAGCACGTTCAAAAATTTCTGACAAGCATTGAACTTGGGCTTCTGCCAAAGTGTTCCCAGCACTCATACCATTACTTAAGTACAAGTTTTCAATTAAATTTGATGGGAAATATACAACTTCACCATCAGACTGGCGCACAAAAGGTAACGAGCAAATGCCACGCTCTACGTTGCCTGAGCTGGTGTCATATAAATGTGTGCCAAGTAACTCATCATCTGGGTTATAAATCTCAAGACAATATTCATCTAAGATTTCTTTAGGTAATTCACCATTTGGACCCGGTTTAAACCATTTTTCATCTGGATAATGTACAAATTCAGCATTGGCAATTTCTTCACCCCAGAACTGGTCGTTATAGAAGAAGTTACAGTTTAAACGCTCAATAAACTCGCCTAATGCAGACGCCAAAGCACTTTCTTTAGTTGCGCCTTTACCATTGGTAAAACACATCGGAGACTGTGCATCACGAATGTGTAATGACCATACATTTGGCACGATATTACGCCAAGACGCGATTTCGATCTTCATGCCCAAATTTGCCAAAATGGCAGACATATTGGCAATGGTTTCTTCTAATGGCAGGTCTTTACCTTGAATATAGGTATGGCTTTCTGAAGTTAGACTTGGCAATAACAATGCTTGTGCATCTGCATCGATGCTTTCCACTTCTTCAATAATAAATTCAGGACCAGTTTGAATCACTTTTTTAACAGTACAACGGTCAATCGAACGTAAAATCCCTTGGCGATCTTTCTCTGAAATATCGGCTGGTAATTCAATTTGAATTTTAAAGGTTTGCTTATAACGGTTTTCAGGATCAACAATATTATTTTGCGATAAACGAATGTTATCGGTTGGGATATCTCGAGCTGCACAATACACTTTTACAAAGTACGCTGCACACAATGCTGACGATGCTAAAAAATAGTCAAATGGGCCCGGTGCCGAACCGTCACCCTTGTAGCGAATTGGTTGATCGGCAATTACCGTAAAGTCATCGAACTTAGCTTCCTGTCGAAGATTGTCGAGATAATTAACCTTGATTTCCATGCTGGCACCTAAATATTTTTATGTGTCAGCACAGACACATAAAATTCTAAATATTGAAAAATAAGCCGAATCACAGCGAAGAAATTGACTTAAAAAAATGAGAGATTAAAGCCATGTGTTTAATGAGAGACTCAATTGGCTTTAATAAGATTGGCGGTATTATAGAGGGATTTTGTGCAGTTGATAACTAAAGTTAAAACATTGCTGCTCACAATGTTTTAACTTGTCTTGAATTTAGTTAAATATTGAACGTTAAAATTTAAAGGTGTAATCAACATTCAACCGCGTTTCATTGGTCGAATGAAATGTCATATTACTTGGCATATCGTTGCGGTAGTGAGAAAAACGGGCTCGCATTCCCAAACCTTTTAACTTACCCTCAGGAATTTTATAACCCAAATCAAATTCCATCGACTCCTCTTTAAAACGTTGGTCGCCATATTGCAATAAATCAATGTCTTCACCTTTTGCATAGCGAGTCATAAAACGCAGTCCGTTTAATGAAACATCGCCTAATCGGGCATTTTTAAAGTCATATTCATAACGAATTGAGTAGACTTTTTCATCTTTATTTGAATAGTCCGAACTCATAAAATCAAGCACGACTGGACTTTCAGTTCCCGACAAAAATGGCAGACCTGTCGAGCCAAACGACTGCATATAGCCCAAAGAAACCGTATGGTTTTGATAGTTCAAACCAAATAAACCACTCATATGGCGGTTATCGACCTCTCCTATTTTTTTGCTTCCAGTTTCTTCACTATTAAAAAAACGCACGTCACTTAAAAAATTAAGCTGGTCATTTAAAGGCTGTTTTCCGTTAAAACCCAAAAATTGTTGCTGGTAAATGTCTTTGAGTTCGGCATGGTAAGCGCGTAAACGGTAGTCCTTTAACTGATAACTTCCTCCCAGCGTGTAAAAAGAATCAGTGGTTGCCGCCTTGTCAAAACGACGGTTGATATTGTCCGTTCCAACATCGGTATAACGAATGGAATCGCGCTGCCGCACTTCATCGACATAAAACCCTTCGAGTTGAAGATTTGGAATTTCATTTGAAACAAAGCGAATACCGCGATAAGTCTGTGGGAACAAGCGCGCTGGCGATGAAAATATGGTTGGTAATTGCGGAACTAGATCACCCACAAAAAGCTCATTTTTCCTAAATTTAGCCTTCCCTGTAATACCAATTTTTCCATAATAATCGTCACGCGAGTTATCAGTATTGACGGGTAATAAGCCACTACGTGCATAGTCATCAGCCCGATTTCCCATCAGGTTAAAACCCGCCATTGCCAGTACATCAACACCGAATCCAACTGTTCCTTCGGTATAACCCGACTGTCCTTTAAAAATTAGACCCTGCGCCCAATCTCTGGCAGCTGTATAGGGATATGGATCTTTTTTATAGTCTCGGTCAAAGTAAAAATTACGCAGTGTTAGCTCAGCTTTACTGTCTGCAATAAACTCCGCATGCACAACTTGACTAAATAATGGGCACAAGCATACCCCCACCCACAATGGTGTCTTTTTCATTTTTTATCTCAACTATTTAATTTTTAATGGATTAAGGTGCTGTTTTAAGCGAGTAGTTCTGCTCTTTCTTACTTCGGTAAAAAGCGCTACCTAGACTTAAAATCAGGAAAATAGCCAAAATAAAGACCACACCGTAATAGGCATAAAGCGTTGCGGGCGCAATACCTTTATCCAGAAAAATACCTGCAATCGTTGGCGATAAAATTGCCCCAATACGGCCAAAACCAATGGCATAACCCACACCGCGACTACGGATTTCGGCGTCATAAATTGTTGGAGAAATAGAATATAGACCTGCCACACAGCCATTAATAAGTGTGCCGAGTAATAACCCCACCATGAGTGCAATGCTGACTTGAGATGAGACTGTGACAAATAGAAAAACACATGCAGACGTTAGCCCTAAAAATAGGCTTAAGGCATAGAAAATTTTTATGCGTGATGCGAGTAAACCAATAATGGCTGCACCGAAAATACCGCCAATACTAATTAAAATACCTGTACTTACCCCTTGCTCTGGTGACATTCCCATTGAAATAAGAATTTTTGGTGTCCAGCTCATGACAAAGTAAAAGCCAAACATCACTAAAAAGAATGCAAACCAAAGGCAAAGTGTTTGAAATCCCAGTTGCCCTGCAAATAATTTGCTGAGTTCACTGCCATTTTGCGTACTCATTTTTTCATAGCGCGGCATAACTGATAGTTCGTTAAGCCCCATGCGGTTTACAGTTACATTAATTCGTTCTAGTGCCTGTTTTGGTCGTTTCGCGAGTAAGTAATCTAAAGATTCAGGCAATAACCATACGCTGATCAGCAACATTGCAATGGTGGTGATTCCACCTGCTAAAAAGATTGAGCGCCAACCTAAATGCTCAATCAGTGCCAGTGATAGTACTCCGCCCAGTGTTGCACCAATTCCATAACCTGTAGACATTAAGCTCACTGCAAGACTGCGCCAGCGAGCATTGGCATATTCACTTGCTAACACATTACTACTCGCAAGAATCCCACCCACCCCAATTCCGGTAATAAACCGCAGAGCTGCCAGCATGCCGTGGCTTTGTACAAAAGCACATCCCAACATGCTGAGACCTGCAATCACAAGACAAACTAAGATGAGTAAACGACGACCAATTTTATCGGCTAAAGGTGCAAGAAAAATGGAACCGGCAGCCATTCCAAAAAGACCTGAGCTAAGCAACAAGCCAATTTGTGCGCCTGAAAGTGACCATTCTGCCGAAACAGATGGAGCGGTAAATGCCATCACCATCACGTCAAAGCCATCAATAATATTGAGACAAATACAGATCAAAATGACGAACCATTGATAGCGGCTCATGTTGTTTTGATTGATCTCACTTAGAACGTCTCTTTCCATTTGTGTATCTCCATTGGATAAGACATACACACGACATTGCTGATATGAGCGATTGGGTGGTTATGCACATCCGTATCCATAATGACCTAGAGGAATATTTGTTTTTGAGCATCCTGCTCTTTTTCTATACTGAATATTTGGATCCAAAAAATCAACTAAAATTATAAATGAATTATTAAAAAGTATATAAATGTATAAATTATATAACTATAAAATTATTAAAAAACATAAATCAGAAAGCTTAAATATTTTTATGGATCCATATTAAAAAATCTATTATGATCGATTCAAGAGCATTTTTTAGCCAAAAAAAGCTCAGTTTATTTCTAGGAAATGCAAGATGCATTTATAAAACATCAAAGGATTGTTGTTATGAAACTCAAAAGAGTAAGTCAGCTTACATTGGGACTTTTTTTTGCCAGCCAATTGTTTTACACAGCGCAAGCAGCACCTCCAAAAAATCAACAATCACCTAACATCATGATTATTTTGGCCGATGATCTTGGATTCTCAGACATTAGCGCCTATGGCGGCGAAATTAAAACCCCTCATATTGATAGCCTGTTAAAGCAAGGAAAAATGCTTTTTAATTTTCATGCTTCATCAATGTGTTCACCTACTCGTGCACAGCTTATGACTGGTGCAGATAACCACTTGGTAGGTTTAGGTGCGATGTATGAAACATCAAAACGACAAGAAAAATTGGTTGGCGCCGATAGCCCGCGTGCACTCCTCAAAATTGATGGCTATTCAGGTCATTTAACGCAAAATGCTTACACACTCGCAGAAATTTTAAAGACTAAAGATTATTACACCTTCATGGTCGGTAAATGGCACTTAGGCTATGCTCCCAACCAAAACCCTAAATCCCGTGGCTTTGATCAATCTTTTGCTCTGCTCGATGGCTTCGATTTACACTTTAAAGACCAACCTAAAAACTATCCGCGCAACACCCAATACACTGAAAATGGTCAAAAGACCACTTTGCCTGACAACTACTATTCGACCGACTTTTTTACACAAAAAGCGTTTGAGTACTTAGACAAAAATAAAGCGCAAAAACCATTTTTTGCTTACTTAGCCTATACCGCTCCACATTGGCCGATACAGGCACCCGCTCATTACAGAGACTTATATAAAGGTAAATACGATCAAGGCTACGATGCAATTCGTAAGCAACGCTTTGAGAGACAAAAGCAACTAGGATTAATTCCTGCAAATGCAGAATACCCAGTCGAACGTGGCAATCAAGCTTTAGGCACCAAAAGCTGGAATGAACTTACACCACAAGAGCGCAAATACGAAGCGCGCAAAATGGAAGTTTATGCGGGCATGGTTACCCAGTTAGACGACCGCGTGGGTGATGTCATTCAATATCTTAAAAAGCATCATTTATATGACAATACTTTGATTGTGTTTATGTCAGATAACGGCGCTGAGGGTGGTGATCATAATTTCCCAATGGGTGATGCCGACAATCGCTATGAAAATATAGGTAACGCTAGCTCATATCTATACATGGGACCACGCTGGGCCGAAGTAAGCAGTACGCCATTTACGTACTGGAAATCAGCCGCTTCAGAAGGCGGAGTTCGAGTTCCATTTATTGTTAAATCACCAACTCAGGTTTCTAAACAACATGGAATCAACAATAACTTTGCGACAGTCAGAGATATATTCCCAACTGTGATGGAGCTAGCGGGGATTCAAAATAGTCAGGTTTATCCAACTTCAAGCACCAAAATTAAACCATCTGGTTTTAGTCTGATCCCTGCGTTTAAAGATAATACTGCCCGTATTCGTCCTGTTAATTATTATGACTTTAAAGAATTACATGGCAGCCGCTACGCTAAAACTGACCAATGGAAACTTGTTGAAAACTCACCTTCTAAATTTAAGAGCCATGGTTGGGAACTCTACAATTTAAAAACAGATTTTAATGAACAACATAATGTTTACGCAGAACATCCTGAAATAGTCAAAATCTTAAATGACAAATATTTAAGATATGCCGATGAAAACGGCGTTGTGGATTTTGAGCAATACAACAAAAAGTAGAGAAAACCAGATGAAACAAATCATAATGCTTTCATCTTTCCTCTTACTTTGTGCATGCCAAAAAACTGCACCTCGACTAGAACAAAATCCTTTGCCCGACCTAGGCACTAAAGCTAAATGTTCTTCCTATTCAGGCCTTCCTTCGGGATGGCCTAACAATAAAGAAGCAGGCATGGTTAAACTTCCGCAAGGAAAAATTGTTTTAGGCACCACACAAGGTTATGAAGATGAACGCCCATTAAACTTACAGGCAACCTCAGTTCCCGCTTTTTTAATTGATGCGACTGAAGTCACCAATGCTCAATTTCAAGAGTTTGTTAAACAAACGGGTCATGTCACCGACGCAGAGAAGCAAGGCGGTGCAGCCATGTTTGTACAGCCAGATCATCCAGTTGAAGAGCTACAATGGTGGAAATTTGAAAAAGGAGCCAATTGGAAACACCCATGGGGCTTAAACAACCCTAAACAACTTGCGCCTCACGAGCCTGTTCGCATGGTGACATGGAATGATGCCTACGCTTATGCGAACTGGCTAGGTCATGACTTACCGACTGAGCTTGAGTGGGAATATGCAGCCAAAGGTTTTCAACAAAATTCCGATATTGGCCCGACCCACGAAGGCCATATTGTAGCTAACTTCTGGCAAGGCGAATTTCCTTATAAAAACATTCAGGAAGATGGTTTTAAGGATGTTGCCCCTGTTGGTTGTTTTAGCGAAAACCCGTTTGGATTATACGACTTGATTGGCAATGTATGGGAATGGACACAAACACCCTACACAGGACCAAGAGATCATCATATGGGAGATCCATCGAAATATCGGCAAAGTCACGAACAGATTTTGCAATACACGATTAAAGGTGGATCTTATTTATGCGCAACCAACTATTGCGCGCGTTATCGTGCTGCCGCGAGGCATCCACAAGAACTCGACCTTGCCACAAGCCATGTCGGATTTAGAACAGTAAAACGCTTTTAAACGGATTTAAAAATGAAGCATATTTTTATTTATGGGATTTTATTCTCAGGGTCAACCCTTGCCTGCTGTTTAGCTCACAGTGAAGTAGATGTTAATTTTCAAAATATGCTGACACTAAAAACATTCAACTTCGACAGACAATATGAAAATGGTACTAGTCCCGATACTCACAGCTTGAGCCAAGGTCTGATTTATCGTGGCGACTGGTCAACCAAACTTAATGAGGTTCAACTACACCTCAATCCAAGCATCCAATATGCATATCGCCTAAGTGACGACCAACACACCAACGATATGGTCATACCCTTTGACCCTAACACTAAGAAACAAGCACAAGATCAAGTTAAATATGGCTTAGGTGCTGGAGTTGAATATCAAAACTTCCGCATGAATATAGGGGAAATTATTCCCGACTCACCCCTTACCCCACAAGTCGATACACATCAATTACGGGTGAACTATAAAGGCTTAGAATTAAAATATAAGACACCGCAACAAAATTTCGAGCTGGGTTTGATTAACCGTTATTCGCCAAAAAATGAGGAGGACTACCACAAACTCGCCATATCAAAACATGAATCTGATGGGCTTTACTTTTTCCAGTGGGATGGGAAAACGCCTCAATATCATTGGAAATTTTATAATGGTTACTTAACAGATCTCATCAATCAAAGTTACTTTGCTTTTGATTATCAATGGACAAAACAGCACACCACAAAATTACGTGTGTTTCGCCACGACGATATCGGTAAATCAAAGCTTGGTGAATATGACAATACATCTGTAGGGGCCATGCATTTCATTAAACATGGAAACTTTACAACTGGAATTGGCTATCAAGAAAACTTTGGCAAAGATGGTATTCCAAAACTCGACAATATGCCCATCCCCCATATGGTGAACTGGACCTTAGGCGCGTTTACCAAAGCAGATGAAAAATCGTATCATTTCGTTGCTTCGTATGACTTTAAAGACTATATCAAGGGTCTAAAAGTGACCTATAAATATATTTATGGCGATTCATTTCAAACCATGAATCAAAATGATTTTGAGCAAGAAAGTGATGTATTGATTCAGTACGACCTAAATGCTTGGATTAAAAATCTTAAGTTTCTTTTCTTAAATATTAACTACGACACCAAACATGGCAAAAGTCTGGATGAACAGCGCATGATGCTTCACTACACGGTTAATTTCTAAATCTCTACACTCCCATAATGGCTTAACCATAGCCATTATGGATCCAAATTAAGATGAATAAAAATTTATCCTCTAAAATTCAAAGTAAATACAACAGTCTTTAATAGCAATTAAAAATATACAAAACAACCAAATTAAAAAATCAATATTTTTAAAAAATATACTGCCTATCAATTGACCAATATTTTTATTTATTATAAATTGGATCCAATAAGTGATAAGGAGCCGTCACAATGTTTATTAAAAATGCTTGGTATGTTGCCTGCCGCCCAGAAGAAATCCAAGACAAACCATTAGGTCGCACTATTTGTGGTGAAAAAATTGTTTTTTATCGCGGTAAAGAAAACCAAGTTGCAGCCGTTGAAGATTTTTGTCCCCATCGCGGTGCCCCACTTTCACTTGGCTATGTCGAAGATGGCAACCTTGTATGTGGTTATCATGGACTAGTTATGGGTTGTGACGGAAAGACTGTTTCAATGCCAGCCCAACGTGTAACTGGCTTTCCTTGTAACAAAGCATATGCGGTTGTCGAAAAGTTCGGTTTTATTTGGATATGGCCGGGCGAGAAAGCTTTAGCAGATGAAGCAAAACTACCAACTTTAGAATGGGCAGATCATCCTGAATGGAGCTATGGCGGAGGCCTATTTCATATTCAGTGTGACTATCGTTTGATGGTCGATAACCTGATGGATTTAACCCACGAGACCTATGTTCACTCAAGCAGCATCGGACAAAAAGAAATTGATGAATCATTACCAGTCACTAAAGTTGATGGTGATCATGTGATTACCGAACGCTACATGGAAAATGTGATTGCACCTCCATTTTGGCAAATGGCCCTTCGCGGCAATCATTTGGCTGATGATGTACCTGTTGACCGTTGGCAACGTTGCCACTTCTTTGCGCCAAGTAATGTTCACATTGAAGTGGGTGTCGCACATGCTGGACATGGTGGTTATCACGCACCAAGTGACAAAAAAGTTTCCTCAATCGTGGTCGATTTTATTACGCCAGAAACCGAAACCTCACACTGGTATTTCTGGGGAATGGCACGCAACTTCCAGCCAGATAATGCAGAACTCACCGATCAAATTCGTGAAGGCCAAGGCAAAATCTTTACTGAAGATTTAGAAATGCTGGAGCAACAGCAGCAAAATATTTTAAACAATCCACATCGCAAGTTACTCATGCTCAACATCGACGCAGGCGGTGTACAGTCTCGTAAGGTGATTGAGCGACTGCTTGCCGAAGAAAATAAAACACCTCCTGAAACATCCACACAGAAGTTTCCAAACATTCGGATTATTTAAAGGAGTATGAACATGGACGTTATTATTCAAAAAATTCACCAACTTACCCCGACCATTCGTGCTTTTGAATTGGTTGCAGCAAATGGTACGGAGCTGCCGAATTTTGAGGCAGGTGCACATATTGATGTGCATCTAAAAAATGGTCTAATCCGTCAATATTCACTTTCAAACTGCTGCACTGAAAAACATCGCTATGTCATTGGTGTTTTACATGATGCTAATTCACGCGGTGGTTCACGTTGCATCCACACCGAATATCGTGAAGGCGACCATTTAAAGATTGGTGAACCACGCAATTTATTTGAGATTCATCCTCAAACAAAACAGGCAGTTTTATTTGCTGGTGGTATTGGTATTACCCCTATTTTGTCGATGGCGTATCGTCTTAAGTCGGCCAATATACCTTTCGAACTGCACTACTTTGTTCGTAGTCATGAAATGATTGCTTTCTATGGCAACTTAACCGAGCACTTTGGTGACCAAATCCATTTTCACATTCAAGACCAACCCGACACCGAATGTAATATGGCAGAGGTTTTGGGCCAAGCTTCACCAGATAGACACTTATATGTATGCGGTCCGACAGGATTTATGCAGTTTGTCATGAACTCAGCCGAACAAGCAGGTTGGCACAATGAACAGTTACATCAAGAGCATTTTGTCGCACAAAAAGTAGATACGTCTAATGATGAAGCTTTTACCATTGAAGTTAAAGGTACAGGTCGCCTAATTGAAGTATTACCAGAGGAGACTGCTACTGAGGCATTAATTGCAAATGGTTTTGATATTCCTGTTTCGTGTGAACAAGGCATTTGCGGGACCTGTATTACCCGCGTAGTACAAGGCACGCCTGATCATCGGGATCTATTTATGACTGATGAGGAACATGCTTTGAACGACCAATTTACGCCCTGCTGTTCTCGTGCAAAAACTAAAAATCTTGTGATTGAGCTTTAATTTTCAAGTTCCTTTATTCAAAAATAAAGGAACTTATTTCAGCTTAAACGCTGAGAACATTTCTTAGCGTTTCACCCAAAATCACTACACTACTGTGCTCACGCATTAAAGTTTCAGCACGCCCTGCCTGACGATGTACCAATGCATCGAAAATCGAACAATGCTGCAAATGTGCATAGTGCAAACGGCGATATTCTGACAAAGCTTGATTCTGGTCATAGGTAATAGCTTGAGCAGAAGCCATCGGTAATTGGTTGTTTTTTGCCAAGGCTTGTATGAGTGCGACGTTTTGCGCGCCCTCAATAATGGTGTCATGAAAAATGACGTTAAAATGGTGATAACGTTCTAGTTCAGCATCACCAAACTCGTCTTTATCATTAAATAGTTTTTCAGTCTCTTGAATGCAATGTTGCAGCGTCTTTTTCTGCTCTTCGCTTAAGCCTTGTTCTGCCAAAGTTTTCGCAGCTAATCCTTCCAGCACACCACGCACTTCAAGCGCATCATGAACAAGTTGTTCTGAAATTTCACGAACCGTGTAACCACGAGTTGGGTTTTTAATGAGGAGGCCTTCTTGCTCGAGCAACCGAAAGGCAATACGAACAGGCTGCCTTGAAACACCAAGTAACTCGGCAGTCGGAATTTCGGCAATTCTGGCACCGCCTTCAAGTTCCCCTGAAATAATCATTTTTCTTAGTTTAAGTAAAACTTGTTGTCCTGAAGACATTCGCTGCCACACATCACCAAAAACGTCACTTCGATGCTAGCAAGTTCATTTGTAAAATGAAATAAATTTTCTGTGTGAATCAGTGCTTAAGCATTTCTGTAGTTTTTAATAAATTAAATTGCAAACTATCTTTCATCAAAAATTTTTAAGATTATTGACCATAATATCGAGATTATTACGGATTAAATAAGCCAAGTTAATATCAATGCCTTCAAGCATTTTTTCTTCAACTTTTAAAACCACTTCATTACATTTATTTAGCTTTTCAATACCGCTTTCAGTCAGCGTAATTAAAATACGGCGGCCATGTGTTGGATCTGGTTTTTTCTCAATCCAGCCATTGACCAGTAAATCTTGCAAAATTTTGTTGGCCGATTGCGGCTTAATGAAAGACCGCTCAGCGAGCTTAGCATTGGATACATTACTTTTTGAAGCTAAAACAGAAAGCGCAGTAAATTGCGGCAAGGTAATCTCAAGCTCTTTTAAATGTTCTGTTAAATGTTTACTAATAATTCGGTCAACACGAGCAATCATGTAACTTAACTTAGGCTCATCTTCTACTTTTTTTTGAACTGAATTCGAACGTACCATAACCTTTCAATCATCATAAGAAAATCTGTAGTGAAAGTATGAGGCTCTAACCCCATACTTTCGTTAAAACTTAGCGAGCACCTGAGCTTTGTACTAAATGTACAGGCTGTTTAGGTTTTTTGACAAGAAGTAATGCAGAGATCGCTGCAATTAAAATCACTGGAATACTTGAACCAATCACGATGGTCGAGCTTTGTCCAAGCGAGAGTAAAAAACCAGCCATTAAAGGCCCTGCAAAAGAACCAATACGCCCGATCGCAACCGCTGAACCTACACCTGTTCCACGCATTTCGGTTGGATAATACATGGCAGCCAAACCGTACAACGCCGATTGTCCGCCCACAATGAATAAACCACAGCCCACTGCCGAAAGTGCAAGTAAAGCAACGGTTGGGGATATCGCTAAACAACAAAGCGAAAATAAAATGCCGAGATAAATCAGTTTAATCACAAAACTCATTCGTAACTTATCCAGCAATACACCCATGAGGATTGAACCTAAAATTCCACCAACGTTGTAGCCCATCTGTACATAGTTTGCCTGAAGTTTCGATAAGCCTTGCGCGCCCATCAGTAACGGCAACCAGTTCAATAAGAAATACAGTACAACTAGCGTACAGAAAAAACTGACCCAAAGCTGAATCGTTGACATACGACGTTCTTTCGCAAATAAAACTTCCAAGAATGGCGTCGTTTTTTGCGCTTGACCTTTACGTTGTAGATAATCATTTGACTCAGGTAAAAAGCGCATAATCAGCGGAATGAGTAAAATAGGCGCAATCCCACCAATATAGAAAATATGACGCCACTCTGCATCACCTGCCAACGACATAGCAACGACAGAAGTAAGTAATCCACCAAAAGGAATACCGCTATACATAATACTTACCGCGGTACCTTTATATTTATCAGGTACAGCTTCAGATGCCAGTGTAATCATCATTGGAAGTGCCCCACCCATTCCTAAACCAGTACAAAAACGAATGAGTAACAGCAAACTAAAGTTAGCAGCATATGCCGTTAGCAAAGACATAATTCCAAAAAGTAAAATACTAAAAATCAGAATTTTCTTACGCCCGACAATATCAGCAAATCTACCACCTAATATGGCACCTGGTAGTGTTCCTAAAATTGCAGCACTAAATGCCCACGCCATCTGGCCATTGTCCAACATGAACTCAGCCCGCATTCTTGGAGCGGCTACCCCCATTGACTGAAGATCAAAACCTTCAAAAATTGCTATTGCAAAGCATAATAGCAACGTGATTTTTGCCCTTGCAGACTGTCCTAATATCTTTTCCATTGTGTTATCCCTTATTGACTAGTCGTTCCATTTAGCCCTTTGTGTATTATTGTTTAAACACACCAAAAATATCAGTTAAACTTACTAAAAAATCAACATGTTTTTCTATTAAATAACCAATAAAATTAATTAATATTTAAAATACAATGAATTATAAAATATTTATGAAATTTTATAAAAAAGACTTGAATGTAAGTTTAACTGATATTAAATTAAATCCCAGAACAGCTAAAAATCATTCAAGGAGTATGAAGATGAGTTATGAAAACCGCTGGGAAACAGTAGATGTTAAAGTTGAAGATGGAATTGCATGGGTAACACTAAACCGCCCAGAAAAGAAAAATGCCATGAGCCCGACACTCAATCGTGAAATGATTGATGTGCTTGAAGCAATAGAACTTGATCAAAATGCACGTGTGCTTGTGTTGACGGGTGCAGGTGATTCTTGGACAGCAGGCATGGACTTGAAGGAATATTTCCGTGAAGTCGATACTCAACCAGAAATTTATCAAGAACGCATCCGCCGCGACTCATGCCGTTGGCAGTGGCAACTTCTTCGCATGTATTCAAAACCAACCATTGCTATGGTCAACGGCTGGTGCTTTGGAGGCGGTTTCTCACCTTTAGTGGCTTGTGACCTCGCAATTGCAGCAGATGAAGCAACTTTCGGTTTATCTGAAATTAACTGGGGTATCCCACCGGGTAACCTTGTAAGCAAAGCAATGGCAGACACTGTTGGTCACCGTGCCTCTTTGTACTACATCATGACGGGTAAAACCTTTAGTGGTAAAGAAGCCGAAACTATGGGCCTTGTGAATAAAAGCGTACCGCTTGAACAATTAAAAGCAGAAGTGACTGAGCTTGCAAACTGTCTACTTGAGAAAAACCCTGTGGTTCTTCGTACCGCTAAAAATGGATTTAAGCGTTGTCGTGAACTGACTTGGGATCAAAACGAAGACTATTTATATGCCAAACTTGATCAATGTATCCACCGCGATACAGAAAATGGTCGCCAAGAAGGTTTGAAACAATTTTTAGATGAAAAATCAATTAAACCGGGTTTACAGAGCTATAAACGTACTGGTTAACTTTTGATTCTCTAATGGCAATGTAAGGACACAACCCATGCAAAATGTACAGTTACTTATTCACGGTCAATCTGTTGATGCATCAAATCAGGCAACTTTTGAGCGTATTAGCCCTATTGATGGATCAGTGGCAACTAAAGCCGCTGCTGCAACATTGGAAGATGTTGATCGTGCAATAGACTCGGCACAACAAGCTTTCAAAGTATGGTCGAAACTCTCGCCTACCGAACGTCGCTTACGTTTGTTAAAAGCAGCTGATCTAATGGACCAAAAAACCGAGCAATTCATTGAAACTGGAATGCAAGAAACAGGTTCAACTGCAACATGGTATGGGTTTAACGTTCATCTTGCTGCCAACATGTTACGTGAGGCCGCAGCCATGACCACACAAATTGACGGAAGTCTGATTCCGTCAGATGTGCCGGGCAATCTTGCAATGGGTGTGCGGGTTCCTTGTGGTGTGATTGTAGGAATTGCACCTTGGAACGCCCCTGTCATTTTGGCAACACGTGCGCTTGCTATGCCTTTGGCTTGTGGCAACACCGTTGTATTAAAAGCATCGGAAGCCTGCCCAGCAACACATCGTTTAATTGGTGAAGTGTTACATGAAGCGGGGCTTGGCGAAGGTGTGGTGAATGTAATTACGCATGCCGCTGAAGATGCACCACAAATCGTGGAGCGTTTAGTCTCTCATCCAGCCGTGAAGCGTATTAATTTTACGGGTTCAACCAAAGTCGGAAAAATTATTGCCGAGACTGCTGCCAAATATTTAAAACCTGTTTTACTTGAATTAGGTGGTAAGGCGCCTGTCGTGGTTTTAAATGAAGCTGATATTAATGAAGCCGTAAATGCAGTCGCTTTTGGAGCATTCTTTAATCAGGGGCAAATTTGTATGTCGACCGAACGTGTTTTGGTTCAAGACAAAATTGCCGACCAATTTATTGAAAAACTGATTGAAAAAACTCGCTCTATTCGAGCAGGTAATCCAACCTCAAAAGACAATGTACTCGGTGTTTTAGAAAGTCGCCGCGCTGCAAACCGTATTCAGCATTTGTTGGAAGATGCTCAAAACAAAGGTGCTGACTTACCTTTAGGTATTCATATTGAAGACACCACCATGCAACCGACGCTGGTGCTCAATATTAAACCTGACATGCTGCTTTACCGCGAAGAATCATTTGGGCCTGTATGCACAGTTCAACGTTTTTCAAGCATTGAAGAAGGCATAGCACTGGCAAATGACAGCGAGTTCGGTCTTTCTTCAGCAGTGTTTAGCCAAAATATTTCACAGGCATTAGAAGTCGCTCAACAGATTGACTCGGGTATTTGTCACATTAACGGCGCAACCGTACATGACGAAGCTCAAATGCCATTTGGCGGAACCAAATCGAGTGGTTACGGACGTTTTGGTAGTAAAGTCTCTGTTGCCGAATTTACCGACTTACGCTGGATTACCATTCAAACCCAATCACGTCATTACCCGATTTAGTCAGGGTAATGCAGACAACAACATATTAAATAAAAATTGCATGATGCAAAAAAATAAAGCGCAGTGATGCGCTTTCCATGGAGTGAAAGAAATGCAAATGAATGCCACTCAATCACAAGACCGCGAACGGTTCGTAAAATTAGGGCAACATGATATTCATTATCACCATAAAGATGACATGCTCTATATCAGCCCAAAAGAGCAATTAAAACCGTATCCACAAAAACTTACAGATCGGTTAATTCATTTTGCACAAACCAAACCAGACCATATTTTTGCAGCAAAACGCAATGCTCAAGGTGAATGGGTCAAACTGAGTTATGCAGAAGTTTTACAACGTGCATGGCACATTGCTCAGGCATTACATGAACGTAAGTTAAACCAAGAAAGACCTCTGGTTATTTTAAGTGGTAATGATCTCGAACATTTAACACTCTCTATGGGTGCCATGCTGGCAGGTGTGCCTTTTTCAGCAATTTCACCAGCCTACTCTCTGATTTCTCAAGACTTTGGCAAACTTAAACATGTGTTTGAAGTGCTTACACCTGGTATGGTTTATGCCAGCGATGGACAAGCTTTTGCCAAAGCGATTCAGGCATGTATTACACCTGACATTGAAGTGGTGACCAATAAAGGGATTGTGGGCGATCAGATCTGCACATCTTTTCAATCGCTTTTAGATACGCCTGTTTCAAATGTTCAAGAGTTTTACCAAACCCTTGATGAAAACCAAATTGCCAAATTCCTATTTACGTCAGGTTCAACCAAATTACCTAAAGCTGTACCGACCACGCATTTAATGCTGTGTGTTAATCAGCAAATGTTGTTGCAGACTTTCCCTGAGTTTGAAGAAACGCCGCCTGTCCTACTCGACTGGCTGTCTTGGCACCACACCTTTGGCGGCAGTCACAATGTCGGCATTGCACTCTATAACGGCGGTACCATTTACATTGATGACGGCAAACCCGTTGCAGGAAAATTTGATGAAACCATTCGTAATCTCAAAGAAATTTCTCCAACAGTTTATTTAAATGTGCCAAAAGGCTGGGAAGAACTCACCGAAGCGTTAGAAAAAGATGAAGAATTAAGAGACCGCTTTTTTGCCAAAGTTAAAATTCTATTCTTTGCAGGTGCAGCGCTTTCAGAAGCGGGCTGGAACAGGCTCGACAAAATTGCTCAGCAGCATTGCGGAGAGAAAATTCGTATTATGAGCGGATTGGGCATGACCGAAACTGCTCCCTCTTGTGCTTTTACCACTGGTCCACGGGTGATGGCTGGCTTTATTGGTTACCCTGCTCCGGGGTGTGAAATTAAGCTGGTTCCATGTGGTGACAAACTTGAGTTTTGTGTTCGTGGCAAACATGTCATGAAAGGCTATTGGCGCTTAAAAGCGGACCAGCAAAGTACTATTTTTGATGATGAAGGCTTTTTCCACACTGGCGATGCTGTTCGTTTGGTCGATGTGAATGATCCAACTAAAGGCCTGATGTACGACGGACGAATTGCTGAAGACTTTAAACTCAATACAGGCACTTTTGTGAATGTGGGCACACTACGCAACAAAGTACTCATTCAAGGTAATTTACTGGTTCAAGATGTTTGTATTACAGGTTCAAACCTGAATGCGGTTGGCTTTTTGATTTTTCCAAAACTAGATGCTTGTGCTCAACAAGCTGGCCTTAAGCTGGGCGAACATTCTCCAGCAGAGATACTACAGCATCCTAAAGTCCAGCAATGGTTCCGCCAATTTTTAACCACTTTTAATAAAGATGCGACTGGTAGCTCAAATACAGTCTCAATGCTTTATTTAATGACCGAGCCACCTCAACTCGATGCAGGCGAAGTCACCGATAAAGGCAACCTCAATCAAAGCAATATTACCAAGCGTCGTGCAGCTTTAATTGATGAGCTTTATCAAAAGCAGAATGATAACCCGCTGATTATTCGGGTGCCTACCTTAAAGCAATAAGCAATTGAAATAGAAAAGGAAGCTCAAACTTCGGTTTGGGCTATAGCCTCACTTTTGCCTAAAAAAAGGTTCAACATGCCACACGATACAGAATTTGAACTATTTCGGGACAGCTATCGCAGATTCTTAAAAGAACAGGTTGCTCCGTATTACGAACAGTGGGAACACGATGGTCTTATCCCACGTGATCTATGGCTTCGTCTTGGGGAAAATGGCTTTTTGTGCGTCGATGTACCCGAGGAATATGGCGGTTACGGCGCTCCTGTGCACTACTCACTGATGCTGGTTCAAGAAACGGCTCAAGCTGGCTTTGCGTCTTTGGCGGTTGCCATTGGCGGGCAAAATGAGTTGGTCTCTCCTTATCTGCAAAATATTGGAACTGAAGAGCAAAAACGTTATTGGCTACCGAAAATGGTGACAGGCGAAGTCGTCACTGCAATTGCCATGACCGAAGCGAATGCAGGTTCAGACTTACAGGCTATACGCACTCAAGCCATTTTAGAAAATGACCACTACCGTGTGAATGGTTCAAAAACGTTTATTTCAAATGGTTTGCATGCCAACCTGATTGTTCTGGTGGCGAAAACCGATCCGCAAGCCAAAGCAAAAGGCATTTCCATTTTATTAGTCGATGCTGCTTTAGATGGCGTTAAAAAAGGCCGTTCATTACAAAAAATCGGACTCCATGCCCAAGATACAGCTGAACTGTTTTTTGATGATGTTTGTGTACCTGTCACACAACGTTTGGGTGAAGAAGGACAAGGTTTTGCGTATTTAATGCAAGAGTTACCTCGCGAACGTTTGAGCATTTCTATGATGGCTTTGGGGTCAATTTTAGGCGCCATTGAAATTACCAAAGACTATGTACTAGAGCGTAAAGCTTTCGGACAACCATTAAGTCAAATGCAAAACACACGCTTTGTGCTCGCGAATGCAAAAATCAAAGCGAAAGCCGCCCAAGCTTTTGTAGACCAATGTGCAGCGCTGTATCAACAACACCAGTTAAGCGTCACTCAAGTTGCCGCACTGAAATGCTTTATCACCGATGTTCAATGTGAAGTGATTGATCAGTTACTTCAACTTTTTGGCGGCTACGGTTACATGCAGGAATACCCGATTTCACGCTTTTTTGTGGATGCACGGGTACAAAAAATTTATGGGGGAACCAATGAAATTATGAAAGAAATCGTAGCCCGAGAACTGCTCGGAAAATAATTCGATTTAAAACCAGACAAGGCAGACACAACAACTATGCCTTGTTTAAAACAAAAAAATGTTATTTCAGGAAGAAATGCTATGTCGAAATTATGGATGTACTCTACCCTCATGCTCTCTGGTTCAGTGTGGGCTGGCAATTTTATTGACAACAGTTCAATAGAACTCACCACGCGAAATTTCTATTTTGACCGCGACTACCAAGAGCAATCTGCTTACCCTGCAGCCAAAGACTGGACACAAGGTTTTATTCTTAAAGCCAATTCAGGTTATACCGAAGGAACTGTCGGTTTTGGGCTGGATGTGCTTGCAACGGCGGGTTTTAAACTTGATGCCGATGCAGAGCATGGAGGTACAGGTAACTTACCTAGAGATACGCGCACCAATGAACCTGCTGACTCTTATGGCGAAATTGGGGTCACAGCAAAAGCGAAAATGAGCCAGACCGAGCTACGCATTGGTACGCTAATGCCGATGAACCCTGTTTTAGTAGCGTCACCTGCTCGTTTGCTTCCTCAAACCTATCGAGGCATTTCGCTGACCAGTAAAGATATTAAAGATTTTGATTTACAGGCAGCCTACCTCGATAAAGTGAATCATCGTGATTCGACCAACTATGAAAAAATTAAAATTTCAGGCGTAAATGGACGCTTTAAAAGTGCTGAAACGGATGGACTCTATTATTTAGGTGGAAACTATCAGTTTAATCCCGCACTCAAGCTCACCGCTTTTTATATGGATGTCGATGATCTTTATAACCAAACCATGGTGGGTGCCTTACACCAACATAAAATTAATGACACCACTAACTTTAGCTCTCAATTACGTTACTACCGCAGCCGAGATGATGGACAAGCAAAAGCAGGCTTAGTCGATAATGACCTTTATCATGCGCATTTCGAACTCAAACATCAAAACCATAAATTTATTTTCGGAACTTTTCAGCATCACGGCGACACCGCCTTTCCGTATTTAACAGGAGGTGAAACTGGGCTTCTCATTGACACATGGCCAGGTGAGTTTTTAAACCCAAAAGAAAAAGCCTATAGCTTCCGTTATGAATATGACTTTAAAGATTATGTACCGGGTTTACGTTTTATGACTCGTTACACCACAGGTCACAATATTTATACACCTAACTTAGGCGGAACTAATTTGAAAGAGCGAGAAACAGACTTCGATTTAGGCTACACCGTTCAAAGTGGCTGGTTAAAAAATCTAGGGTTACGCGCACGATATGCCATTTATGACAATAACATGCTTTCTACAGCAAATATCAAACCAGTAAACGAAACCCGTATCAACATCGACTACACATGGAAATTTAAATAATTCAAAACAAGAGGTTCTGTCACATATAGAACCTCTTTTTAATTTCGAGAAATTCATCATGAAGAAAGTTGTAACGCTACTCTGCACAATGAGTCTGATTGCCCTGACTCACGCTGAAACTCAATATAGCCCACCACCCATTCAGCTTGAACCTTTAGCAAAATTTAGTGTTGATTTAAATGCCCCTATTTGGGAGTTAGGCACAACCAGTGATGCTGGTAAACGCCGAATTATTCCTATTACAGGAGGGTCATTCGAAGGCAAAACACTTAAAGGCCGTATTTTAAATAATGGCGCAGATTGGCAAATCGTTGACAGTAAAGGACTAGCAATTATTGATACGCGATACTTGTTAGAAACCGATGACGGTGCACTTATTTATCTTCAAACCAAAGGTTACCGACATGGCTCAGCCGAAACACTAAAACAGCTTGCTCAAGGCAAAGATGTTGACCCGAAAAATTACTATTTCAAAATTACCATGCAGTTTGAAACCAGCTCACCTAAATACTCATGGCTGAACCAGACCGTTGCAGTAGGTAGTGCAATGCGTTTGGGCAAAGCGGTTATTTATGATGCCTATACCCTGAAATAATAATTTTTATAACACCAACAAAAAGGATGGACCCTTAACTATGGATCAAAAAATTTTAGAACACTTCCCCCCCATTCATCACCATTTGGGTGGACATAATATCCATTGGAATGACAAGAACACTGAACTCACCATCCACTACACAGCACTAGAAAGCTTTACCAATCCACGCGGCACCGTTGAAGGCGGCATGATCTGCGCCATGCTTGACGATGTGATGGGACTTTTTGCCTTTCTCGCCAATGACCATAAACCCGCTACCACTATCAACTTAACGATGGATTTTTTGAGGCCCTGTGTTGTGGGAGAAGTCATTACGAAATGCCGATTCATTAAACAAGGCAAAACTGTACTGAATCTCGAAAGTGAAGCTTGGCAAAACAACAAAATGATTGCACGAAGCACAGCTAATTTTCTGGTTTTAGATTAATTAAACCATTCATTCAATAAGGATATGAATAAATGAATTACACCAAAAATAAACGAATTTTGACCCACTCCGCTTTAGTACTTGCCATGCTTGGTGCTTTGACAGGCTGTGGAAGTGATAATGATGACACAACAACTCCCTCAACAACCAAACCACCGCAGCTGTCTCCTGCTGTGGGCGTAAAAATGACAGGAAGCTGTACGGACTTACTTGGATTTCAATACAACAATACGGTCATTAGCTCAGCTACCCTTCAAGAAGCAGGCACATTGACTGTCGCCAATAAACCGATTGGCGCTCATTGTTTGGTCAAAGGCTATATGGATCAACGTATAAGCCCTGTCGATGGACAAACCTATCAAATTGGTTTTGAAATGCGCTTACCAATAGACTGGAATGGCCGTTTTCTCTATCAAGGCAATGGTGGAACCGATGGTAATTTAGTCCCTGCAACAGGTCAGGTTGGTAGCGGTGGACCACTCACCAATGCTCTACATGATGGTTTTGCGGTTATTTCCTCCGATGCTGGACATAATGCTTCACAAAATCCAATGTTTGGTTTAGACCCTCAAGCCAGAATCAACTATGGCTATGGTGCAATTACCAAACTCACGCCTATGGCAAAAAATCTAATTAAAGCCGCATATGGTAAATTGCCAGACCGCTCCTATGCAGGCGGTACATCTAATGGTGGGCGTCATGCCATGATTGCCGCAACCCGTTTGGGCGACCAATATGATGGAATTTTGGCAAGCACACCAGGTTTTCACCTACCTCGTGCAGCCGCAGCTCAACTCTACACAGCGCAGCAGCTTCGTCGTGTCGCAACAGATGAAAATGACTTAAGTACCGCTCTTACTCTTCCAGAGCGTAAAGTTTTAGCAAAAGCGATTTTAGATCGATGCGATGCCTTAGACGGTGTTGCAGATGGCTTGGTTCAAGACGTCGAATCTTGCCGTACAGCTTTTGATATTCACAAAGATGTACCCGTTTGCTCAAGCACAAGAGATGGTACTTGTTTAAGTACCGAACAAATTGATGTGTTAGCCAACATTTACCGTGGTCCTATAAATTCGGCTGGACAAGCGCTCTATGCAACTCAACCTTTTGACCCTGGTTTAGTGGGAAGCAACTGGGCAAGCTGGAAATTTGAATCTTCGGTGGGAACAGCACGTGACCCAGTTGCAGTCGGCATTCTTTTTCAGGTTCCACCAGACCCAACCGTGACTCAAAACTCTAGACAATTTGCCTTTAATTTTAACTTCGACACCGACTATCCAAAACTCTCGGCAACCAATGATGTTTATACTGAAAGTTCGATGTCTTTCATGATGCCACCTGATGAACTTAATCTAGATAAACTCCGCAATCACGGTGGAAAAATAATTGTGGTACAAGGCACAGCAGACGGCGTTTTCTCTGTAGATGACACCCAAGATTGGTACGATCAACTACTCCAGCACTATAAAAATGATGCAAAAGGTACAGCACCTGAATTTGCGAGTTTCTTTAGAGTTCCGGGCATGAACCATACCCGCGATGGGATTGCGACCGACCAATTTGACGCATTGACTGCTTTAGTTAACTGGGTCGAATATGGCCAAGCACCTGACAAAATCATTGCGACCGCACGCGGCACAGGTAACCCAAGTGGTCAAGTGAATACTGAACTTCCGCAAGATTGGGCACCAGACCGTACCCGCCCACTTTGCCCTTACCCACTGATTGCCCGTTACAATGGTCAAGGCGATAGTGAAAAAGCTGAAAACTTTAGCTGTAAATAACATCCAATAAGATAAAAAGAGAGCTGACCCAGGCTCTCTTTTTTTATTTTAATAAATATCACTATTGAATCATTATCAAATGATATTTCATTCAAACCTAGCATCACTGTTAAGATAACATCGAAAGCCAAAAACTCATTTCTCTATGCAAAATCAGACTGCTCCAAATCTCCCCTCTACACAACTTGGAAAAGCACTGCTTTGTCTTATGACATCAGCATTATTATTTTCGATTATGGGGGTGTGCATTCGTTTTGCTTCACAAACGGTAGACAATGCGACTGTCGTGTTTTTTAGAAATGCAGTAGGTTTATTTATTTTTATTCCGATGCTGTTTAAACAGGGTTTAGACTTTATTAAAACCGATAAACTCTGGATGCACACGTGGCGAAGTCTAGTGGGACTTGCTGCAATGTATGGTTTTTTCTATGCCATAGCGAACTTAAAACTCTCAAATGCCATGGTTTTTAGTTATTCATCTCCTATCTTTATTCCACTTATTGCATGGCTTTTCTTAAAAGAAAAAATTACCAAATCAATGATTTTTGCTGCTGTTATTGGGCTTGTTGGGGTTTTATTTGTCGCTAAACCCGACCAAGGTTTATTTAATGCACTATCTTTTATTGGCTTGGGTGCATGCTTTTTATCAGCAATGGCTTTTGTCACCGTAAGAGCTTTAACCAGTACAGAGCCGCCTGAACGTATTGTTTTTTACTTCTGTATTTTTGGTAGTTTGATTTCCTCTATTCCAATGTTCTGGCATTGGCGCATTTTTACTTGGCACGAATTAAGCCTACTCATTGCCGCAGGACTTTTAGCAAACATTAGCCAACTGTTTATGTCTTATGCTTATAGCTTAGCGCCAGCAGGCCAAATTGGCCCCATGAATTACATTGCTATTATTTTTGCAGGAATTTGGGGATTTGTTTTTTGGCATGAATTACCGGATCTGTTTAGCATTATCGGTATATTTATTATTTTATTTGCCATTTTGCTCTGTAATCCATTTTTGCAGAAAAAGTTACTTTCTCGATTTAAGATCCAGATATAACTCCTTCTAATATTAGTTTTATAACAATTGAAAACTAATCGATTGTTATAAAAATCTCACCATATTCAATTTCTTCAAAAACTCTAGCTCTGCCGTGTGCATTTAACCCCTCATATTTAATTTTTGCATTCCAAGAATCAACGATTTTTTGCGCGATTAATAAAGCCTGCTCCGCTGTCATCTCGTCATGTAGGCTCGTCAATTCTATGAGATTCATCCAAAACTGAGCTTTGTTTGTCTCTTCTACCTTTTGCAAATTATCAAATTTGTCTTGATCAAACTCACTCGCTAAAAAAATATGATTTTCATTTATAAGGAAATCAGGAAAAATCAAGTTTAGAATCTTAAAAAGTAAATCTACGGGTAGTTCTTTAATTTTAAAAATTGAGTAAATATATTCAATGCCACCAAAGAAGTTTGGCTTATTTATATTTTTAAAACTTTCAAAACTTAAATCACCATCTTTTTTATCCATACAATTCAACCCATCACTATTTATAAAACTAATTTCTCACGATACTCATTTGGTGAAATACCTGTCCAGTGACGATAGGCTTTTCTAAAATTAGAAGTATCTGAAAAGCCAATTCTTTCGGCAATTTCATCTACAGTTAAAGTCGTCTCTCGCAAATATTCATCGGCAAGTCGGCGTCGAGTCTCATCTAATAGTTCTTGATAAGTTAAATCAAAACCTGCCAAGCGCCGATGTAAGGTTCGCTTTGACATATGTAACCGTTCAGCCATTTCTTGAGCTGATGGAAAAAGCCCTGTTCCATCCAATAATATTAAACGGATTGTTTTCACAAACTCAGGCTCTTCAAGTTCAGCAGTACCTAGCATTCGCTCACAGAAGGACTTACACATGTCCGCAGTAATCGGGTTGGCATTTGGGCAAGGTACATCGAGCCACTTTAAATCAAAATGCCATTGCATCACCCCAGCATTAAACTGAACAGGACAATGAAAAACTTTTTCATATTCTTCTGCATAGTCAGGCGCTGGATAGGGTAATAAAAGCTTCTTCGCTTGAAATGGTCCTTCAAGCACACGTTCAATTAAGGTTTGCATGGAGCTAAACCAAAACTCGCACACCAAAGGCAGAAGCTTACCTAGTGCAATAATGTCCTGACCTTCAAAAATGGCAACATCATCTCGCACATAGAATGACTTCTTTAAAATAGGCCCTGCAAGCTTAATGTGTCGAATGCCAAGCTCTACCGCTTGTCTAAAATTACGCGAAGAATAGAGTGCATAACTATACACCCCAAAATCTGACAGCCGCTGCTTTTGTCCTGCACGTAATCCAATTAACGGATCATGAGATAAACGTTGAATATTTTGAAATAACTGGATTTTTTGAAGTTGAGAAATATATAAAGAGGGTTGATTCATCGCATCTGGTGAAATATTTGTACCAGATAGAACATCTGACATTGAATGGCCTTGCAGGCCTATTTCATCAAATAAACTGGTCAACCCCAGCAAATATGTATTCGAACCAAAAGATGTATTATCATAATTTCCTTCGATAACAAGATTTGTATTTTTATAAATATTATTAGCCATTTAACTCACACCATTCCTAGAGTGACGTGCATAATGGCACTAAACTACCTCTTGTTGTCTCAATTTAACATCGACCATACAACGCTTCAAGCATAAAGTATGATAAGCAAAAGTATGGGAAGGAATAAAAATGGAAAGCTCCACTTTAAAAGAATATAGCGGCTCTGCCACCGAACATATGGAACTTATTTTTTCCAAACAACGTGCTAATTTTGAGGCAGATCCATATCCAAGTCTTGAGGCACGTCGAACAAAACTGCATCAACTTAAAAAACAAATTATTCGTTATCAAGATGCTTTAGCTACTGCGATTAATGCTGACTTTAGTTCAAGATCACTGGATGAATCTAAACTATTAGATTTACTTGGCTCTGTGTTAGAGGCTGATCATGCAATTCATCACTTACGCCGCTGGATGCGCCCAAGTAAACGCCGTACCGAGCTTTTATTTTTATCAAATCGTTTAAGTGTGCAATACCAACCTAAAGGCGTGGTTGGTGTAATTGTTCCTTGGAACTTCCCCGTTTATTTAGCACTTGGTCCGCTCATTGCCGCATTAGCTGCGGGCAACCGAGTCATGATTAAATTGTCTGAAATTACACCTAATACCAATGCAATGCTACGACGTATGCTCGCCGAAGTCTTTAATGAAGATGAAGTAGCCGTGTTTGGTGAAGAAATTACAGACCCAGCTAGATTCACCACTTTACCATTTAACCATATTGTATTTACTGGCTCTCCTGCCATTGGCAAAGTTGTCATGCGAGCTGCTGCTGAAAACCTAACTCCAGTTACTCTCGAATTAGGCGGTAAATCACCTGCAATTGTAAGCCGCAACTACCCGCTTGCCGATGCGGCAAAACGTATTACCCATGGCAAAGCAACTAATAGTGGTCAAATCTGTGTAGCACCTGACTATGCGTTGGTTCCAAAAGAAAGTATTGATGAATTTGTGGATGCAGCAAAATCCAGCTTTATAAAAATGTTTGGTCAAAACATCACGAACAATGAAAATTACACATCGATTGTAAATGACCGTCATTTAAAACGCATTCAAGATATTTTGATCGATGCGCAAGAAAAAGGTGCTCGTGTTATTCCTTGCGATACTTATAGCTTTGATCAACAAGGCCGTAGAATGCCTGTACAGATTGTGCTGAATTGCACGCCAGACATGCGCATTATGAAAGAAGAACTCTTTGGCCCTATTTTACCTGTCGTGGCTTATGATTCTTTAGATGATGCGATTACCTATGTGAAATCGGACGAGCGACCTTTAGCACTTTATTTCTTTACCCATAGCTCGGTAGAACGTGATCGTATTTTACGTGAAACTCATTCGGGTGGCGTGACCATTAATGATTGGGGTTGGCATGTAGTCAACCATGATGCTCCTTTTGGTGGTATCGGTAACTCAGGCATGGGGTCATATCATGGTGAAGAAGGTTTCCGTGAGCTTTCTCATGCAAAGACTGTATTTATACGCCATCGGTTTTTCCCGACTCAGCTTTTCCACCCTCCTTATGGAACATTTCTGCAAAAGTTAGCGATTCGCTTCTTCTTGAAAAAGGGCGATCCAAATATTAAATAAAGAGTATAAAAAAAGCCTCGTAATGAGGCTTTTTTATCGGCTTTTAATTAATCAATCAGACGTAATAGAAAAATTATGGAATTTACAGATCTTTAAATAAGTATCTTCAAACAATTTTTCCATTTTAGGGTTTCCATCATGATAGTCATCCCAAAATGCTCCACTAAATTCTTTAGGTTCAATAGTAGTAGTTATAGTATCTTCCTGTTTATAAAATGAAATTTCCCAACCTTCAGGTATACTAGGATTAATTATTTCAAATTTAGAAATTTCTACAATAACAGGAGTACCATCTGAATCGCGGCGAACAGATACTTTTGTTTCATTTCGATATTCATTAAATTGCACCCCAAAACAGATGTATCTTTTCCCAATAGTAAAATCGTACAAATCACTATCATTACACTTAACTATCATGGGTTTACTATTGCTTTTACCTTGTAATCTTTAGTTTTAAAATCAATTTAATTCATTTTAATATTTATGACTATTTTTAAAATCCTGAAAAACATTTCAAACATTACAAAAATTTTCTGAGTAAGTTTTCTACTAAATATTGTAACCATAAACAAATTATCTTGATCATAAATTATTATTTTAAAAATAAAAAAAGCTAGGCACTCACCTAGCTTTAATATAAAAACAACTATACTCGACTTAAATATAATCAACCTTTTGAGCTTTTAAAATATCAAGCTGCAACATCTTTTTCTTTTTATATTTATAGGCAATAAACAAACCAATAAACCATACTGGTGAAAACTCTAAAGCAATTAACGTATCATGATCTAAAGCTAAAATTACTATGGTGAAGACTAAAAACAACATCGTCATCCATGCCATAAATAAACCACCTGGCATTTTATATTTTGACTGGATATGTAATTCTGGGCTTTTCTTACGATAATAAATATATGAAAGCACAATCAGCATGAATGTAAAAATACATAAAATTGAAGTGAGTGCTGAAATAATCGTAAATGCCGTCATAACATTTGGAACAATAAACAAAATGGATGTTCCAAGCGTTACACAAGCCATTGAAAATACGAGGCCTCTAATTGGAACCTTTCTTTTAGATAACTTACTAAAGCTTTTAGGTGCATCGTTGTCTAAAGCTAAGCCATATAACATACGGCTGGTCGCAAAGATTCCACTGTTTGCCGAAGATAACGCAGAAGTCGCAACAACAAAGTTGATTAAACCTGCCGCGATTGGTAACCCAACTAAAGTAAACATTTCCACAAATGGGCTTTTTTCTGGTGAAACCTTAGCCCAAGATGTGACCGCAATAATACAAACCAATGCGCCCACATAGAATAATAAAATACGTAAAGGAATAGAGTTAATTGCTTTTGGAAGTGAGGTATGCGGGTCTTTGGTTTCAGCAGCAGTTGTACCAACCAGCTCAATACCCACAAACGCAAATATGGCAATTTGGAAACCAGCCAAAAAACCTGTTACACCATAAGGAAACATAGATTGTGTTTCAAACAAATGGCTCATTGAGGCCTTGACCCCATTTGGAGAAGTAAATCCAGTACTAATTAAATAAATACCAGCCAAAATAAACAGAATAATTGCAGTAATTTTGATGAGTGAGAACCAAAACTCTAGTTCACCGAACAATCGTACAGCCACAAAGTTGAGTATGGTTAAGACGGCCAATGAAGTAAATGCAGGAATCCAAACGGGTAAATCGGGATACCAAAACTGCATGTACCCTCCGATCACAATCACATCAGCAATCGCAGTAATAATCCAGTTACACCAGTAGGACCAACCAAGGAAAAACCCCGCCCATGGGCCGAGATAAGCCGTTGCAAAATCGGCGAATGTTTTAAAATTGGTATTCGCAAGCAACAATTCACCCATTGCCCGCATCACGAAGAAAAAGAAGAAACCAATAATTAAATAGGTTAAAACAATTGAAGTACCCGAAACACTTAATGTTTTCCCGGAACCCATAAATAATCCTGTACCAATTGCACCACCAATTGCGATCATCTGAATATGACGATTGGTTAATGAGCGCTGCAATTTCTCTTCTTCTTGTTCAGTCATATGTTGACTACCAAGAAGATCTCCTTCCAGGAACTGCTTTCCGTTATTCTTACTCATGTAATATTTACTCCAATTTATAGCAACCGTCGTAAATGCTTTAATAATAAATAAATTATATGATTATTAATTTAGTCCATTAAATCATGTTGAAAATATTATTAAACCACTTAAAACCTTATAAATTCCTTTTTAAAAGCTATTACCTATAACAATAAAAATTAATCATTAATCCTTTCCTTCATTATTATATTAGCCCGCTTTCCTCAATATAATTTCAATAAATATTTAAAATATATAATTTAATTAAATATTTTATTTACTTACTCTTTATATAGAAAATCAGGCTAATTAATCCCAGCTCAGTGAGCAAGATTGCATTTATCCATATGCCCATCTTGCGCTAGCGATAATATAGTATTCCTTCTTAAATTTGGTGAAATGTATAGTAATTTCTGCTTAATTAACAGCCATTCGAAAATGTTCAGTCGCTTTGAGTTTATTGACCACTTCAGGACTCAAAACTTGTTTAACTTGAACACTTAGCACCCGAACTAAAGAGCCATTTTCAACATTCAATTGTTTTGCTTGTTCTTTTGTTAACTGCAATATGTTTTGATGAGGTTTGCTATACACAAGAATGGCGCGATAATTTTCATAGTCATCATTAGCCACAATGTAAGCGTCATCACCTACAGCGATATTTTCAGGTTGTTCAATTTTTACTGCTACAGACTGACTTTCTTTAATTGCCCGTAAATTTTCGATATCTGCTTGCAGCGTCGCACCACCATCAAAAATATCGACATAGCCTTTATAGCGTAGCCCCTCTTCAAGCAAGAGGTTGTAGGCTGGTCGAGTATTTGGATGAACAATACCAATCGCAGCTTTAGCATCGTCAGGTAACATATCGACATAGAGTGGATGTCTTGGCATTAGCTCAGCAATAAAAGCCTTTTGCCCGACTCCACTCAAATAATCGGCTTTGGTAAATTCAATATTAAAAAACTTATGACCTACCGCATTCCAAAATGGTGATTGTCCATTTGCATCAGAGTATCCACGCATTTCAGCAACAATCGTTTCTTCGAAATATTGGCGAAATGCTGACAGAAACAAGAAGCGAACTTTAGATAAAAACTTGCCATTTTTATTTAAGCGATAGTCAGGGTCTAAAAATAAAGTACAAAGCTCACTACAGTTGGTATGGTCATTACTCAAATACAAAGTAGGTAAAGCGTTATAAACACTTAACGGTTCTGACGCATGAACTTGGGTTCCTACATGAAAGTTGTACCAAGGCTCTTTTAAACCAAGTGCGACTTCAATACCGCAAACACCAACGACTTTGTTGAGTTCAGTATCTTCTAAAACAAATAAATAGACCTGATCTGCTTTTGATAATTCTCCTGCGACAGTTTTACAAGCCCGCTCAATACGAGCAGCAAGTTTTTCCATATTGGGCTGCAAAGATGTCAAACCAAAACCCGCTTTTTGCGCCAACAGGTAAAGGTCATTAACATCATTAGGTTCGATGTAGCGAATAATCATCATGCTGCTTGTTCGTCCTTTTGAATTTCCACAAAGCGAGCAAGCGCACGTTCAAAGCGTTTTAAGCCTTCATCAATATCAGCAAATGGAATAATTAAAGACGGCGTAAAACGTAGAACATTTGGACCTGCAATAAGACTCAGTAAACCTTCTTCACCTGCAAGGTTATTAATATCTTTTGCTTTACCAGCAAATTTGTCTTTTAAGGCACAACCAATCAGTAACCCTTCACCACGAATCGTTTCAAAGATTTCATATTTTTCATTTAATTGATTTAAAGCGTTTTTATAGTAATCATGACGTTCTTTCACACCTTCAAGCACTTCAGGCGTATTAATAAATTCAAATACTGCACCGGCAACCGCACTTGCTAACGGGTTACCGCCATAAGTCGTACCATGTGTACCCACTGAAAAATGCGGAGCAAATTTATCAGTTGTTAACATTGCACCCACCGGGAAGCCACCGCCTAATGCTTTTGCAGTCGTTAACACATCTGGAATAACACCAGAGTTCATGTAGGCATAAAGTGCGCCTGTACGGCCTACACCAGTTTGCACTTCATCAAAAATAAGTAAGGCACCAAACTCATCACACAGTGCACGTAAACCTTTTAAAAATTCGATGTCAGCAGGAATAACGCCGCCTTCACCTTGGATCGGTTCAACAATGACTGCACATGTTTGCTCATTAATCACCGCTTTTGCAGCTTCTAAATCGTTAAAGGCAACATGGTTAATTCCGTTTGGAAGTGGTGCAAAGTCTTGTGAATATTTAGGTTGACCACCCGCTGAAACGGTAAATAAGGTACGGCCATGGAACGCATTATTAAATGCCACAATGCCACTTTTGCCAGCAACGCCGCTGTCTAGTCCAACTTTACGAGCCAGTTTTAATGCTGCTTCGTTCGCTTCTGCACCTGAGTTACAGAAGAATACTTTATCTGCAAATGTATTTTCAGTGAGTTGTTTTGCAAGGCGTAGAACGGGTTCATTTGTATAACCGTTACCTACATGCCAAAGTTTTGTTGCTTGTTCTGTTAAAGCATTCACTGCCACTGGATGTGTATGACCTAATGCGTTTACTGCAATCCCGCCTGCAAAATCGATATATTCTTTATTTTCTTGATCCCAAATACGTGAACCTTCGCCACGTACTGGAATGAAATTTGCCGGTGCAAAAACTGGAACCATCCACTCGTTAAAGTCACTACGTGAAACTGCAAAATTATTCATTTTATCTAGTCCATTAAATTAAAATTATGAGGGTTAGTTGATGACCCTATTATTCAAAATCAAATTGATTCACAAAATTTGTAATTCAGTCAAAAATGAATTATTTTTTACCAATTTGATAATTGACAATTACAATATGGATAACATTGATCAAATTATTTTAGGTTTACTTAAAGATAACGCACGGATGTCTGTTACCGAGTTAGCCGAAAAAGTTCACGTTTCAAGAGCAACTATTAAAAAAAGAATGGAGTATCTTGAATCTTCGGGCATCATTACCGGATATACGGTACGGTTTAAACCCAATGCAGAACGCAACGTTATTCGTGCATGGATGAGCATTATGGTTGAAGGGACCAAAGCGCAGTCTGTGATTAAAGAATTACGCCTAGAAAGTGCCGTGGAATGTTTGCATAAAACGAATGGCAAATGGGACATTTTGGTCGAGCTACGTTCTGACACCTTAGAAAATTTCGACAAAGTTTTAGAGAGAATCAGGAGCATTTCAGGTATTTATAACAGTGAAACTAGCATTCTGCTTGCGAGTCATAAGACCTAAGATTAATGGTTTTCTTATTTTTTCAAGCTAATAGCCTACAAACATATTCAATATATTATTCTACAGAATAGGATATCTCTTTCTGTAGAATATATTGAAAGACTATCTATGATCAGTTTGAGATTTTCATTTCAAGAACAAACTCATGCTTTCTATTTTCACCAGTCGAATGATCAATTGCTTTCATATCTTCTATATAATAGATAATCTCTACCCTCTTCCCTACCATAAAGAGATTTATATCGGATTCATTATTTAAAAAAATACCTTGCTTCACAATTTTGCCGATATCTTTTAATTCGATATCCATAGTGTCTGGTATGTTGCCATTATCCATATCAGTTGTATAAATACGCCGAATTGTTCCTGATATTTCTTGACGTGGAATTGTCCCCGACTCTAAATTATTTAACCACTCAAGCGAACCATATAGCCCATATGTGCCTTTCAATCCATGCATTGGTCTTAATTCATTTAAAGTTAAAGCCTGAACTTTTTTTATATAATTAGGATCTTTTCTTATTTTATCTCTAACATGATATACCAAATACATAGTTTCCATATATTATTCTCATTTAAAATGATATTGTTTCTTTCAATAAATTATTACTAAAATAAGTCCATAAATATACTTAGTCTAACTAAGCATTAATAACAACTTACTCATTATGAATATGAAAGAAATCTTTACTGAACTTATTTTACCATATGAATTTAAATGAATCTCCAACTTATTATTCTCATTAAAGTATAGAATACCTTTGAATAAAACTACAAAGTTAAAATATAAAGCTGAAGTAAGTCACTTAACTTTTTGAAAAATGATGCTAGCTTTCCAAAAACTTGCCCCCCATAAAAAGGTACAGAACTATCTTGTGGTAGTGAATCAATAGAGAACAATTAAAAACCTTCACAAATTTTTAATTTTTTTTAAACAATCAAATCAAAAACTTAAATTCTAATTTGATCTAAATCTCAACTTTTTTCACTCACTCCCCTCATCAAAGCATTTGACAGAAAATTTAAAACATATAACATATAGTATTATATGTTATATGTTAAAAACCTAAGGACAAGGTATAAAAAATGGCTAAAACTCAACTACAACACTTTATTAACGGCGAATATGTTGCTAGCAAAGGAAATGATTATTTCGACTTGGTAAGCCCAGTGACTGGTGAAGTTTATGCACAATCACCGAATGCAACCGAGGCCGAAGTTGATGCAGCTTATGCTGCTGCAAAAGAAGCATTCAAAATTTGGGGACGCAGCACACCTTCAACTCGTCAAAAAGCATTATTGAATTTGGCAGATGCTATTGAAGCAAATGCAGAGCGTTTAATTGAGGCGCAAAGTCGTAATACAGGTCAGTTAAAACACTTAATTGCATCGGAAGAAGTGGGTGCATCGGCAGATCAGGTTCGTTTCTTTGCAGGTGCTGCCCGTTTACTCAATGGCACAGCTTCAGGTGAATATTTAGAAGGTTTAACCTCTTCTATTCGCCGCGAACCAGTTGGTGTAGTTGGTCAAGTTACGCCTTGGAACTATCCACTCATGATGGCTGTTTGGAAAATTGCGCCTGCTTTGGCTGCGGGTAACACAGTGGTACTAAAACCGAGTGATACCACCCCTGAAAGCACCCTTTTACTGGCAGAAATTGCTGCACCTTTTTTCCCTAAAGGCGCATTTAACGTGGTGTTAGGTCAGGCTCAAGTGGGTTCAAAAGTTGTATCTCATAAAACCCCAGCACTCGTTTCTATTACAGGTTCGGTTCGTGCCGGATTACAAGTTGCAGCCTCTGCCGCAGCAAATTTAGCGAAAGCCCATCTTGAGCTTGGTGGTAAAGCACCTGTCGTGGTTTTTGAAGATGCGGACATCGATAAAGCAGTTGAAATGATTGCTTTAACGGGCTATTTCAACGCAGGCCAAGACTGTACTGCGGCAACACGTGTGATTGTGTCTGAAGCCGTTCATGATGAGTTTTTAAGCAAGTTAGTTGAAGCTGCAAAAAATACCCGTTTTGGTGAACCCGATGATCAAGATGCACTTTATGGTCCACTTAACAATGCTAACCAATTAAAGAATGTTAAAGCTTTTATTGACAACTTACCTGCTCACGCCAAAGTTGAAACAGGTGGAAAACAAGCAGACCGTCCAGGCTTCTATTTTGAACCAACCGTTATTAGTGGCTTAAAACAACACGACGAAGCCATTCAAAATGAAATTTTTGGACCAGTCATCACCGTTCAAAAATTTACAGATGAAAATGATGCGATTGAAAAAGCCAACGATGTTGAGTATGGCCTAGCTTCAAGTGTTTGGACCACAGATCACGCCCGTGCAACTCGTCTGTCTCGTGAACTTGATTTCGGTACAGTTTGGATTAACACCCATATTCCTTTAACCGCAGAAATGCCACACGGCGGCTTCAAAAAATCAGGTTATGGTAAAGATTTATCTGGCTACGGTTTTGAAGAATATACCCGCGTTAAACATGTGATGAGTTCAAACGAATAATAAAAATGGACTTTGAAAGGAGATCAAAATGAATAAACAACAAATGAAAGACTTGGTGACTAAAGCCCATCACGAGCTATTCAATTTGCACGACACCACTGCTCTAGACCGTTATTTTTCTGAAGATTTTATAGAGCACTCGCCACTCGTTGCAAATGGTCTTTCAGGCCTTCGCCAACTGGTAGAAGACTGCCCCGACATGCAGCATGAAGCTGTACGTGTATTGGCAGATGGCGACTTGGTCGCAATTCATGGCCGCTTTCAGGGATTAGATGAAAACCCATTAGTTGGTTTTGATATTTACCGAGTGAAAGACGGCAAAATTGTGGAACATTGGGATGGGCTAGTGACTGAGGCAGCTCCAAATGTAAGTGGTAGAACCCAATTAGATGGCCCAACCGAAATCGTGACTCATCATGATTCGGAGAAAAATCGTGAGATTGTGACCTCTTTCTTTAAGAAGTCATTAATTGATGGCAATTACGAAGCATTTAAAGAATACACCCACAACGATCAGTTCATTCAACATAGCCCAGATATTGGCGATGGAGTTAAAGCCGTCATTGATTTTTTGAACAATATCCGTAATGAAGGACAAGGTTTGGTATACTCCAAAACTCATCGCTCCATTGCTGATGGTCAATTTGTATTGACACATTCCGAAGGAAATATTGCTGGAAATCGACATGCTTATTTTGAACTGTGGCGTGTAGATAACGGCAAAATTGTTGAACTTTGGGATGCAATACCAGCCGTGCCTGAAGATGAACAGGCAGTCCATCAATATGGCGTGTTTTAATCATTTATCCGTTTCATTAAGCTAAGTCACTGACTTAGCTTTTAGAGAATTCGCCATGTCAGCATATACGATAATTTTTGCACCTATCGCTCAGGCAACTCGATCGGAACAAGTTGTGGAACGCTTGGAAAATGCAATTATCTCTGGATTGCTTAAAAGCAATGAACAACTTCCTAACGAGGCGGATCTAGCTCGCTTAATGGGAGTGTCACCCATTACCGTTCGTGAAGCTTTAAATACTTTACGCGTAAAGGGTCTGATTGATACACGACGCGGGCGAAACGGCGGAAGCTTTGTTTGTGAGTTACCTTCCGATTTACTCTTAAACAAGCATCCTCTACGTCAAGCTTCCAACGAATATCTAGCTGATTTAGGCGAGTTTCATAGTGCAATTTTAAGCCATGGTGCATATTTGGCAGCACAAAGAACCACTGAATATGAACTGAACAAAATCAAAGAGCTGATTGAACAATTTGAACAGGCCGTTGAAGCAGACACGCGTGCCCAACTTGATTTACGTTGTTTGCTGACCCTCACCTCTTTTGCTCAATCAGCTCGTCTAGCAAATCAAGAGTTAACTATACAAGCCGAATGGGCACCGCTCATTGCTGTGCTTTACCAAGATGATCAATTCCATCAACTGGTCGTAGCTCAATATCACCAACTTTTATCATCTTTTGTTCAAGCCAATGAAGATGATGCTGTTATTCAAGCACGAAAAATTATTTCGATGCTAACGGATCAAATGCTTCGATATAAGTTATCTATCGAATAAAAATAATAAAACAGAGCACTTATCAAATATCGAGTGAGAAATATGGAATTTTAGGAGTTATAGGAATGACCCAACATTTAGATATAGAAGAGCTTCAAAATTTGTTAAAGACGGTGGTTGAGGAAACGACAGCCATTACAGAAAAACTGGCAGCTAAAGCGAGCAAAATACTCTCAAAACATGAACCTGAAAAAACAAAAGACATTAAGCTTTCAGGTTCAGAACGTTCAGCTTTGCAAAAGGAAATTAAAAAGGCCTTACAGGAAAGCCATTACAGTCAAGGTATCGGCTTTGCAAGTTATAGCCCTGCAACCCAAGAAGAACAAGATTATTGGACACTTGAATGGTGGTATAAAAAGGAAGATCAGTTACAACAAGCCAAACTTGAAAACTATCAAAATGCTCAGCGCTTTTTAGATTTTCGCTCTTTTGAATGGTTCCATAAACCTGCTCAAAATAAAAGTCCGTGCATCCATGGACCATATGTCGACTATATCTGCAATGGTGCATATACCATCACCCTTGCCCATCCGGTCATGATTCGTGATCAATTTATCGGTGTAATTGCCACCGACATTTTAGTTTCAGCACTCGAAAAACTACTCATGCCGAAGCTTAAAAACATCAAACAAAAAGCAATTGTGATCAACGACTCTTCTCGAGTGATTACTTCAAATGACATTACCATCAGAACAGGCACATTATTTAAAGGCCAAAGCCCGCAGCAGGTTCTGTCACGACCGTGTCAATCTTTTCAACTGGTCGTGATCTAGAGCGAAGTCACAGATATAAATATTTGACTTTGCTTTAGGGCATCACCAAGGCGAAATAGCCCCTAGCTTTTGTACAAACTTTCCTCAAACAGACTTGTTTATTCAGGTCTAGGGGAAGTTTTGGCTCAAAAATAGCATCGCTTTTCCGGATGAAAAGCAAAACAACGAAATTTGAGGTTGAAATGACATGGAAAATAAAACGTCTTCCTTAAAAAAACTGTCTCTTTGGCAAGTCACAATTATTGGTATTGCCTACATGACTCCCATGACGGTATTTGATACTTTCGGTATTGTCTCTGGCATTACCAATGGACACGTACCACTCGCATATTTACTCGCACTTGGTGCCATGTTACTCACCGCTTGGAGCTATGCAAGATTCAGCAAAAATTCAGAAAAATCAGGCTCAGCATATAGCTATACAGCTGAAAGTTTAGGTCCTAAAAGCGGTTTTTTTGTCGGTTGGTGTTCCCTACTCGACTATCTGTTATTACCCCTCATTAATGTTTTGCTAGCTGCAATTTATCTCACAGCCCTTATTCCAAGTTTGCCTTATTGGTTTTGGGTGTTTGTATCGGCAGGCCTAGTCACTTTAGTAAATTGTTTCCGCATTCGGTTACTTGCCAACTTAAGTCTCGTGTTTGTATTTGCCCCCATCATACTCATGGTTATTTTTGTCTATTTAGTGATTAAGGGTATTGGCTCTACTCAAGGTTATGAGCATGTGCTTACATTAGCCCCACTCTGGCATGAGCACCAAACTATACTACCGCTCGTTGCGGGTGCCTCAGTTTTGTGCTTTTCATTTTTGGGCTTTGATGCGGTTACCACGCTTTCAAATGAAACCAAACAACCCACTAAAAATATTCCCCGAGCAGTCATGTTAACAACTCTCGCTGGCGGACTTATTTTCTTTACAGCCGCTTGGTTTATTCAGCTTTATTTTCCAAATAATCTACGCTTTCAGCACCCTACTGAAGCACTGCCTGAAATTGTGCTTTATGTCGGTGGTGCATTCTTCCAATCCGTATTCTTATGCGGACAAATTATGAACACAGTCGCCTCTGGCCTTGCCTCACATGCCAGTGCTTCGCGTTTACTGTATATAATGGGCACCGATAATATTTTTCCTAAAAAGTATTTTGGGACAATTCACATCTCCTTAGGTACACCATTTTTTTCGGTTTTATTTGTTGGTCTTATTTCAATGTCTGCGGTTTTTCTAGATCTAGCACAAGTCGTAAGCCTGATCAGCTTTGGTGCGCTAGTCGCTTTTACAGCCGTAAATTTCTCAGTTTTTATGAAATTTTATATTAAAGATAAACAGCGCTCAGGGTTTAAAAATAAATTTCTAAACCTCTTTTTACCGCTTTTATCCGTCATCAGCATTATTTGCCTGTGGCTTAACCTTGATTCATCTTCGCTCACTTTTGGATGTTTCTGGTTATCGTTAGGCATTCTTTTATTTATCTATAAAACGATTAAAAAACAAAGTATTGCGATTAGTAATGCTTATTAATTTTTAAGGAACTTCGTCATGAAAATTATTTCTAAACCTCAACTTTTAAAAGACGTGCAATATAAACCAAGTAAATCTCTACAAGTGGGCAAAGAGTGGAGCTGGTTAAATCCAAAACATGCAAATTTTGACACAACAAATGTAGAAGGTGTAACGATAGATAATCCAGCCAACTACTATGAAAGCTCACTTTCTGATTGGCATACATTTGACAGTTTACAAGCTGATATTGAATGTGACGTGGTGGTTATTGGCGGTGGTTTATTAGGTTCATCAAGTGCATTACATTTAGCTGAACAAGGCGTAGATACGGTCTTATTAGAAAAAAATCGGATTGGTAGTGCAGCTTCTGGCAGAAATGGTGGACAACTTACCCCCGGTTTAGCTCGCTGGGAAGCCCAAGAAATGGCCGATCGCTTAAGCTATGAAGATGCCAAAAAGCTCTGGCATTTTACCTCTACAGAAGCGATGCAACTTATTGATGACATCTCAGAAAAATACCAACTCAACTTTGACCGAAAACATGGTCACATTACCGCCGCCGTTCACGAAGGACATTTAGTCGGCTTAACCCAAGGCGCCGATGCTCGAAAATATTTAGGTGAAGACCATACGCGCATTGTAGGTAAACACGAACTCATGGACTATATTAAGTCTGATTATTACACAGGTGGTTTAATTGATGAGTTAGGGGGACAAATTCATCCTTTAGCTTTAAACCGTGGCTTAATTTATGGCTTTTGCCAAAATGGCGGTACTGTTTATGAACAAACAGAAGTTATTTCAATAGAAGAAAAAGCAGATGGTATTTATGTTCAAACAGCAAATGCTGTCGTAAAAGCTAAAAAGTCTGTGGTGTTAGCGGTACACCATGCCTCGTTTAAACTTTTATCAGAGCAAAGCAATACTACTATTCCGTTTTACACCTATGTTGCGACGACTGCCCCACTAGAACTTGATACAAAAGAGCTTCTGCCATTTGGGCATCCTGTTTATGACACTCAGTTCCAGATTGATTACTACCGTCCCGTGTTTAACAACCGCTTATTGTTTGGTGGACAAGGTACAGGAACATGTTGGGGACCTGAGAAAACGTTAAATTACCTAGAGCATCGAATTCATACCGTTTTCCCTCAAATTAAAAATCTAGAGATGGATTTTGTCTGGAGTGGAACAACTGATTTAACCGTAAATGGTGCAGTCGATAGCCGTAAGTTTGGCAATAAATTCCCGATTTATGCTGTTCACGGCTGGAGTGGTCACGGCGTTGCACAGACGGTACGCATTGGTAAAGCGATTGCAAATGACTTTATTGGGCAATCTAATGACTTTGAAATGTTATCTAAAATTGACCATCAAAATATTATGTTTGGCCGTACCCTTGCACCAGTTGTTATTCCGCTCGCGAAAAGTATGTATGGCATCGGTGCAATGATTAACCCGGGCAAAATGGTGTCTTTCTAATTTATAAAAACATCATTTTTCTAAAAAAGGATTCGTATAGCTTTGTACGGATCCTTTTTATTTAACTGAGTAAAATCCTTTTCAAATTAGGTTATCCCTAGCCAATCCATTACAATAGCTCCAGCTTTTTTATTCAACGCATATATTTTGAGCAACTCATCTTCCCAATTAAAACGCGGACTTAAAAATCGCCACATCCAGCTAATCGCTATGGGTGGTGCTGTCGGGACAGGTTTATTTTTAGGCTCTGCACAAGTCATCCAGTCTGCTGGCCCTTCTATTATTTTAGGTTATGCCATTGTCGGTTTGGTCGCATTTTTAATTATGCGCCAAATGGGTGAAATGATCGTAGAAGAACCTGTGGTCGGTTCCTTTAGTTACTTTGCACAAAAATACTGGGGAAGATTCCCTGGTTTTTTATCGGGCTGGAACTATTGGGTGGTTTACATTCTGGTCGCAATGACCGAGCTGACAGCAGTTGCTAAATATGTGCATTACTGGTGGCCTCATATTCCTGCTTGGATATCAGCCTTATTTTTCTTTGTTTTGGTCACATGTTTGAACTTAGGCAACGTTAAATTTTATGGTGAATCTGAGTTTTGGTTAGCCATTATTAAAGTTGCGGCAGTCATTGCCATGATCGTGTTTGGCTTATATTTATTGCTCACCGCAGGTAGTGATTCTATCGCTAGCTTCTCAAACTTATGGCAGCATGGCGGATTTTTCCCACATGGGTTCTCGGGCCTGTTTTATATGCTCGCCTTTTTAATGTTCGCCTTTGGCGGTATTGAACTGATTGGGATGACTGCTGCTGAAGCCGAAAATCCTGAAAAAAGCATTCCACAAGCCATTAACCAAGTTATCTTTCGAATCTTGGTTTTCTATGTGGCTTCGCTTGCCATTATCATGTCGCTCATTCCGTGGAATCAGCTTGACCTTGGTGGTCTAGATAAAAGTCCATTTGTGATGATTTTTAGCCAGCTTGGGATTGGTTGGGCAGCGCATTTGCTTAACTTTATTATTTTAACAGCCGCACTGTCTGTTTATAACAGCGGTATGTACGCAAACAGTCGCATGTTATATGGTCTAGCAGTACAAGGCCACGCATCCAAAATTTTTACAAAAGTGAGCAAACAAGGCGTTCCAACACCGGCTGTTATCTTTTCTTCTATTCTGATTTTTGGTTGCGTGTTACTGAACTATTTTATCCCAGAAGAAGCTTTAAGCTATCTCATGTACATGGCTGTAGCAGCTTTAGTTTTAAACTGGGCAATCATTAGCTTTACTCATTTGAAGTTTAAACGTGCCATGAAACTTGAAGGTAAAGTTGTCAAATTCCCTGCACTATTTTCACCTTTAAGTAACTATATCGTTTTGATTTTTATTGGCATGATTTTATATATCATGTGGACTCAAGGTTTTGAAAAATCAGTTATTTTAATTCCAATTTGGATTGCATTTATGTTTGGATTATATAAATTTTTGAGTTGGAAAAAATCAATTTAATCTTCAAAGAAGGCTTATTCAAACAGGATAAGCCTTTTATCATTGAATAGCTTGTTCTCTTCAATAACTTCAAAAAATCTACTCAAAAAACCATTCACATTTTATTCATCATTATTGAATTGCTCTCTACTAGACACATTGATCTGTAAGCCTTAGTCATTCTAAACATTGGTATTTAATGAGATAATTATTAAAGTACAAGTGTTTACATGATCTATAAATATTTGCGCTCATGTTCAGCTAAAATCAAAGCAGACCAGTTATCGTTACGATCACTCAATAGGAAAAAGACACTTCATCGAAAGACAGTTTTTTTACCCACTTTACTGATTTAGCACCGTCAACTGTGTCACTCAATGATGAAAGACAGGAAATTTTATGGAAAAAGCTCTGCAATGTCCTAAGTGTGGTTCTACAGAAATCGAAGCACGTGACCATGACAAATTACTTAGAACAACTGGCGGTGTTTTACTGACAGCTGCTGGTACAACAGCAGGCACTGTAGGTGGTGCTGCAACTGGAGCTTCTGTTGGTGCAGCGATTGGTACGATTGCTGGCCCTTTAGGTGTAATTGTTGGTGGAACTGTAGGAACTTTTGTCGGTGCAATTAGCGCAGGTATTACTGGCGGTGTAGTTGGCAATATTTTTGGTAAAAAAGCGGGCGTAATGATCGATAAAAACATTTTTCAGGATTATCGCTGTCTAAAATGTAAATATCGCTTTAAGCAAAAGAAGTAATGTTTATTTAAATTAAGCTCAGGTTTAATTTACTTTCAAAGTAAGGAAAGTAAGCAATTATTAGTATCTTTCCTTACTTATGTTTTCCTCTAATTTATCCTAAAGTAATAAAAAAATAATCTAACAACTTCTCTCTTTCATCTGGCTTGTTTGGATCTAAAAGCTGAACCATTGCTCCATCAATCACAAATAAAAACATGTGCGCATCTTGTTTTGAAGCATGTGCGTTGGTGGTTAAAAGCAAATTATAGATTTCATTAATAAACCAGTTTCGATATTCAATGATCACCTGATACGCCTTCGGATGTGTTTTCGCAATTTCAAAAATAGCTTTAAAAGGCAAATGATAAAGTCCATCTAAATCGGCATGTAAAAAGTAAAGCTTGCTCAGTTTTTCAACTAGGGTTAATTCTTTTTGAACATGAATGATTGAAAGTACCTCCTGTTTTAGACCGTCTTTTTGGAAAGTCAGGCTCATTTCAATTAGCCTTTCTTTTGAATGAAAGTAATTATAAAAAGTCGCTTTTGGGATTTTTGCCGACTCAACAATTCGGTCAACCCCGACATTGTGAAAGCCATAGTTGTTAAACAGATATCTGGAAGTGTGAAGCACACTTAAAGCACGAGATGGGAGATCTGAATGTGGCATAGTTTTACCGTTATAAAATAAATTCTTGTTGTATATAAATGAGATATAAAAACCACTGCCGTTTTTTGGGAGAAAAAAGGCATAGCAAAGTCCCTAAAGACTGTGCTTGGCACATCTCAAGTTTTATTGTTGATTAAGTTTTAGGTGATAAAGATTTAAAGCCTGAAAAGCCTAGTGACTTTCAAACTGCTTTAAATGTTTAAGTTGTGTCGTTATAGCTTTTAGCAAAGGCTGCCAAGAAATAATGAATGTGCAAAGCCAACTCCTTTTTATTGGGAGTTCTGCCAAAACATTAAAATTATGGTGGCAGAACGAAAGGGGGTTCGCAGACTGGAAACAAAGGAACCAGCACACCCGAAGGTGTCCCCCTTCCGCCCTACCGTAGAGAAAAAGGGGGCGAACGAGTTCCCGACACACAAAACAAGAGTTTTGCATATCGACTTTGTTTTCCCGGTCTGCGACAACCGACTGGCAATGTGGCCAGCAGGCAAAGGATAGTGCTCTACCCTTTGGCAGTCAAGCACACTAAACGACATTTGCTTTAAAATAGATCATTAAAAAGTAAGGATAAATAATGAGTGAGTTATTGTTAAAGAAGGGTTTATAACGGTATTGAAATTTATATAGATATATTAGTTTCGACAGGTAAGATTAGAATATAAAAATGGTAAATGATGAAATGAATTATGTAGAAAGTTTCACTTAGAAATCGCAATAAGTCACCAATATGCCTTTAAACCTATTATTTATACTTCTCTCGATCTGCTTTCTGCTCTGAACAATTCAATAAGAATATAATGGTAAAAATAGTTGTTTGCTTTTCATTCTATTTCTTTCTATTTATAAAAAATATATAATATTCTCAATAGCTTTCTAATTATCTATTACTTTCAATCAAGATCATTTAGTTTCAATAAAGAGAATAAAATGCAAGAACAAGCTTTACCCTCATCTCCTCAAGATTTGAATGAGGATCAAAATATTACGTCACCACCAATTTCTCAATCAGGAATTTATCATTTTAAGTTTCATGGTAAAGCTTCAGAATATTTTGGAATCTGGATCGTTAATATTCTTTTGACTATTATTACTTTAAGCTTATATGCACCGTGGGCTAAAGTTCGTCGCTTACGCTATTTCTATGGCAATACAGAATTTTTTGAACGTCGCTTTGATTTTACAGGCATTCCAACCAAGATTTTGATTGGACGTTTAATTGCATTAGGAATTTACGCAGTATTTGCAATTTCATCACAGTATTCAATAGTTGCGACTGTGGTTGGGTTAGTTGCATTATATACAGCAATACCTTGGCTAATTCGCGCTACTTTGCGTTTTACTGCAAGAAATAGTAAGTTCGGCAACGCACGTTTTTATTTTGGTGGAACGATAAAAGAATCTTATAAAGTCTTTCTTTTGAGTATATTGGTATATATTTTCACATTAGGAATTTTTACACCTGTAGCTATTTGGCTATATAAAAAATATTATCTAAACAACTTATATGCTGGACAATTAAATTTTAAATTAAACGCAAAATGGTCTGCATATATGGCTGCAGTTTATATACCAGTTTTTATTGCAATTGGTATAATTGCTATTTTTTCAATCATTTACTTTGCTATGGCAGGAACAATTGCTGGGTTCTCACCGAACGTTGCAGTCTTCGGAATAGTTATGGTATATGCATTTATTGGATTATTTATTTATCCATTAATTGCTGCACGTATTTTTATTACGACATGGAACAATACTACAGTTGGAAATAGTCAATTTAAAACAGACTGTAATCAATGGCGTTTTGCATGGATTGTAGCTTCAAACTGGATTGTAAAAATCTTAACCATCGGCTTAATGTCTGCTTGGGCTGCGGTTCGTATTCACAAATATCAGATTGAATCGATGAGTTTAATTTTATTAGATGATCCAGATCAAATGATGAATCTCGCTCAGCAAGAACAAAGTGCTTTAGCTGAAGAAATCAGTGATATTTTTGATATTGACATCTCTTTATAATAATCTGAGTTTAATAATTTATGTCCCAAGCAGTAGATATCATTTTCTATGATGGCATAGTGTCTAAACCTCACCGTGCTCAGATTTCAGCTCAATCTAAATCTGAAGTTCTGATTCGGTATGGTGAGCAATTAGAACAGCAGCGTCATTATCAATATACTGATATGAAATTGATTGGTGCGCTGGGACAGTTACACCCAGTGATTGAATTATCTGATGATGCACGGATTGAATTTCATAGCGCATTACCAGACTGGTTTAATTACACAACTAAAAAGGTTCAACATTCGATCTGGAAACTTGAACGCTCTCCAAGTCTTATTCTTTTTAGTGTAATTTTTGTGATTACTTTCGCGATCAGTCTAGTGAAATGGGGTGTTCCAGCCACATCCCATTATCTTGCTTTTCAATTACCTGAGAATACTTTAAAGAAACTAGGTGATGAAGCCGAGAATTATGTATTAAATAATTGGACTGCACCCAGCCAATTAGCACAAACTCAAAAAGACCAAATTACTAAGCAATATTTGAATACTATTGCTGAAAACAGACCAGCCAAATTAGTCTTCCGTAAAGGCGATCATTTAGGGGCAAATGCTGTAGCGCTACCTAATAATACAATTATCGTCACAGATGAACTGATCAAAATGGCCCATACTAATCAGGAAGTTTTAGGCGTATTAGCCCATGAACAAGGCCATTTGGTTTATCGCCATAGTTTGCAACAAGGGTTAACTAGTTTAGGCCTAAGTATATTATACATTGCAATGACCGGAGATAATTCAGACTTATTTACGTCATTACCTGCGGCTATGATAGGTGCAAATTACTCACGTAAATTTGAGTCCGAAGCCGATTTATATGCTTTACAACTGATGGATAGGAAGCATATAGAAGTCTCTCACTTCGCAAATTTCTTACAACGCTTAAGCGATACAACAGAAGAAGGTATCGATAAAAATAATCAGTCCAACCCATCAACTTCTCAAGAAGAATCTTCAGCGAATAAACTATCTACAGCTGTGCTTGATACTTTATCCTCTCATCCTGCAACAGAAGAGCGTATTCGAATGGTTCACGATTTTGAGAAAAAACAACATGCTAAAGATTAAATAGTAGAAAACGAGGATTCAGTCCCAAGACACGATGAAATATAAAGTTAAGCTGAAATCTCAATCTGCTTAACTCAATCCAAATTTCCATATGAGTTGCTAAGTACTAAAACTTTTTTAAAGGTACTCAAAATAATTTATAGGCTCACAGAGTCTATCTAGAAAATTTATGGTCTTTAGGAAGTGGAGCATCACATGGTTGATCCGTCTTTACATTGACCATTTTCACAGGCCCATCATTGTAGATTGTTACCTTACAGCCTTTTACGACATATTCTTGTTGAATCCCACCGTACATTTCATCCTCAGAAACAGCAGATGCAACATCACATGCCTCGTCAACACGGCACATATCCTCTTGCCCACCTACAGCTTCTGCTCCAGCAGCTTCCATTGCATCTACAGCACTCTCTTGTACTTCAGCATCTACAGCCTGTATTTTTGCTGCATATGTATTTGAAAGATTCATCATAAGAAAAATTGCAAGAAAGAACTTACTACTAGGTTTTATTAAATTCATGAATTATCCATATCTCTTAATTTAAATTTGGTACATAACAGGCGATTTTACTTTACAAGTTAGTGATGCAAAGGGGTTTATATTATAAGGAGCTATTCCGCCTATAATTATACATATAGCAGCAATAGTTGACTCGAAAGAATTCTTCAAACAATGACAAGATATTGACCATTATGAGGATGCGATTAACTACAAAATATCAAATTAAATTGAAATCAAAATCTGCCTAACTCAACCCAAATTTTTATATAGGTTTCTAAGCATTAAAACATTCACATAAAAAAAGCCCCTGCTTTTAACAGAGGCTTTTCGAATTTGGTGAATCGGTGAAATCCTAATTCAAACTAAGTATTGATGACATGGCTTTGTGCAACTCATTGTCCACCGATTCAATTTTATTGCTTTGCCAAGCAATATAACCGTCTGGTCTGATCATTATGCAAGCATTTTCATCATTGCCCCAAGAGCGAGACAGTTCTCCATAAGAGTCTTCAACGTCTCTTTTTGGACCTATCTGTATAACGTTAATATCCAAGTTAAGCTGTTTATTCAGGTTGTCTACAGCACACTTCCATTTGTCACCTTGTAGCCAACAGAACAACGTAAACTTTCCATTTCCGATTAAGTCTAAGGTTGATATTTTTTTATGATTTTTGACTAGCCATACATGAGGGAGTTTATGGCCAGGGGTAAATGAAGGATAATAGTGAAGATCTTCATCTCTACTAGAATCTATTTTATTTTCAATATTATATTCTGTCCCAACAATTGCTGCTGAATGATAACGTACGTTATTTTCGACTCCTAAAGCAGCAAATTCATAAGCTTTATATTCAATTGCAGATCTTAAATCACGACGTTTAACAGCACCTTTTTCATTACCTTCGCTTAAGGCATTTATGCTTCCTTGCATCGTCTCTGTACTGTACTTTCCATCTAACTCTAAAGCAGAAAAGATTGTAGAGAACTCTCTAACACTTTGATTTGCTCGCTTAACAATTCGCTCACCAACAGGTGCTCTTTCATCATTAAAACTGTTTAATAAACCACTACCCGCTTTGCCATTTAATACAAATGCTAATTTCCAACATAAGTTATAAGCATCTTGTATAGAAGAATTTGAACCTAATCCATTCGAAGGTGGATGACGATGGACAGCATCACCAATGCAGAAAACTCGACCTTTCGAATATTGCTCTGCATACATTTCATTGACTGTCCATAACGACTTACTACTTATGTTTATTTCAATATCGTTATCGCCAATAAGCTGCTTGCAAATTGCAATCGCCTCATCATCGGTAAGGGATGGTTCTTCTTTTTCAATGTCATAACCCCAAACAATCTGCCATTCATTCCAAGGTCTGACCATCCGCAACAACCCTAACCCGATTCCTCCAATATTTGCTCCAGGTTGTATAATCCACCACAGGTATCCAGGTCTATGCGAAACGTATTTGGTTAAATCGGCTTTAAAAATAATGCTTATACTGCCACTTTTCCCCATTTTACCTGCCATAGGTAAATCTAAATCTTTTACGACTTGGCTACTTGCACCATCAGCTCCGATTAAATACTTACAGCGGATTAAGTATGTTTGTTGAGTTAATCTATCTAAAACAGTGACTGTTACACCGTCCTCATCTTGTACATGAGATAAATATTCCGTATCAAATCTTGGATGACTCCCTCGTGATGCTGCATTTGAAAGTAAAATAGGTTCAAATAGGTGTTGAGGAAGATCACACTGTTCACAGGGACTCGCTTTAGCATACTCTGACATTCTTTCAGGATGATTCATTCCATAAGGAAAGCGTCCAATTTCATCACCCGTTAAAGATGTGCAATAAACAACATCTCCCATAACTTCTTTTGGTGCCGCTTTTGCGATTACTTCATCAGATACCCCTAAATCTCGAACAATTTCCATAGTTCTTTGACTGATATAATGAGCACGAGGACTGTTTGCCAGCCATCTATATTTAGTTATTATGATATTTCTGATTCCATAACTACTTAACATAAGTGCAGCAGAAGAACCAGATGGACCACTTCCAACAATTAAAACATCAGTTTCTAACATTTTTATCCTATTAATTACATATTTTTGGCAGGTAAATGGCTATTGCATAAAATTAACGAAATAACCATTTGGGATATAATAGTGCTTCTAAAAACTCTTTTAGATCATGTAGGTAAAAACTTCACAACATTAAGTATTAAATAAGTCTATAAAAGTTATAAAGCAGATTTTTAATCAAGATTTTTTATATCAACATAGTTCAGTCTTTTAATAAATATGGCAAAGTTTAAAGAAACCAATGATCTAGAACCCAAAACAAATATAACATTAGAGATTTATTGGTTGCATTGGCAAATCTCTGCATATTTTATAACTCGCAAAAAATAAAATTTAGCTAACTTTTATAAATTCTTTACTAATAAATAAAATTTATGTTGTCAATTTTTTAAAATTTCTTTCGATACTACCAGACTTAAAATCACAAAATCATTAAATAAAATTAAAAAATTCTGCTGAAAATATGATGAACGCACTCATTTATAATATTAATTTTTTAATAATACAAAGATTACAAATTATCCGATTACTTATTACTCCATCGTTAGGCATTCTTCCCTTACATTAACTACATATAGATAATTTCATTGTTCAAAATAATCTAGTGAATTACTCATAAGTAAAACTAAGTTTTTCTTTCGATCTTTCTTCTAACAATTACAGATTCATTAAAGAGAACTATTTGCTGAAGAGAGTCATATTCAAGTTTTATATTTACCAATTTATATTTAATCAATATTGAAAATATAGACATAAAAAAAGCCCCTGCTTTTAACAGGGGCTTTTCGAATTTGGCGGAAGCGGTGTCCGTCTAACAGCAGTCTTATACAGTCCAACGAAATAAATAATAATTATATAATTCATTATATTAAAATAAAATCCATCCAATGCAGTCTTGCACAATCTAGCTCTTTTCGATATTTTTTGAGGGGTAGGTTGTGGGGTAAAAGGTTAGATGCCAAAAAAATCTAAAGAGCTTTCAGCACTCAGTGTATCAAAAATTAAAAAGACTGGGCGACATTCTGTAGGGGGTGTTGATGGCTTATGTTTGAATATAGAAGGTAATTCTCGTGTCTGGATTTTGCGTGCTGTGGTAGGCAAACGCTTAGACAGCGATGGAAAGCTAAAACCACATCGTCGTGATATTGGTCTTGGTCCCTACCCTGAAGTTTCTTTAGCTGAAGCACGAGCAAAAGCTGCTGAATTAAGATTGCAAATCCGAAATGGGATTGATCCTATTCAACATAAACAGGAACAACGCGAAGCTTTACTTCTTAAACAACGACATGAAAAAACTTTTCGTGAATGCGCCAAGATTGTAATTGAGAAGAAAACATTAGAACTTAAAAATGAGAAACATATTGCACAGTGGTCATCTACCTTAGAGACCTATATCTACCCTATTATTGGTGATCGTGTGATTGGGTCTATTACTAAAACAGATATTGTCACAGCACTTGAGCCAATCTGGATAGAAATACATGAAACGGCAAAACGGGTTCGTGGTCGAATAGAAACTATTTTCGATTATGCTAAGGCTATGGAATATTTTGTTGGAGATAATCCAGCCGCATGGAAAGGTAACTTAGAACCTATTCTTAGAAATTTAAAGCAAAAATCTAGACCTCATCCATCATTACCATATATGCAAGTGGCTACTTTCATTCATGACTTAAGACAAAGGAATGGAATTTCTCCCAAAGCATTAGAATTTGCCATATTAACTGCTTGTCGCTCAGGTGAAGTCTTTGGAGCTTTATGGAAAGAAATCGACTTTAAAAATAAGATCTGGATTATTCCAAAAGAACGAATGAAAGCGGATAAAGAACATCGGGTTCCTTTATCTGAAGCAGCAATTAGATTACTCGAACAACTTTATCAAGAAACTCATCCTCAACCAGATGACTTTATTTTCCCTGCTCCACGTGGTGGCATGCTGTCTGGTATGTCTTTAACCACTTTAATTAAGCGAATGCATGACAAGAAATTAAAAGAAGATGGTATTGGCTATATTGATCCTAAGCAAAATCGAGTAATCACGACACATGGTTTCCGTTCCACTTTCCGTGATTGGTCAGCTGATAAAACAGATTACCCTCGTGAAGTCTGTGAACATGTATTAGCGCATAAGCTGCCAGATGAAGTGGAAGCTGCTTATTTACGCGGAGCTTATCTAGAAAAGCGTAAGGGATTAATGGAAGATTGGGGTAAATTCTGTAATACTTAGCAGATTAAACAGTTTAATTTCAAACTAATGCCTAATAAGAGGGAGCTTAGTCGGATTTATACAACCAACAGTTAGGAGACCTTTTATAAAAAATGGGCCATAACTTCTTAAACCAAGTAAATAATATAGTTGAACGTTTTCATCTTAAAAGATAAATTTTATAAGCTTTAGTCAACAAATTTGCTCACAATTCAACCAAATCCCAATTCTAAAATTACTAAAATATCTAGACTGATGCAAGATATTTTATAATACTAGCTGATACCATTAAATTAGGATAAGGTAGTACAGTAGCAAAAATACTACTTTAAGTATACCTAAGTGAAAATGTATCTAGGCTGAATAAATTATCTAAAGCTTAACCCACAGTGTTAATAAAGTTTAAATAACTGTACGGTCTAGTTTGAGGTAATTCAACTTAAATAGCATTTATCTGCTAGTAATTTTTATTGAGATTGTGAAGTAATGAGAAATTTTAAATCGATTGAGGAAAAGTGGCAACGTATTTGGAGTGAAGAAAAAGTATATCATGCCCACGAACCATCCAATAAGAAAAAATTCTACTGCTTAGATATGTTTCCATATCCCTCTGGCTCTGGTCTACACGTTGGTCATCCACGTGGTTATATTGCAAGTGATGTTCTTAGTAGATTTAAGCGTATGCAAGGATATAACGTACTACATCCAATGGGATTCGACGCTTTCGGTCTCCCCGCAGAACAATACGCCATAGAAACTGGACAACATCCCGCTATTACCACTAATAATAATATTAATCGATTTAAAGAGCAACTTTCTAAAATTGGCTTATCCTTTGATCCTAATCGTGAGTTTCAAACATGTGATCCAGAGTATTATCGCTGGACTCAATGGATTTTTATACAGCTTTTCAATTCTTGGTACGATAATAAACAAAAAAAAACTCGTGCCATTGTAGAATTAATCTCTATTCTTGAAGAAAAAGGAAATGCAGGATTAGATAGTGCTCAAACACAAGATACTGAGATCATTTCTGCTTTACAATGGAAACAGTTTTCTGATGTCGAAAAGTCAGATTTTCTAATGAACTATCGTCTAGCTTACAGAGCAGAATCAACTGTTAATTGGTGTGCAGCATTAGGAACAGTTCTTGCTAATGATGAAGTAATAAATGGTCGCTCCGAAAGAGGAGGACATCCTGTTACAAAGAAAAAAATGAAACAATGGATGTTACGTATTACCGCATTTGCGGATAGATTAGAAAACAATCTTAAAAATCTTAATTGGCCAGAAAGTCTAAAAGACATGCAGAGGAATTGGATTGGTAAATCTTCTGGTACAGAGATCTTATTTTCAACAAGTTGTGATGATTTAAAAATAGCAATTTACACAACCCATCCTGAAACAATTTATGGTGTAACTTTTTTAGTAATAGCCCCTGAACACCCTTTAGCCAAGATATTAGCTACTGATCGCAGAAAATATGATGTAGAAAACTACATCAACTCTATTGAGTCTCGTAGTGACAGAGAGCGTATATCTGATAAGAACAATGTAACAGGTGTATTTACAGGTAACTATGCACTCCATCCTTTGACAAATGAAAAACTTCCTATTTGGATTGCCGATTATGTTTTACCAGAATATGGTACTGGTGCAATTATGGGGGTACCAGCTGCTGATGAGAGAGATTTTAGTTTTTCTGAACAATTTAATTTGCCGTTAATTCATATATTTGCAGAAACCGAATCTTCAAAAACTCTAATTAATTCCGATATATTAAATGGTCTTAACTTAGTTGAAGCAAAAGGAGCAATTTGTAATATCTTAGAAGAAAAAGGGCTAAGCATAAATAAAGTTAAATACCGAATGCGAGATGCGATCTTTGGAAGACAAAGATATTGGGGTGAACCTATTCCAATTTACTATAATGAAAAAGGCATACCATTGCCAGTTAATATAGAAGATCTTCCTATAAAACTTCCAAACATTTCGGATTATCGTCCAACTGAAGATGGTCAGCCTCCATTAGCACGAGTAGAAACATGGAGTTATAAAGGCTACCCTTTAGAGACAACAACAATGCCAGGTTGGGCGGGATCTAGCTGGTATTTTTTACGATACACTGACCCAAAAAATAAGAACAACTTTGCAGACTCAGTTAATACATCTTACTGGAATAGTGTAGATTGTTATATAGGTGGTGCTGAACATGCAACTGGTCATTTATTATATTCTCGTTTTTGGAATCAATTTCTTTATGATATAAACTATATTGATTTTGAAGAGCCATTTAAAAAAGTTGTTTGTCAAGGAATGATTCTTGGACAATCTGCCATTATTTATAGAGAAGTAAATACTAATACTATTATTTCTTCTGATATGGTCAAAGATGATAATCTTCAACCTTTACATATTAATATTGATTTTGTTGATAGTGACAATAGTGTAGATATTAATAAATTAAAATCTTGGCGTAATGATTATCGTAATATTAAAGTTATAACTAATGATCAAGGTAAGTTATTATGTGAAAGAGTAATCGAAAAAATGTCAAAATCGAAATACAATGTTGTAATTCCTGATGACATTATTGATCAGTATGGTGCAGATTGCTTCCGCTTACATGAAATGTTTTTAGGACCAATAGAACAATCAGCTCCATGGTCAGTTCAAGCAATCGAAGGTTCTTCTAAATTCTTAAACAAAGTTTTTCGATTATTTTATAACGAAAAAAATCAGCTTATTGTTTCAAATGAAAAACCAAGCGAAGAAGTAATTAAAATTACTCATCAAACAATTAAAAAAGTTAGCGAATTAACAGAAAGCATGAATTTTAATACAGCGATAGCTAATTTAATGACATGTGTAAATAAATTCACCAAACTAAATGTTCATGATCATCGTTCTCTATCAATATTGTTGCAGCTTTTACATCCCTATGCTCCATTTTTAACAGAGGAGTTGTGGGAAAAATTAGGTAATAATAAATTTATATTAGATCAAGATTATCCTCAATTTAATGAAGATTTCATACACGAGGAAGAAGTAAGTTATGCTGTTTCAATAAATGGTAAATTTCGTACTCAAATTATCTTACCTGCTGACATTACTCAGGAAGAAGCAGAAAAGACCGTTTTATCTAATGATGTCATTTTGAAATGGCTAAAAGATAAAGAATTAAAAAAAATAATATTTGTTCCAAATAAAATTATTAACTTAGTTCTTAATTGAGGATTAAAAATATAAGAAGGCAATAAATATTTATTATAATATCCATTAGTACTAACCTATATTGGTTAGTACTAATGGATTTAAATCTTCATAAAAATCAACACCATAAAGATTTAAGCCTTTAAAGTAGTGTATAAGATTTTTATGAGCTTTATCACTATCTATTTTACCAAGTTTTACTAAATAATATTGATTTCTCTTATAATCATACCAACGTTTGACACATCCATAATAACGATCACGTATATCCAACCAAATAGATATAAAATCATCAACAGAGCCCTTATAAGATATAGAGTTTATTAAATATAATAAATCATTTACAACCTCATCAGGTGGCTCTTTAATAGTCAAAGCAGCCAACCTGCGGCCCACTTGTCTTATAATCGAGGCATAACTTCCTTTACCTGGTTTACACCCCAATAAAAACAACTGACAAAATATCATCATTAAATCAAATTTGTGACATGATAAGATAAAATTATTATGTTTATTTAATACAGCCCAAGCAGGATGTATTTCAAATGGATTACGATATGAATAAAGTATAGAAGCAAATGTTTCAAGCCCAAAACCGAATTCTAAACCTATTAACTTATGGTCTCGAAATAAATATACAATTTGCCCAAACTCTTCCACAGAACCATTTTTGTTTTCTAAGCACAATGGGATTCCCTTACCAGTTAAATTATCATTTCCTCCATAAGTCCACCTAAAGTTTATTGATGGATCATCATAAATACATGTAATTTTATTATTTACTCTCTCTATAATTTGACTATATAGTTTAATATCATCTGATTTTACATGAATGACAAGCCTATCTAATAATTGGAGTTCATTAATCAGAAAATCTATAATTATCTCCTCTGTTCGAATAAGTTCAGTAGAAGTATCTATTATTCCGAGCATATTAAAATAACTCATATAATTAAGTCTACAATTTAAATCTCCTAATTTATTTAGATTTTGCAACCTTAAACATGGTTGAAGAACAGCTTTTTTACAATTTTTTATATTTAATAGGGAACGAAATGTTGTAATTGTTGCTGAGGTGAATAGCACTGTTTTATCATGTTCAGGGATGAGACCAAAAGGTTCTACTATATCAAACCCATGATTACTAAAATATTTTAAAAATTGATTACTAATTTTAAAGAGATTGGAACTTAATGTCATTGGATCATTAATATTATATCTTATGTTTTTTACTTTCATTTTTAACTCTTATCTAAATGCGATAAAGAAGCTTGAGGACCAATACTATTATGGTATTTACCTCGATATAATGATATTTCTCCATGAGGAACCCAAAAAGATACCTGACCAATCTTCATACCTCTTTTTAAAACTACTGATTGTGTAGCAAAAAGCTGAAATGTAACTTGTCCAATTGAACCAATATCAATTAGGTCTGCTGTAACATGTACAAATAAGCCTAATCTAGCAACTGATGAACGAGCATGTATAATTGGAACATAATGGTTACTTCCGACTATCTCGTTGCTATGCCCTAGCACAAAACTCCCTTTCTTTAAGAAATATTCTCCATTTTCATCAAATTGTACTCGCCTCACCTCATTTTTTTTCTTCGGATCAAGTATTTCGTCAATATATTCAATTAATTCATCTCCTAATAATAAATCAAAAGAATTAGTTGTAATTTTTTCCACATCAAATGGTTCAATTGTTATACGTTGTAAACTTCTTTCTAAAATAATTTGTTGCCCTGTAAGAATCATTTTTTTATCCTTTAGAAACCTATCGATGGATATGGTTGATTGAATTTAGTGTAACCATCTTTGTAATGATTAATATCGCCAATAGATTTCCAAAATGAAATTTGACCAATCTTCATAAATGGATAAACAACTATTGGATTTATTGCAACAAGCTCTAAGGTCCATGAGTGACAAGATCCTATATGTCCCAAGTTAGCAGAAACTTGTAAAAATAGACCTAATCTTCCTATTGAACTCCTACCTATTAACGACATAGCGAAGATATCACTTCCTAAAGTTTCATAAGTATGACCTAAATATGTACATCCTGGTTTTAATAAATAGCCTTGATCTGGAATTTCAACTTCTTCATATGTACTTGAATTTACAGAATCACTTTTAGGAACTAATAATTGAGAACCCAACCGATAATTATAGCTATTAGGGTTTAGTTGTTCTTTATAAAATGGAGATATTATAATATTTCCATTTTCAACTTGTTTTTCAATTTCTTTACCAGTAAGAATCATAATATCACTCATTTTTACTATTATTAAAAATTATAAGTTCACGTTACTAATAGATGAAATATTATTCACCACTCCTATAGGTCGACTAATCATAGATAATCCAAAGTTTCCACTATAAATTGCTGTAAGGTAATAAATACCTAAAACAGTATCCGATGGAATATATAATTCAAATGAAACTACCGTTTCAGATTTTTTTGATATATAAATACTTTTAACACTAGGGTTAGCTTTAACATCTATCCATGGAATTTTTCCCTCTATAGCAATAGCAATATGAAATAATGATAGTTCATCATAAAAATTTAAATCTAAAGTTTCAAAAACAATATCAATATTTAATTTTCTTCCTCTTTCAAAAGTTTGTGGACATTCTATACGAGCTTTCGGCATATCAAAGGAGATATCAGATATAACTGAACATTGATGGCAAAATCTACGATAACGAATAATATCTGCTCTTTCTATTGCTACAAGCTTTGTTCTATCAGTTGCACTACCACAATATTCACACTCCTTATCTCTATTACTCTCAATATCGATACATACAGATGAATATATTTCTGAAAAATCAAATCTAATTCCCCATTTTGAGAATGTAGAAATTTCTTCACTTATTATTTCATTAACTATTTTATGAACTTTCTGAACTATAGTATTACGTTGAACAATAGGTACCTGAAAATAATTCGTTCTACTAGGAACTTCTCTAGCCATTTTAAACAAGTTAATTGCTTTTCTTGAGTTTTTAACAAACTCATCAATAGAATTTTTATACCAAAGTTTACTACTATTAATATTATCTATATTATTATCAAGCTCAATCACTTTTTTTAAAAACCACTCATTCTTCTCTAGCAATCTTATATAATCTTCTAAATACTTGTTTGTATATATTTGCCTCTTAAGATTTATCTCAATTTTCTTTCCTTTTAATCCAATAGCGCTACAAATAATACAAGTTTTCTTACCTTCAATTTCCTGAATACTAACAACTATATCAATATAGCTTTCTTCATGATTCAATATCTTATTATTAGCCAAATCATAAACAAAAAAACTTATTACATATTCCTCATTATTTAATTCATGTCCAACAGCTTCCAATAAATCTACTTCAGCATAATAAGACTCACAGTCCATTAAATATATTTTTATATTATCTTCTATTATATCCACTTTTACATTATATTCCATATTAATTAATGGAAATTTAGAAATTGTGGGGTCCCCTAGAATTAATAAGCATGGCTGACTTTTAGTCATCACATTTAATATTTTTGCTATTTTTTTTAAAGCAGCTCCTAATGAGAAACCAGAATTAATTAATGATGCATATAAAACAGGTAACCAGTCAGGAGCAGAAGCTACACTTATTGTTGATATAAATGATGATACATTGCCCTCCAATGATGATTTTGCTAACGTTATTTCATATGGATAAATACCTTGCATTGATGCAATTCCCATACATGTAAATAGAAATAAAATATCTGCTTGAACTTTCACAATTGGAATCAATAAATTTTGACCAATTTCTACACGCGAACAATAACTTCCTTGTTGGCAATAATGAGTCTTTTTATCTTCATGGATTATATTTCCAATAGACTTTCCACATAGAACCGCCAAATTAGAACTTAATGAAACATCAATATTCCCCCCATGTCCCATAACTCCTAAATAATAATGGTATGTCTCTAATGTTGAAGTTAATTCTGATCCAGAAAACTCACTACCATCATAAATTAAACATCCATTCTTGTTTGTTGACCGCATACTCGAATTTTGAATAAAGCATCGAAAAGGACTTTTTTCTTTTTTATTAAAATGAGCATGTAATATTTTTGCTAAAATCCAAGACATATTATAAATATCAGTAGCTGGAATAACACCAAATTCATAAAATGAAGAGAATTCCGAAAAAAAAGTCATTTTATTATTTGTTAATAGGCTAGCTGAAATTAACATACAGATTGGACCATCTATCGTTAATGATATAAGTTTCTCATTTAAGCTACTATCATCAGCTAATTTTATTACTTTTCTTTTAGTAGCTACAGCTAATAAATTAACAAATGGAAGCCATATATCTTCTATATAAACAATTGTGCCTTTAGTTTCCACCTTATCTTTGTTATTACAAATGATATTTTCTGGCAATAAATCAGAATTATAAAAACAATGTGAAATATTCCTAGATTGACTCCACAATTTAAATTTATCATCTATCCCTTCCTCAATCAGCAAAGGAATTCCTATATTTTTAATACATTCCTTGCACCCATTAACTTTTTTATATTTAAAATAAAAATTATTATAATCAAGCAAATCTTTACATAAATATAAAATAAAATTATCATTTAAATTATTTACATTTATCATCAAAAAATCTCTTTTATTTCAATATTAATAATCAGTTAATTCTGCAATTAAATTTGCAACTTCTTCGAGTGTACTTTTTTTAAATAACTCTTGAATTGGTAATTGCACTTTTAATATTATGCGCAACTTAATTAAGACCTTCGGGAGAAGAAGAGAATGACCTCCTAAAGCAAAGAAATTATCATTAATACTAACTCGCTCAACCTTAAGTACCTCTTCCCAAATAGTTGCAACAATTTTTTCTATTTCTGTACGAGGCGCAATATATCCATTACTAACTGCCTCCCGTGAACCTTTAAGCCCAGCTAACGCTTTACGATCCACTTTTCCATTAGGAGTTAATGGAAACTCATGAATAAAGATCCAATCCGATGGAATCATATATTCAGGAAGCAATTTCTGTAGCTGAGCTCTTAATTCCATAATATTTAAATTTACTCCATCCTCTGTAACTAAATAAGCAACTAGTCTTTTATCTAGCTCCTCGCTCACTAATACAACGGCTTTTTCTATAGCTTTAATTTCTTGCAAAGCTGATTCAACTTCACCTAGCTCAATCCGAAATCCTCTAATCTTAATTTGATGATCTTTACGACCCTCAAATTCAATACTTCCATCAAGCAAATATCGCGCCAAATCTCCAGTTCGATACATACGACTTCCAGGTTTTCCAAAGGGATTTGGGACAAATTTTTCTGCTGTTAAATCAGGCCTATTCAAATAGCCCCTTCCTACGCCATCCCCTGAAATATAAAGCTCTCCAGTAACTCCAACAGGAACAAGCATAAAATTCGAGTCTAAAATATATATCTGTACATTTGAAATTGGGCGGCCTATCGGTATGACTGCTATATTTGTTGAATTAGCCTCATATCGATAAAAAGTAACTACATCAGAACACTCTGTTGGCCCATATGAATTAATTAGATTTATTCGCCTTTTTTGAAAAAACTCTATTAATGATGAATTAATAACCTCTCCACCAAGAATTACAGTATGTACTGAATCATTAGCTAAAATATCTTTATATGCATTAAATACAGATGGAGCACAATTAATATGAGTAGGATTGTGCTTTAATACCGTCAATCTCAGTTGATCAATATCACTAATTTCACCTTGTGGAATAATAATTCTTCCCCCATTAACTAATGTTCCAAAAATATTTTTCTGAGTTAAGTCAAAGCCAAATGAGCTAATTAGTAACATTTTTATTGGATTAATATTGTTTATAATTTCACCAGAATACCACTGTACGAGATTCGTAAAACCACGAAGCGTATTCAATGTACCTTTAGGTTTTCCTGTCGATCCTGAGGTAAATATACAATAAGCCAAATTATCGGCATAACATATTTGCTTCAAATTTGATGGAGAATATTTCTGAATTTCATGCCAATTTTGGTCAAGATAAATTATTTTGATATTTTCTTGTGGTAATTGATTAGATAAAATACTTTTAGTTAATAATATTTGAGTTGCTGTATCTTGTAGTATATATTTTAATCGCTCTATCGGATACTCTATATCAATAGGGACATAAGCTCCCCCAGCTTTCAAAACTCCTAATACAGTAATGATCATTTCGATACTGCGCGACATATATATTGTAACTAAACTATCAGGTTTAACACCAATTCCGATTAAATAACCGGCTAATTGATTAGCTTTAATATTAAGTTCTCTATATGTGATTTGTTGATCTCCAAAAACTACTGCTATATCATCTGGTGTTTTTTGGACTTGCTCTTCAAAAAGCTCACATATATTTTTATCTCTTGGATATTTAACTTCAGTATTATTCCAGTCAATCAAAATTTCTTGTTGTTCTAGCTCAGTTAATAGAGGGATTTTTTTAATTTCAGATTGAGGATCTGCTACCACATATTTCAAAAGTACATTAAAATGTTCCACCATCTTTTCTATTTTAATTTGATCAAATAAATCAGCCTTATATTCAATTACCCCTGAAATAGAACCTTCTATTGTTTCTGTTAAACTTAAAGTCAAATCAAGTTGGGTATCATTTGTTGAAGAAGTCAATAAAGGGGTCATTTTTAGATATGAATTCCGTATTCTTTTTGGAATTAAAGTATCTAATGTAAAAAGGGTCTGAAATAAAGGGGCCCTATTTAATTCACGATAGGGTTGCAATATTTCTACAACTTTTTCAAAAGGTATATCTTGATATTCACTTGCTTCAAATATATTTTCACGTATTTTTTTTAATAACTCTTCAAAAGTTGTAACTTCTTCTAGCTGAATTCTTAATGGAAGAATATTTACAAAAAAACCGATGACTCCTTCAAGCTCAATATGATTTCTATTGGATACAGGATAACCAATACAAATATCATTTTGTCGACTATATCGACTAATTAATATGCCAAATACTGAAATTAAAAAAATGAATATGGTTACTTGATTTTTCTGACTTATTTTACGCAAAGAAGTGACTACATCTGCCTCAAGTATAATACTAATAGAGTTAGCTCTATGACTAGTCAATGTGGTTGGAGACTTATTAAAAGGTAAATCAAGCATCGAGTTTAAATTTTTTAGCTTATTTCTCCAGTAATCAACTTGCTTATCAATTACATCCCCACCTAACCAGTTATGTTGCCATGCAGCAAAATCAACATATTGAACTGATAAATCTGCTAATGGGTTAACTGAACCATTACTAAAAGCCTCATAAAGACGATCTAATTCCTCTGCCAATACATTTATTGACCACCCATCAAAAATAATATGATGAATGACAAATAGTAAAGAATGCTGAAAGTTGGAATGCTCCACAAGAACAATTCTAAATAGGGGACCAATTTGAAGATCGAAAGGTTCTCTTGCCATATTTCCAAGTATTAATTTTGCAATCTTACAGGAGTCCCCCATAGCTGATGTATTAAAAACTTCTAATGATAAATGCGCTTCTGAATTGATCACTTGAAAAAGGACTGAATCCTTCTCTATAAATTTTGTACGGAAAGCTTCATGACGATATGTAATATGGAGGAGCACTTTTCTGAGTATCTCAGGATCTAACTGCCCCTCAATAAACCAGCCAAAGGGTATGTTGAACATATTAGTATTCGAATATAGCTTATCTAAAAACCATAATCGCTGCTGTGCATAAGAAGCTGGAAATAGGTCTATATTCGACATAAGTAATCTCCTCTAATCTAATCCATTTGACGTCTTAAACTTGCAGGACGCATATCTGTCCAATGTATATTGATATATTCCAAGCAGTCTTCCTTAGAACCTCTCATCGGTTGAATAAACCAACCAGCCGGGACTTTATAATCAGCCTTCCAGATAGAAAACTGTTCTTCTTCATTCATTACTACAATGTATTCATCTTGCTGCATTACTGCCTCCAAATATATTCGTTAATTTAATTTCTACTAAAATATTGTCATTTTTCACTTTTTATAAAGCACAACACTTGTATGGACATAATTGTCTCTAATTACGTATCTCCCACAAATATGAAAACTACTCCTAGAACCTAAAACATCCGAATTCATGTATATTTGCCCAGATAAAGGGTCAATATCAGTGATTTCAAGCTCATCAAAATCAATGAAGCGCTTTACATATGGATAGGCAGCTTTATAAAAAGCTTCTTTGGTAGAGAACATCAACGTTGCTAACTGGCATTTGGTCAACAATTCATTTTTTAATAATTGACTTTCTTTTATACTTAGACAAACATTGGTGATATCAGCACACCCATCCTCATCAACACATTTTTCAGAATCAATCCCAATCCCAATATAGGCAGATGCAGGTGCAACAACAGCACAGGCAAAATCTTGGGTATGTGTTATTGAACCAATAATACCTCTAGGCCATATAGGTTCACCTTTACTGCCAATCGAAATTGTGTTTGAGGTATTATTAATATTGAGTGCCTTAATAGCCCATTTAGCACAAACTCTACCAGCATGATGTTCTAATTTTCTTTGAAAGATAGCATCTGCAAGATAAGGATAATGCTCTAAAAGCTCTTTCTCTTTTATTTGAGATGCTAATTTATTCAAACTCAACATGCTGCTTTTAGTCCCTAAAGGTAAAATATATGGTCCAGAACTTGGCATTACTGATAAAATAGAGTGCATTCTTATTTACAGGAATATATTAAAAATTAGAGGAACGTCGAGTAAGGCGTGTCAGAGCTGGAATTATTTGCTTTTCTCCTGTTAAAAAGAATTGATCCAGTCGCTCACAAAACACACACAAGTTAGGAGCATCCAGTAGTAACCTCAACGCGATTTTTTTATCAAACTTTTCACTGACACGTGAGATTATCTGGGTAGCCAATAAAGAATGACCTCCTAAAGCAAAGAAATTATCATTAATACTAACTCGCTCAACCTTAAGTACCTCTTCCCAAATAGTTGCAACAATTTTTTCTATTTCTGTACGAGGCGCAATATATCCATTACTAACTGCCTCCCGTGAACCTTTAAGCCCAGCTAACGCTTTACGATCCACTTTTCCATTAGGAGTTAATGGAAACTCATGAATAAAGATCCAATCCGATGGAATCATATATTCAGGAAGCAATTTCTGTAGCTGAGCTCTTAATTCCATAATATTTAAATTTACTCCATCCTCTGTAACTAAATAAGCAACTAGTCTTTTATCTAGCTCCTCGCTCACTAATACAACGGCTTTTTCTATAGCTTTAATTTCTTGCAAAGCTGATTCAACTTCACCTAGCTCAATCCGAAATCCTCTAATCTTAATTTGATGATCTTTACGACCCTCAAATTCAATACTTCCATCAAGCAAATATCGCGCCAAATCTCCAGTTCGATACATACGACTTCCAGGTTTTCCAAAGGGATTTGGGACAAATTTTTCTGCTGTTAAATCAGGCCTATTCAAATAGCCCCTTCCTACGCCATCCCCTGAAATATAAAGCTCTCCAGTAACTCCAACAGGAACAAGCATAAAATTCGAGTCTAAAATATATATCTGTACATTTGAAATTGGGCGGCCTATCGGTATGACTGCTATATTTGTTGAATTAGCCTCATATCGATAAAAAGTAACTACATCAGAACACTCTGTTGGCCCATATGAATTAATTAGATTTATTCGCCTTTTTTGAAAAAACTCTATTAATGATGAATTAATAACCTCTCCACCAAGAATTACAGTATGTACTGAATCATTAGCTAAAATATCTTTATATGCATTAAATACAGATGGAGCACAATTAATATGAGTAGGATTGTGCTTTAATACCGTCAATCTCAGTTGATCAATATCACTAATTTCACCTTGTGGAATAATAATTCTTCCCCCATTAACTAATGTTCCAAAAATATTTTTCTGAGTTAAGTCAAAGCCAAATGAGCTAATTAGTAACATTTTTATTGGATTAATATTGTTTATAATTTCACCAGAATACCACTGTACGAGATTCGTAAAACCACGAAGCGTATTCAATGTACCTTTAGGTTTTCCTGTCGATCCTGAGGTAAATATACAATAAGCCAAATTATCGGCATAACATATTTGCTTCAAATTTGATGGAGAATATTTCTGAATTTCATGCCAATTTTGGTCAAGATAAATTATTTTGATATTTTCTTGTGGTAATTGATTAGATAAAATACTTTTAGTTAATAATATTTGAGTTGCTGTATCTTGTAGTATATATTTTAATCGCTCTATCGGATACTCTATATCAATAGGGACATAAGCTCCCCCAGCTTTCAAAACTCCTAATACAGTAATGATCATTTCGATACTGCGCGACATATATATTGTAACTAAACTATCAGGTTTAACACCAATTCCGATTAAATAACCGGCTAATTGATTAGCTTTAATATTAAGTTCTCTATATGTGATTTGTTGATCTCCAAAAACTACTGCTATATCATCTGGTGTTTTTTGGACTTGCTCTTCAAAAAGCTCACATATATTTTTATCTCTTGGATATTTAACTTCAGTATTATTCCAGTCAATCAAAATTTCTTGTTGTTCTAGCTCAGTTAATAGAGGGATTTTTTTAATTTCAGATTGAGGATCTGCTACCACATATTTCAAAAGTACATTAAAATGTTCCACCATCTTTTCTATTTTAATTTGATCAAATAAATCAGCCTTATATTCAATTACCCCTGAAATAGAACCTTCTATTGTTTCTGTTAAACTTAAAGTCAAATCAAGTTGGGTATCATTTGTTGAAGAAGTCAATAAAGGGGTCATTTTTAGATATGAATTCCGTATTCTTTTTGGAATTAAAGTATCTAATGTAAAAAGGGTCTGAAATAAAGGGGCCCTATTTAATTCACGATAGGGTTGCAATATTTCTACAACTTTTTCAAAAGGTATATCTTGATATTCACTTGCTTCAAATATATTTTCACGTATTTTTTTTAATAACTCTTCAAAAGTTGTAACTTCTTCTAGCTGAATTCTTAATGGAAGAATATTTACAAAAAAACCGATGACTCCTTCAAGCTCAATATGATTTCTATTGGATACAGGATAACCAATACAAATATCATTTTGTCGACTATATCGACTAATTAATATGCCAAATACTGAAATTAAAAAAATGAATATGGTTACTTGATTTTTCTGACTTATTTTACGCAAAGAAGTGACTACATCTGCCTCAAGTATAATACTAATAGAGTTAGCTCTATGACTAGTCAATGTGGTTGGAGACTTATTAAAAGGTAAATCAAGCATCGAGTTTAAATTTTTTAGCTTATTTCTCCAGTAATCAACTTGCTTATCAATTACATCCCCACCTAACCAGTTATGTTGCCATGCAGCAAAATCAACATATTGAACTGATAAATCTGCTAATGGGTTAACTGAACCATTACTAAAAGCCTCATAAAGACGATCTAATTCCTCTGCCAATACATTTATTGACCACCCATCAAAAATAATATGATGAATGACAAATAGTAAAGAATGCTGAAAGTTGGAATGCTCCACAAGAACAATTCTAAATAGGGGACCAATTTGAAGATCGAAAGGTTCTCTTGCCATATTTCCAAGTATTAATTTTGCAATCTTACAGGAGTCCCCCATAGCTGATGTATTAAAAACTTCTAATGATAAATGCGCTTCTGAATTGATCACTTGAAAAAGGACTGAATCCTTCTCTATAAATTTTGTACGGAAAGCTTCATGACGATATGTAATATGGAGGAGCACTTTTCTGAGTATCTCAGGATCTAACTGCCCCTCAATAAACCAGCCAAAGGGTATGTTGAACATATTAGTATTCGAATATAGCTTATCTAAAAACCATAATCGCTGCTGTGCATAAGAAGCTGGAAATAGGTCTATATTCGACATAAGTAATCTCCTCTAATCTAATCCATTTGACGTCTTAAACTTGCAGGACGCATATCTGTCCAATGTATATTGATATATTCCAAGCAGTCTTCCTTAGAACCTCTCATCGGTTGAATAAACCAACCAGCCGGGACTTTATAATCAGCCTTCCAGATAGAAAACTGTTCTTCTTCATTCATTACTACAATGTATTCATCTTGCTGCATTACTGCCTCCAAATATATTCGTTAATTTAATTTCTACTAAAATATTGTCATTTTTCACTTTTTATAAAGCACAACACTTGTATGGACATAATTGTCTCTAATTACGTATCTCCCACAAATATGAAAACTACTCCTAGAACCTAAAACATCCGAATTCATGTATATTTGCCCAGATAAAGGGTCAATATCAGTGATTTCAAGCTCATCAAAATCAATGAAGCGCTTTACATATGGATAGGCAGCTTTATAAAAAGCTTCTTTGGTAGAGAACATCAACGTTGCTAACTGGCATTTGGTCAACAATTCATTTTTTAATAATTGACTTTCTTTTATACTTAGACAAACATTGGTGATATCAGCACACCCATCCTCATCAACACATTTTTCAGAATCAATCCCAATCCCAATATAGGCAGATGCAGGTGCAACAACAGCACAGGCAAAATCTTGGGTATGTGTTATTGAACCAATAATACCTCTAGGCCATATAGGTTCACCTTTACTGCCAATCGAAATTGTGTTTGAGGTATTATTAATATTGAGTGCCTTAATAGCCCATTTAGCACAAACTCTACCAGCATGATGTTCTAATTTTCTTTGAAAGATAGCATCTGCAAGATAAGGATAATGCTCTAAAAGCTCTTTCTCTTTTATTTGAGATGCTAATTTATTCAAACTCAACATGCTGCTTTTAGTCCCTAAAGGTAAAATATATGGTCCAGAACTTGGCATTACTGATAAAATAGAGTGCATTCTTATTTACAGGAATATATTAAAAATTAGAGGAACGTCGAGTAAGGCGTGTCAGAGCTGGAATTATTTGCTTTTCTCCTGTTAAAAAGAATTGATCCAGTCGCTCACAAAACACACACAAGTTAGGAGCATCCAGTAGTAACCTCAACGCGATTTTTTTATCAAACTTTTCACTGACACGTGAGATTATCTGGGTAGCCAATAAAGAATGACCTCCTAAAGCAAAGAAATTATCATTAATACTAACTCGCTCAACCTTAAGTACCTCTTCCCAAATAGTTGCAACAATTTTTTCTATTTCTGTACGAGGCGCAATATATCCATTACTAACTGCCTCCCGTGAACCTTTAAGCCCAGCTAACGCTTTACGATCCACTTTTCCATTAGGAGTTAATGGAAACTCATGAATAAAGATCCAATCCGATGGAATCATATATTCAGGAAGCAATTTCTGTAGCTGAGCTCTTAATTCCATAATATTTAAATTTACTCCATCCTCTGTAACTAAATAAGCAACTAGTCTTTTATCTAGCTCCTCGCTCACTAATACAACGGCTTTTTCTATAGCTTTAATTTCTTGCAAAGCTGATTCAACTTCACCTAGCTCAATCCGAAATCCTCTAATCTTAATTTGATGATCTTTACGACCCTCAAATTCAATACTTCCATCAAGCAAATATCGCGCCAAATCTCCAGTTCGATACATACGACTTCCAGGTTTTCCAAAGGGATTTGGGACAAATTTTTCTGCTGTTAAATCAGGCCTATTCAAATAGCCCCTTCCTACGCCATCCCCTGAAATATAAAGCTCTCCAGTAACTCCAACAGGAACAAGCATAAAATTCGAGTCTAAAATATATATCTGTACATTTGAAATTGGGCGGCCTATCGGTATGACTGCTATATTTGTTGAATTAGCCTCATATCGATAAAAAGTAACTACATCAGAACACTCTGTTGGCCCATATGAATTAATTAGATTTATTCGCCTTTTTTGAAAAAACTCTATTAATGATGAATTAATAACCTCTCCACCAAGAATTACAGTATGTACTGAATCATTAGCTAAAATATCTTTATATGCATTAAATACAGATGGAGCACAATTAATATGAGTAGGATTGTGCTTTAATACCGTCAATCTCAGTTGATCAATATCACTAATTTCACCTTGTGGAATAATAATTCTTCCCCCATTAACTAATGTTCCAAAAATATTTTTCTGAGTTAAGTCAAAGCCAAATGAGCTAATTAGTAACATTTTTATTGGATTAATATTGTTTATAATTTCACCAGAATACCACTGTACGAGATTCGTAAAACCACGAAGCGTATTCAATGTACCTTTAGGTTTTCCTGTCGATCCTGAGGTAAATATACAATAAGCCAAATTATCGGCATAACATATTTGCTTCAAATTTGATGGAGAATATTTCTGAATTTCATGCCAATTTTGGTCAAGATAAATTATTTTGATATTTTCTTGTGGTAATTGATTAGATAAAATACTTTTAGTTAATAATATTTGAGTTGCTGTATCTTGTAGTATATATTTTAATCGCTCTATCGGATACTCTATATCAATAGGGACATAAGCTCCCCCAGCTTTCAAAACTCCTAATACAGTAATGATCATTTCGATACTGCGCGACATATATATTGTAACTAAACTATCAGGTTTAACACCAATTCCGATTAAATAACCGGCTAATTGATTAGCTTTAATATTAAGTTCTCTATATGTGATTTGTTGATCTCCAAAAACTACTGCTATATCATCTGGTGTTTTTTGGACTTGCTCTTCAAAAAGCTCACATATATTTTTATCTCTTGGATATTTAACTTCAGTATTATTCCAGTCAATCAAAATTTCTTGTTGTTCTAGCTCAGTTAATAGAGGTAAACTTTCTAACTTTAGAGAAGGATTATTGATAATTTCTTTTATGAGAAAATGATAGTGCTTGAGCATCCTTTGAACTATATTAATCTGTATTAATGTAGTGTCAAAATCCATCACACAACGTGTAATATCATCCTGTATCTCTTCAACTTCCAATTTTAATTGATTCTTAGCATATTTAGTCTGGATGGAATCAACAACTAAATCAATATCACCCAGCTTCCATACACGCTTACTGATAGGTAAATAATCAAAAACTAAATTCATCCATGCTTCACTTGGTTTTCCTCCCAATTTTCTTACCTCTTTCATGAGTAGAGGAAAAGGAATATTCCTAGCTTCTAATGCTTCAAATTGCTGATCGCTAACTTTTTCAATAAAATTTATTAACGTTTCTTTTGGGTTCAGCGCCACCCGTAAAATAGACATATTAACTAAATAACCAATTGTTGATTGATCTTTAGCTATTCTTGCATCCATAGGCAAAGCTAATGCTAAATCTTCACTATGTATATATTGCCAAAGAAGTATAAAGAATACAGAAAGATGTATAGCTGCTGGAGTTGTTCCTATATCAATTGCAAGGTTACGAATACTCTTCGTTAATTCAGGGGAAATATTTATAGAAACACTACCAGCCAGTCCTACACTCATCTTTTGCTTTACTCTAACCATAGGTAAAGAGAAAGGAAAAGAAAGATCTAACAAGCCTTCAGCTGTTTTTCGCAGTAGTGTCTTTCCTACATCACTCTTTAAAAATGCATCTTCTCTTTCTAAAAAGGAATACTCTAAGACCGTCTTATGAGTTGATAGCTTATTAGAATGATAATAGCTCGACAGTTTATCAATCAAAATTCCAACTGACACACTATCAAATACAATATGATGGACTGTAATTAGTAAACCTGTACCCACATCACTTTCCACGATGACCACTCGACATAAAGGTCCTGTATCTAGATCAATTGGTGCTCCTGCTTCAATATATGCATAATCTTGTAAACTACCTTTTACTCGTTTGACTGGTATTTTTAAGCGTTTAGTACAATCAAAACTAGGAATAAAGTCTCGGACCGTTACATATGCTCCAAGACAGGGATGCTCTTCTAAAATAGTATCCAAAGCCTGCCTAAGTAGTTTTTCATCAATTGATTTAGATGCATTGAATGCAAGGACAACATTATATGAAGCACAAGATTCACTACTAACTTTAGCAAGATACCATATGCCTTGTTGACCAATACTCATAGGAATTATAGTTTTCATGAAAGAAAAGACTCTTTAGAATTAACAGTTGATATTGTAAAAATATATTTTCTGGCTCGATATAGGGTAAATAAGCTAACAATAACTAAAATAATACCTAAAATAGAAAGTAGCATCCCTAAACCAGCTGATCCGCCTGTTCCCCAAATTTTTTGCAATAATGGAGAATTTCCTATCAAAAAATCAGTAATATATTTTGAAAATGGAATTGAAAGTAAAGTGGCTAATGGAATAAGTGAATATGAGATCATTCTACGTGCTGCGAATACTTTCCCTTGTATCTCTGATGGAACATCCATCTGCCAAATTGTTTGTGCTGTGGCGATTAACATTGAAACTACCATCCCACTAAAAATAACGACTATGAACCCTCCAATATCACTCCTAATCCCACCCCATATAATCATCAACACCCCAAAAATACTTGCATAAAGGTAAATAAATTGTTCTAGACGATTTCCTAAATACTGAATTTTAGCAATTAATATCCCTCCCAAAAGGGCACCAGCACCTTCGAGTGCAAGTGCAACACCTAGAGACTCTTTACTACTAAATGATAAAAAATGCGGAATAAAACTTACTGTAAAAACTCCACCTGCAAAGTTATAGGTAGTAGTAAAAATAAGTAGCCTAAAAGAACGAGGGTTTTTTATAATCCAACGTACGCCATATAATGCGTTATGCAAAAAACCAATATTTATTTTTTGTGTTTTTATAGGTGCTAGCAATTTACCGTTAAGCACCATTATTATTGTAACTAATGCAGCAATTGATGTTAAAATATCAGTAGAAAATACCCACTCAGGCCCCAAGCTATATAACATTACAGCTCCAATTAAAGGGGCTCCAATTTCAACAACACCAGCTAAAGACTGTTCAATTCCATTGACATGAGTTAATAATTTTGAAGGTACAATGTTTCCAATTGTTGCACCCATTAAAGTCCATCTAAAACTACTTACAGTACTTAGAGCAAATGTCACGCAACATGCCTGAAAAAGCCCAAAAGAGTTGTTTAGGAATATAATTAGAGCAAAAAAAACTATAAGAGCGGTTATACCTTCACATGCAGCTAATAAATATTTCTTATTATAGTTATCCACTATCACCCCAACAATTGGAGCCAAAACTAAATTAGGCAGCAGACTCAATAAAATCATAGTAGCAAATAAAGCATATGACCGTGTTTTTTCAAAAACCCATATATTAATTGTAAATATAGTCATGCTAGCTCCAAAAGTACTAAGAGCTCTAGTTATTAATAGCCAATAAACACTATATGGAACAAATAATTTAGAATTTTCTTTCTTAAATATTACTTTCATTCTGTCCCATCCAATTAATGTATTTGAATATCATTCTTATGCATAGCAACAAACCTAAACTCACTAGTGAAGCGTTTACCATCCAAATCTGTAAGCCATAACTCATCAAGATTCGGCAAAACTTCTGAAAAAGTAAGCCGATGAGACTCATTTGAAACGGCTCCCATTACATTCCGAATTTGCTTTGCTAATATTCTGACAGAGACTATGCTATTGAAATCAATGTAAATAGGCTTATCCTCCCAACTCATTTTAAGGAATACAGTATTTGGTAAACCTTTAGCATCCCTCCACATACGAGCCATACGGAAAAGCTCGCACTCCTCCTTTATACACGCGAAAGTGAGATCATCTGCCAAACAAGACCATGTCTCACGCTGTACTACAAGCTTATCTATGGTTACGCGTGGAGTATGATCTCGCTTATGCATTAATCCGAAATGATTTATAACACTCAAAGATAAAAAGTCTCCCAATACTTCTATAAGAGGTGCACACCAGGTATTTTTTCTGTGCTGCACCATTAAACATCCATGTAAGTCAATAACATTTAGATCAGCAATAGGTATCGCAGTTTTCCGATTTACAGGAATAAATCCACTAGAAAATACTATTTCTATAGCTGATTCGGGGTCATCTAGAAATTGAGTACGAGTGGGTATACCAGATGCCATTGGGCTTAATTTTGGCATGATATATGGCGTTCCAAGATCACGATTTAAATCTTTAAGAAGACGATTGGCATTAGAATGTTGTGAAGCAAATGAATTAGTAGTAAGTGTATTGCTCGCAATATGCACCTCTCCCAATACAGCTAAATATTGTCCATTAAGTAGATGCTCTGGGCTTTGTGCACAGAACATAATATCTGGGCATTGATGGCTTGCAAGACGCCAAGCATAACCTTTTTGAGGAAAACTTGATGTTACTTGGGAATAGATATCTTCACTCGATAGCTCTACTTTATTTTCTATTGGGGAAACATTAGCTAATAGAATATTTTCCCAACGAAGTCTAAGCTCAGAAGCTAATTCCTCAATGGGTAACATCCCCTTAAATATAATAGATTGAACTTTAAGCCAAAAATCAGGAAGGTAAATCTCAATTTTTTTTTGTTCGGCTTGGAATTTGGTAAACTCTTTTTTTAGAGCAATTTCAAATTGTCTACATATCGAATGAGTAAACCATCTTGCACTTGTCATTACCAATTCAAGTGGCTGAAATGTATCTTTTAAGGCTGTAGAACTTAATACCATTGTAAGGTCTCGGTGACAGTCTTCATAAACTATACCCCGCCCTCCGTAAGTTTCCCCTAAACGGCGACGACTTGATCCACCAACAATATCTATAAATTTTTGATCTAATTTATTAAGGGCATTGAGAAGATTCTCTGATGAATTTGTCGCATTTTGGATTTCTCTTTTACATGTGACTAACGAATCCAAACCTATAAGGGCTTCTGTTCTTAAAGTATTGTCATCAATTTCAAAGAGGCTACGATATAATGCTAAATCAGGATTATCAGGACATGATGGAATGGGAAAAGCCAATTTTATTCGTCTCATTCGCTCTAATTCTCTCAAACCAGCGAATACTTCTTCCATTGTTGTAAATAAACTAAATGGATCTGCTAGAATTATCTTTGCTATTTCACCTGCCGTCCTAATACCATCACAAAATACTAATAATCTTGCTTCATTTTCACTTAATTGGACTTTATTACCATTTGGAAAGTAAAGAATATTGTTTTCCACATAGAGAAATGGTTCCCGGAATGCCACTAGCCAAGGAATATATTTATCATTTGATGCAATTTTTAGTGCTAGAGTTTCAATTACCCAATCTTCAAAATGAACAGAAGATGAACGAACTAAATTATGACCTATCCTAAACTCTGATCTATCTAAATCTTTTTCAATCCCAACCCAAGCCATTGGTCCGAAAAAACCAATAGTATCGTTCTTTACACAATAACGTTGCACATAACTAGCAATTAAAGATTCTCTTTGTTTTCTTTTGCTATCAGACATTGACTTATCTAATGCCAATGCATTAACGGTTGTTTGTACTGCTTCAGGATTTTGCCATCCTATTGCTTTTCTAAAGTTTTCATCTTTAGCGAACGATTTGATAGCTTGACTTAATCTTTCAAGCGCCTGGGGATATCCTAATTTTAGTTTTGAGAAAGCCTCATCTCGTTTAATTGATGCAATTCTTAATTCCTCGGGGAAAACTGTAGCATTTTCGTTAGAAGATATCGCGCTAAAGCCTTGTTCAATAAGTACTCTAATTAGTTTTTTTATTTTATATATATTCCGAAGTTCTTGTTTTCGGTAATTATACTCTTCGCTTTTGCGTAATATTACTACTTTATCTTCTAGAGCCTGAATGAAATTAGCTAACTGATTATTAAATATTAATTCAGCTTTATTTGCCTCGTCTGCTAATTCTCCAATTACTACATCTGATAATATTGAAAGGTTTATTGCAGGAAATCCCGCACTTCTTAATACGGCACTTTTCCACCATGTCCATCCAGAAGAACTTGGGGAAAGTAAATGATCCGGCCAAGTATTGTTAAAAGGCACTTTTACAAAACCATTTGAACAATTTTTACCGTATGTCACGATATATTTTATCTTCATTTTTCCTCTTTTTTTATAATAAAGTCAATTAATTCTGCGATACGAAGAATAGTTCCGGCTTTTAATATTTCTCTAATTTTTAGTGAAACATTAAACGTATCTTTACAGCGTTCTATTAACTGAATTAATAAAACTGAGTGAATTCCAAGATCATGTAAAGGTGTATCAATTTTTGTTTCATTTATAACTGTAGGAGACAACTCTTGCAGGATGGTCAATAAACATTTTAATGTATCGCTACAATTAATATTTTCTACCCTAGAAGAAATGCTCTCTTTATTGTTAGAAGTGGTCTTTATAATCGATTTTAAGACTGAACGATCAATTTTACCTTGAACATTTAAAGGTAAATTTTCCAACATAATCCATTGTGTTGGCTGTAAAGTTTCGGGAAGCTCTACTCGGACAAAGCTTTTAATATCATTCAAATCCTTATCTTGAAGTTGTGGACTAATAAAAACATAAATACAAGTATTATTTTCATGTTGAATAACAGCGGCAGCGTTTTGTATTCTTTGATCCCTCAAAAGAATAGCTTCAATTTCACCAAGCTCGATACGTACCCCACGTACTTTTACTTGATGATCATTCCGACCAAGAAATTCAATTCTTCCATGTGATAGCCATCTACCCATATCCCCAGATCGGTACATACGTGTACCGGGTGAACCGAATGGATCTGGTAAAAATCGTTCTGCAGTCAGATTCGGTTTATTAAGATATCCTCGAGCCAGTCGATTGCCAAAAATAAAAATTTCACCTGGAACACCTATTGGTACCATCTGCAACTGATCATCAAGAATACGTATACCTGTCCCTTGTATAGGACAGCCAATGCTAATATAAGGCCCTCTACATCCAAGAGTATCATCTAGATCTCCTAATGTAGATGTAATAGTTGCTTCAGTAGGTCCATATGCATTGAGTATCTGAAGTAGCTTGGGTACTTTAGGCACCTCTGATGCTACGACAGCTTCACCACCAACGATAAGCAATCGCAGCTTAGGTATATCAAAACTCTTTTTAGACAATAAATACCAGTAAGATGTTGGGATATCTGCAATAGTTACATTATTCTCTTGAATTTGGCGTAACAACTCATCAATAGTCCATATAGTATGATCTCGTATAACTAGCTCTATTCCATTAATCAATGCAATTAAGACTTGCTCCAATGAGGTATCAAAGGCAGCTGAAGCAAACTGTAGTATCTTATCGGTCTCCTTAATTGCATAAGTCATACTTACAGCATTAATATGATGTGCTAATGCTAAATGGGAAACAATAACTCCCTTAGGCATACCTGTTGAACCAGATGTATATATACAGTAGGCCGCACTAGCTAGATTTGCTGATTTTTTTATTGGTTTAATGATGTGGACGAGTTCATTACAAATAAAGTCCTCGACTAATATTGCATTGTAATCAGTAAATCTTGATGCCTGAGCAGAATCTACAATTACATATTGTACTCTTGCATCTGATATTATCCGCTTAATATGTGCATCAGGCCATAATGGATCTAATGGTAAATACATTCCCATTGCCATAAAAACAGCCAACAAACAAGCTGGTAGATTTACTCCACGTGATACACATACTGCTACAGGCGATTCATCTTGGACACCTATCTCTATTAACTTCAATGCTAATCGTGATGCTATTGAACTAAGCTCTTGATAAGTTAGCTTATCATTATTACAAGATACTGCTATAGCATCAGGTGTTTTTTGAACATGCATTTCAAAAGCTTGATGGACAAAAATTGGAATATTTTCCTCAAGAACATCACTTAAACTAAATATTTTTTTTACTTGCTCAGGGTGTATCCAGTTCAATGTTTTAATCGATTGATTTGATAAAGAAAGTGATGACTTAATTAGTGTTAACCAATTATCCAATAAATATTCGATTGAAGTACGGTTAAACTTGTCTTTTTGGTATTCTATTCTCCCCTGAAAAGAGGTCCCTTTGCCGGAAACAATCCATGTAATGGGGTATGGCGAGTTTGTCGAACGTCTTGCCAAAGTTTGGATATGCAGGCCTTCTAGTTCTAAAGTTGGCTCATCAAATTTATTAAAGTTAAATAGGACTTCGAAAAGACCCGATGATTGCACAATATCATGCATTTGCTCAAGAAGAGTATCCTCATGATTACTTGCCTGCTGTAACCATTCTTGATTTTTTCTAACGAGTTGATCTAATGTATAATTTTCATCCAGAGAAATAGGCAAAACTAGGGTGTTAATTAAACATCCAGCTATTCGCGCTCTCAATGAACCAGTCCTACGAGCAACAGGATATCCAATTCGTATATCATGTTGACCACTAAGGCGAAATAGAAGAATCTGTAGCACTGATACTAGTATTGAAAAAACTGTGCAATGATTGTGAATAGAAAAATCTCTAAGAGATTGTCCAATTTCTTGAGGAATTATGAAAGAAACAGAATCTCCACTAGAGGTACTATCTCTGTTAGCTGAATAGTCATATGGCAACTCTAAATTATTATTACTCCCAGTCAAATGTGTTTTCCAAAAGTTTTCAGAATCTAACCGATTAGCACTTAAATAATTTTCTTGCTCTACAAATTTTGTTAAATATGCTGTATTCGTAAGTAGTAGTGGATTCTTTTCATGTAAGGCGAATGAGTAATAGCTTGAAATATTTTTAGCTAATAAGCCAACAGTCCAACCATCAGAAACTACATGATGTAATATTACTATTAAATAATGCTCATGATCATTCAAGCGTAATAAACATCCCCGAATAGGTGGTTTTTCTATTAAATTAAACAACTCATTGACTTGATTTTTCACTATTGAACTTAAATCAAATTCATCTATTTCCCTAAAATACAAAGGAGATAATCCCCCCCTTTTACTAGAGGAAATGATTTTTTGCATCACATTTACACCTCTCTTTTCTATTCGAAGACGAAGTGCCTCATGTTTTTTTTGCAGTTCATACCAAGCAAAACTAAGAGCATTAATATTTAGAGCTCCTGATATTTTCCACGTTATAGGTATATTATAACTAGCATCATTCAATAATTGATCTGCATTCCAGATCCTCAATTGGTATGCAGATAAAGGAAACCATTCAGAATCATCATCACTTTTATTAGAAATGTTTACATAGCCATTTTTGTTTATGGCTGCAGAAATATCATATTGCTCTGGTAAAATAGAAAATAGTTCTTTCATAGAAGATGTACTCTCACCCCTGTTCGGACACTAAATAAATTACAAAATAATTCAAAATGTTAGCTCTATTTGTGCCTTAGCAGTTAAGAATGATTTTGTATAACTATTATCTTCAACAATAATATTTTCATCCTCATAGAACATACTTTTTCTCTTGGTAGGAGTTAATATATTCGTTAGAGAGAATCGTATTTTTCGATTCTTATCAGGTGTCCATAAAAAGTAGATATCTAATTTTTTCCCATCAGAATTAAACATTGAGTTAGTATTACTATTCCGTGAAAAGCCACCTTGTTCGAATATAAAATTGAACCCAGTTGTCCACTTAGTATTATGGATATACCAATCTCCACCTATAGATGCTGTTATTTCAGGTTGGCTTGCCAAACGATTGCCCTGACCAAAGATATTTTCAATTTTTGACCAATTTCGTGTAAAGCCCAAATGAACATCTATATCAGGTACATGGGTTGGCTCTAAAGAAAACAAAGAACTTAATTTACCTTTTGCTTCAAACTCTACCCCCTGTACATTTGCTTTACCTGAGTTTTTTGGAGTTTCAATCCATATATCATCAACTTGCGTTACAGATGGTAGGATAATATTATCAATACGCCGAGCATAGGCACTTACTCCTACAAAACTAGATTTATCGAAATAATGCTCATAACCAACATCCATCCCCCACGCCAGTTCAGGTAATAAGTCAGGATTTCCCTGAAAGTTTGGTGTAGTTGCTGAATTATCCGTTACGACCCATCGGCGGGGTGTCAATTCACGTGCTGTAGGGGCTTTATAAGTACGCCCTAAATTAAAGCGAATCTGATTTGAATCAGTATCGGGTAATTTCCACACAAATTGAAGCATTGGACTAAATACACTCGAACGATTAGATACGCTTACTAAATCCTGGCCATCCGTATTAGTTTGCAAGCCTTCCCATCTAAACCCTAAATAAGCACTAATTTCTGAAGAGATTGCCCATTCATCTTGTGCAAATATTGCCAGATTATAAATTCTGGCTTTATAATTTTCATCCAAATCTTCCGTAGGGTAATCATTTACTGGACTGGTTTCATGTTGTAATCGACTCTCTGATCTCTGGACAATTTTCCCATCCCAACCAGCAGAAAAATTATGTTCTTCAATCAAATTCACTAAGAATTTTCCAGATAAAGAACCTGAACGCTCTAATACCTTAGATTGGACTGACCTCTTTAGTAAAAGACTTTCTACCCCATAGCCGCTTAATTCTGCTTCAGAGTTTCTCCGACTCTCAGCAAACACTATTTTATTTTCAAATTTACCCTCTTCTCCAACCAAAGTTTTAATTTGAGCAATTAATTGTCCTTGCAATATATTAGTATCTGTAGTCAAAACATCACTAATAAATTGTGGTGGTTGATCAACAATATTTATACGCTGATCCAAATTAGAATAATTCGCCTCATTAGCTTGAATCCATCCATTTAAACCCAAAGAAGTCTTTTCTCCTATTTTGTAGTCCAAACTAGGAGAAATATCAAAACTTATCAAACGATTACGCTCATCAATAATAGTATCACGTGAGAAAATTGATGTTCCATTAGACATTGAGGCAGAAGTCTCTGATTTTGTGGGCCAACTATCATTAGTTAATGAAGCACTAGATGAGATACGCCAAGAAAGGTTATTGATTTTTTTGGCATAATCAGCTGACACACTAGTTAATGGACGATTATCATGCTGGCCAATCGCTAATTTAGCTGAACGTGTTGGTCGAATAGTCGACTTTTTCATAATAATATTGATTGTCCCCCCAATAGCTTGTGAACCAATATCTGCCGTAGGTGATTTTAGTACCTCAATACGTTCGATAAGGTCTAACGAAAGTGACTCAACAGAAAAACCTTTGGGTATAGAAGAACCATCAATAAGTATCTGAGTATAGCCACTTCCAAGCCCTCTTAACCCAATTTCTGTTTCCTTACCCTGTTTTTGGGTAATAGAAATACCCGGCACACGCTGAAGTGCTTCTGCAATGGTTGCATCACCAAATCGAATTAGATCTTCATGTGTAACTATAATTTTAGATGCTGTTGCATAACGGCGATTGCTAGTGGCGGCATTCCCTATAACTGGTACTCTTATTACAGAGGTTATATTCTTATTTAAATTGCTAGTATTTAAAGTTTCTCCATCACTCGCTGCATTTGTTTTAAAAGTAATAATTAATAATAACCACAGCAAGCAGTTATGAAAGAAGAATTTCAATATAATTTTTTTACACTTATAAATGAGATTATTGATACTCTTCATTAAAAAATTAGTATCACGTCTATCAATATTTGAATTAAAACTCATAAAAACTATTAGATTAGCTACACTATTTCTACTAATTTCTTTCATATGAAATACTCTTTTCACAAATCACAAATGAGCAATTAATATTTTATTATTCTAATAAAACAAAATTTCTCTCCAAGCATTAAAAAAACAAAATAATTAAAGCAAATATTATGCAAAATTCACAAATGAAATTATATGACTATAAATCCAACCTAAATCAAAATTTATATTATTTTATATTTGGTTTGAATTATCTTATAATTTCATTAAGTTCAATGGCTATACCATTAGGATCTTCAATATAACATCGTTTGTGTTGTGGACTTTTCAGATGCGGAGATTCCAATAAGGTTCCATAATTTTTTAACGCCACATCCAAAATAGAACTTATATTTTTTACTTGAAAAGCAATATGAGATAATTGACGACTTTTGTTAATCTCTATTTCTTCCCAATTCCATATTAATTCAATTACATGATGTGGTGGAATTCCGCCTAGAAAAAAAATAGTAAACTTAGACTCTTTATCTTCATATTTATCTATTAGCTTTAAATTAAATACTTCCTCATAGAATTTAATACTCTCTTCTGGTTTAGTAATACGAAAAGCGACATGATCTAAATGTAATATAGGGATTGACTCATCCCCAGAGACAATAATCTTCACCAATAGATTCCTTTAATGATTGTGTCAAATTATCTAATTTCATAACTTCAAGTGGATCTAGCGGCCCTAAAGCCATAGCTCTTATTGCAAAATTAATTGTGTCTTTATTTTTAATACCAAGTATTGGTATTACACCCTTTGATAACAACCAACGAATACCAACTTCAGCCAATATATTTTTGTCATAGCAGCTTAATAGTAGCTTAATAGTAGCTTTCACTTGATCACCATGAACACCAAGTAATTTTATGTACTTTCTATGATCAGAGTCTGATTCAAAAATATCCTCAAATTGACGCAAAAATAATAAACCTGCTGCAACCGGTGAATATGCATAAAAAGGAATATTATTCTTTCGAGTAAAATCTAGTAAACCTAATTCAGGTGAACGCCATAATAATGAATAACAATTTTGAATTGCATCGATACGATATGATTGGGTTATATCTATAATTTCCTTAGTTTCAAAATTTGATAAACCTATATTTAAAATTTTTCCTGCCTTACGTAGTTCTTCCAAAGTATTTAAAGTTTCTTCAACTGGTATTAAATCTGTTCCCATAGAACCCGCAGGCCAATGGATAAAAACAGTGTCTATAGTTTCTACTCGTAAACGATTTAAAGAATTATTTATACTTTTATGAACAAGAGTTGAAGCTAACATATCAGGAGGAATCTTAGTCATTATTCGTATTTTTTGTTCAGAGTTTTTAGAAATGTCTCCCAAACTAGCCTCAGCTAATCCATCTGCATAACTTGGAGCTGTATCAAAATTTGCAACACCTTGCTCAATTGCATATGTTAAGCCATCTTTCACATCATCAATATTAGTTGTTGACCAACTTGAAGAGGATGTTTGCCAAGTACCAAAGAAAATTGATCTCATGATTAATCCAATAATATTTAATATCAGTTTTATAAGTATGTACTAGAAGTAAATACCAACCTGCGACTCCCCATTACAAATCCTCCCCCTTTATGAATGAGTCCATTATTTCGATTAAAGTCTGGAATTTCATCCACCGATACAAACATATCGATTAACTGACGGCTTCTACTATCAATATCCTCATATACCTCACCTTTAAGCAAAAGTACCCCCCCATCAGGTACTGTATGTATCTTCAAAGGATCATATAGAATCTCTATATCTTTTATATTAGGCTTCTGAATTGAGTTTTTTGAAAAATATTCACGTCGTACATTATTATTATCAACGTAAATAGCCCCTTCCCCAAAATAAACTTTGGTGATGGTTAATGCTGTTGAATCTCTATGATAGTATTGAGATACAGAAGGTTTTTCTTTTTCTAAATATTCAGGGGTAACCACACGCAAAGAAGCTATAGGTCTCTTATTCCCTGTTAATAATACAAAATTAGACAATATATATTTGAGCTCATCAACAATTCTTATTATCGCCCCCTCACATATTTCTTTAGAAAGCGATGATATGAGTTTATCTGATAATAATTTTTCAAATTCTGTAAAATCACGATGCAAAAAGTGAAAAACAAAATCATGAGGTAATGCATAAGTTAGATCGTAACATTCCTGAGAACAGAGAAATTTTGGACTTTCAAATATTTTATAATTCAAATCTGAATTTAAAAATCTACTATAATCTTCTTTACTAAGCATTTAAATCACATCCTAATTTTGTACAATTAAAATATTTTCAGAATAGCTCTACATATCTGTTTGGATAATTTTTTTCTCTATAACGTAGAACCAAAACAGAATATTTCTGATAACTTCTGAGTTGGTTTGACATTTTCCTTATATCTCTTAGCCTATTTTTCATAACTAATAGAACATCAGGATCCGTTATATTCCTGATCACACTTGTACGATTTATAGTTGCATCACAATATTTTTCTATTTCTTCCTCAGGTTCAATGCGTAAATCAAAATGTTGTTCATAAACCACATCCAATCCCCTATATAAATTCATAACCTCATCATAACCAGTACATGTAGGTTCTATTCCAAAAACACTTGAGGCAGCTTTAAGTACTTTTTCAGGGATGGGATTAATAATCCAAAAGGGTGACGCTAATATATAACCCCCATCTTTTAACAAAGATAAACATTGACTCATTGCTAATTCTGGTTTCTGGAAAAATTTTAAACCAGCACCTACAGCCACATGTGTAAATTTTTCATTACTTTCAAAATTAATAGCATCAGTATTTATATAGTTTAAATTCGCGTTAGGTGCATATTGCTCTGCATTCCAACGAGCCATTTCAATAGATGAGGCTGATATATCAACACCAACCGCACTACACCCCGTTAAAAGAGCCAACTCTCTTGATTGAAAACCTGTTGTACATGCAAATTGAAGGATTTTTGATGACGAATTCACATGACCAAAAATCGCCCATCTATTAATCGTATCATAAGCACCAGGCAAAACATTCCATTGGTTAATAAACCCAACAAAATCTGGATAACTAAGATTTTCTATAAATTCTTTATTGATCATTTAAGTTCCAAATAACTTCTACAAATATAAAATAATGTTTTAAATATGAAACGCATCATTCATATTTTCCAAATAACTCATTATTTACTAAACTAATATCAGCATAAATACTGTTAACTCATCTGTTTTAAAGAGCTATTTTTTTCTAAAAAATTCATAAGCAAAGCTCCATACATCTATTTATCTAGCAAAATTTAAATATCCCACAACTTAACCAACTATTTTTAAGATAAAATAATTTTCTAAAAAAACACCACCCACTTTAAGCCACCTTAAATACAAAATGATTAATTTATTTTATTAAGTTGCATATATCATGCCAAAATTTTAATAGCTTTATCTATTAGTTTTATATAAAAAATACCCATATTAATTGCACCAAAAAATATATAGATGCACTATTATAAAAATATTTGCACCATATTAATGCAAAATATCACTCTATTTTTATGAACAAAAAAATTAAAAATTTATCTTTTTAAAGATCCCCCTTACTCTAGTAATTGGTTCTCATAGATAGCCTACTACGCATGGCTATTAAAAGGCAGGTTTAATATGTCAGAATTCTAAGAATATTAACTATTATTACATTGACCTTAATAAAGTATTTTTTAATCTCATAAAGGTTTATTATAAGTAACCACAATTTCTATATTCAAAAGAAAAGGTAAAAAATCATAGCTGAAAAATTGGCTAAAATAGGCTTTTTTATCAATTTGTTCAGATGCAGCATACATAATAAGCTTAGGCTAAATCACTAAGCTTAAATGAAACTAAATAAATGATTGAATTAAGACACCATTCTTAATGCCTGCTCCAGTCCTCGTTGTTTAAGGTTGGCCCCTGCCCCAAACCATGCTGAATCCATCCGGTGATCCGTGGAAATCGCACGTCGCTCGTGATCTACAAACTCGGTGATACTACAAAGCAAACCATACACCGTATCTTTAGCTGAGGCTAACTCAGCCCCACGTCCATGCCCATTAAACATGGTCATGACCTTAGACATAGCACGCCCATTTAGTTCGGTTTTACTGTCAGCTCTGGATGAATGGATTTGTTTAGGCCTAGCTACATTACGGTAGAACTGAATGATACTTTCGTCCTGTTCGGCAATACTCAGGTTCGTGTTGTTAAACACAGCATCAAAGTAAGCTGCTGCTTCCTGTTGGGTGACTTTACGCTGGCTGAGTTGCTTCATTTCATACATGTGTTCATCCCATGCACGAACTGAAATACCCAATTGTTGCTTGATCTTTTCAGCATCAAACTTGGTACTGTGTGGAACTTTCACCACACCTGCACTGCTATTCTGCCCGCGTAAGGCAATCGCTAAGGTGTTATTACACACCACACGAATCGAAGTAAACTGCGCCGTGGTTGCCAATGTGCCATCACATGCGGTTGCCAACAAAATGTAGCCATTACTGACATCCTTGCCTTTTAATGCTGCCGATTGTCCTGTTCTTGCCAATGCCCAGAACTTACGCCCACCTTTGAGTACCCCTGCCGTTTCCAGTTCAAAGCCTGCCTGCTCGGTAAGGTCACGGTAAAATTCTAAAATCTCCATCGGCTGTACTTCTTGGTAGCGCTGACTTACTACTGATAACGGTGCATGCGTATCTGAACGGTATAGCACTCGTTGTTCTTCATAAGGCATCAGGATATTTTGTCCCCGTTCATTCTTTGCCATATAACTGACATTGGATGATTCTATTCGCCAGTCCATACCTGCTTGCTGCGCCCAGATTTCTATCGGCTGATTCTGAGAGAGTTGATTACCTAGACCATGCCAAGGGGTTTGACCAACGAATGCCATCGTTTCTATTTGATGTGCCATAAGTAATTTCCTTTAAGTGATTTAAATAATTTGAATGTTGTAAATAATGAGAGTTACGCGAATCCTGATTGCTGGATTTCAAAATGCTCCAAACATTGCTCACACTGGTAAAACAGCGTCACCATATTGTCTTGATGCTGGACATAGAGCAGAAACATGCCCCCGATAACCAAGCCAACAAAACCACCTACCAAAGGGTGAACGGGACTTCGCTTTGACAACTGCATACAGGCTGCTGCCAGAGACATCGGCGAGAATGATGAAAGCTTGGCAAATACACCTGAACTGGGCTCAGTCTGGCGTACTAATGTGATGTGTAATGAATGACAGTAAGGACATTGGTGCATGTAGTTCCTCCTTAAATAAAAGGCATAAAAAAAGGACCTGCCTGATCGGCAAGTCCTCTGTTATGGGTAAGTTTTAAATCAAGTGAAATACCTAATCCAATACAATAGCGCTATTCAACCTGTTGGCGTTTTGCTTCCCATTGTTTGGTATAAGTCTCTGCTGAAAGATAATGCTTTAAACCAAATTCAAACTGGTTTGCTGGTGAGCTCAATACATCCTGAAATGGTAGCGTTGCAAAATCGACGTTCGGCTCTAGCCATGAGTCATTCGACTTTTGTTCAAACTTCAGTGGTTTATACACTTGGGTATAGATGAGCGATTCACCGCCTACCCGTTGTTGCTGGGTGATATGGGAACGGAACTTAAAGAACAGTACCCCTGACACTTTTAAGTGGTTTTGTTTAAAGTCCATGATATAAGCTCGTGCCCAACCCGAACCTTTGACCAGTTCCTGTGCTTCTGCTGCTGCCATAGATAGAGTTAACAAGGTTTCCAGTCTTCGAGATGATGCGCTCTCTTCAAACTTTAAAGTCAGAATACCTTTATCGACATCGTATTGATAATCAGGGTTTGCAAATCCCTGATTGATATAAAGCCGACGCATGGCTTTATTTAATGCGTTCTGTAACAGGTTAACATCATAATCAACCTGATAAGCTTCCAACTCTGCTTTTGTCTGCTCTACACGTAACTGGTACTGTTCCGTGGTTTCAAACTCACCTTTTGGTTTAATGATCGGTGTTTTTAACATACGGACATAATTGATCACCAGATTGTTGGCAAACTGATAAAGCTGGTCATTGGTTAAATCAAACAGAACCTGATCCATCCCTTCCATCGGTCCGCTTTCACGTCCCATCACTAAAATCTGATCGTCACGTAATTTCAGGTTTTGTTTTAATATCGCAGCAATCTGGTCAAATGAATGAGTATCCTGATCATCCCGTCTCTCAACGATATTAAGTGGAAATCTAGCTGGGCTTGCATATCGGTAATCATCATCTGGAAAATTACCCAGAATATCACCATCAATCAGACGCAAAGGTTGAACAGCCGTTTTAGACAGAATCACAGGAGAAAGTACTCCTGTTTCGGTTTCAACTGAACCTGAGACATCACCATATTCACCCTGCGTTGTTTGTGGTTCCTCTTTTTTTGAACAGCCACCTAAAAATAAAACACTGGCAATACAGCAGCAAAGTAATTGTTTTTTCATCATGGTAAGTCCTCTAAATTTATTCATGTGATTGGCAAGGCCAATCGAAAGATTCCAATTAAGATCAGTACCTTCTTCACAGGGGTAATGTGTATTTGAATTTTCTTTATTTATGTTTTTCCTGATTAAGGTCAGCTTGATTAAAAGCAGGGACTTCCGATTCACTGTGAATACTGGTTACGGCGCTATCATCAACAGTGACTGAATGACTTTTAATCTCTTCCAACATCTGTTCTGTTGATTGATCTTGAGCATGGTCATAGGCATAAAACAACGTAAAGGACAGGATAAAAATTACCATATAAGCTGCATACCATTTCCAGCGCCGTTTGAGCCGTAGGGTATTGATCTTCATTAGCTACGCTCCCAAATAGGCTTTTAATACGGCTCTGGCCTGATTGATTTGCTTGGCCTGTTGCTCAATAAGCTGCTGTACTGACTCGGGTAAGCTTTGGTACTTATCGGGGTGAAAGTCTGCCATCTTTTTTCGGTAAGCGACTTGAATAGTTTGCTCGGTAAGAACTTCGGGCTGAAGTTCAAGAAGTTTGCAGGCCTGTAGCTGCTCATTATTCAGATCAGGAGCTTTATTCTGATTCATCTCACCAGCCAGACATTGATAAATGATTTTGATGAGGTCAGGAAAAACAGCCCTAGAAACGTTAGATACTCGGCACAAATGAGTCATGAATAAATCCGCTTGATTCTGCTCAACTTGACCTAGGGCCATGGCATAGACTAGTTGTTCAATCATCTCTCTACGGAAGTTATAAGCAAGCTGATCTTTCAGGTCTGCCAGACGATGTAATAAGTCTTCATAATCGAAACGCATCTGTTCATTCAGTAGTTTCTCAACATACTGATGCACTGCTTTATCATTCAGTTTAGTAAAATGATCGGATACCGCTTCTTTCGATCGGGTATTCCACTGCCCCGCACTAAACGTAATAAAATAGGCAAACAGATCAATCATGATCTGCATCTCTACATCAATATTTACATTCGTTTGCTTGGTTGCTTGTTTGCCCTGACAACATTCATTTAAGAATGCGACCAAAGCACGAGTCGCACCTTTATCAAGCTGGCTAAAGCTCAGTTCATCATGGCCATTGATCAGAATGGAACTGGTAATCATGCCAATATCCGCATCCACCCTGTGGATATGCTCAAACAGATAAGCCTGCTCATCTTCAAAACTGGCTTTATAAAATAGTCCCTTTGCCGTAAGGCACATCCCGACCTTGGCACTGCCAAATACAGTGTCATCAATCAGCATCAATACATCTTTAGGGTTCACGCCATGAGGAAGATAGGTCATGGCACCTTGCAGCTTTTTATTGGGAACCACTGGAGCAAAATAAATATTGTCTCGGGAAGAGGTCGATATAGAGCAGACGTGTACGATCAGGCTTCTATTCTTTGTTCGGAAAAAGTTTTCTGATTTAGTTCCGTTTAAAGATACTCATCTTTACAATGCCATCGAACCATTCTTTAAAGACTTAAATCTTGATCGTGTAGCTTTAGGAGAGGTTTACACAATGAACTCAGGTATAGCTCCCCTTTATCAGGAACAAGAGCAGAATTACTATGATATTAATCAAGTGCATGTGGGTAATAGATTAAATATATTAAAAACTCAACTCACAGTTCCCGATTACTGGTTTAGGAGTCGAGGTCAAGAGTTGAGTCTTAAGATTGAGCGGGGCCAAGCTCATTATGATCGTTAAATAAAAAATTTTGTGTAGAGCAGCATGATTCCCTTCATGCTGCTCTTATATGTGACTCAATAATACCAAACTTCAGCATTCCAAATAACACATCTGGTTCTTTGATTGAAAGGCAAAACATTACCCTCTAAATCAAAAATTCTCATAATTTCATTGTTTGTGTCACGTTGACAATGCAAGACAATTTCCTTGCCTTCATTTTGCATTAAATGCACGACAGCTTTATTCATATGACTAACCTCCTTTAATTAGGATTCTAATCAACCTCACTATAATTAAAAGATAAGTACGTCATCAAATGACGCTATATTAGCTTTAAAGAATCCAAACGATTAAGAAAGCTGCAATTCATGTGCTTCTATATAGGTTTTGAAAATTAATAAATGAAGTTAGAAAATGCTTAAAGGAATCTAAACCTCAATCCAAAGCCATGTGAATTATTCTTATTTTGACTATTCTTATCCAAGTTTTAATGTGGGGTAGGTTGAGGGGTAAAATAACAGATAAAAAATAAGCCCTTGTAAAAACAAGGGCTTATTAAGAATTTTGGCGGAAGCGGTGAGATTCGAACTCACGGAGGACTCACACCCTCGTCGGTTTTCAAGACCGGTGCATTAAACCGCTCTGCCACGCTTCCATGTGCGTAAGAATACAAAGCTTATTCATTTTATTCAAGAAAAATATCATTGCTTTGTGTTCAAGTGCATATTGTTTCATCAATTTTACAATCGAGCAGCTAATTCTGCTCCTTCTTTGATCGCACGCTTCGCATCTAGCTCTGCTGCGAGCTTTGCTCCACCAATAATATGGTAGTTCGCTATAGTCGACTCACCTTCTTTTGGCATCAAGTCTTTTACCGACTCTTGACCTGCACACACTACAACAGTGTCTACGCGTAAAAGCTGATCTTGACCATTGTGCTCAATCCAAAGCCCTTCATCAGTGACAGCTTTATATTGCACACCACGTAACATACGCACACCATGCTTTTTAAGCTGTGCACGGTGTACCCAACCTGAAGTCTTGCCAAGGCCAATACCGAGAGGTGTTGTTTTACGTTGTAGTAAATAAATTTCACGGATTGCTGGTTCAACCACTGGTGGCTGCATACCACCTTCAGAAACATAATTCGGATCTGGGTCTACGCCCCATTCACGTTGCCACTCGGCTAAAGGTTGAGGCTGTGGTTGATGTGGAGGTTTAAGTAAAAACTCAGATACATCAAAACCAATACCGCCAGCACCAATCACTGCTACTTTTTGCCCCACTTCTGCCCCTTTTAAAACTTGAGCATATGAAAGAACTTGTGGTGCATTACTTCCTTCAATTTTTAATGCACGAGGGATTACACCAGTTGCAATAATCACTTCATCAAAACCTTCGCGTTCAAGCTGCTCGCGATTCACGCGAGTATTTAAACGTACATCCACCCCTGTTTTTTCGAGTTGTACTTTGAAGTAGCGAATCGTTTCGTGGAATTCTTCTTTACCCGGCACAACTTTGGCAAAGTTAAATTGACCACCCACATCTGAAGTTGCTTCAAATAGCGTCACTGCATGACCACGGCTTGCCGCAACAGTTGCCGCGGACATACCTGCTACACCACCGCCTACAACAGCAATACGTTTAGGCTGCTTGGTTTTTAAATAAACCAGTTCTGTTTCATGGCCTGCACGTGGGTTCACTAAACAAGACACACGCTTATTTTTAAAAGCATGGTCTAAACAGGCTTGGTTACAAGCAATACACGTATTAATTTCATCAACGCGGTTAGTCGCAGTTTTATTTACCCAAAATGCGTCAGCCAATAAAGGACGTGCCATTTGAACCATATCTGCTTTGCCAGTTGCCAAAATTTCTTCGGCAGTTTCAGGCATATTAATTCGGTTTGATGCAATAATCGGAATAGAAATATGTTGTTTTACATGCGCCGTGTAATCGACAAAAGCTGCACGAGGCACAGAGGTTACAATGGTCGGTACACGCGCTTCATGCCAGCCAATGCCGGTATTTAATAAAGTCACCCCTGCTTTTTCTAAAGCTTTTGCAACAGTAACTACTTCTTGCATGGTGTTACCATCATGCACAAGGTCGAGTAAAGACAAGCGGAAACAAATAATAAATTTCTCACCAACTTTGGCGCGAATCGCTTTAACAATCTCAACTGAAAAGCGCATACGGTTTTCAATTTCACCGCCCCAACGGTCAGTACGCTGGTTAACGTGGCTACTTAAAAACTGGTTAATTAAATAACCTTCCGAGCCCATAATTTCGACACCGTCATAGCCTGCTTTTTTGGCAATATCAGCGCACTGTGCGTAATCTTCTATTGTGCTGAGAATATTTTTTTCAGAAAGCTGACGTGGTTTAAATGGTGAAATAGGAGATTTAATTGCCGTTGAAGACACAACAAATGGTTGGTAACCATATCGGCCAGCGTGCAAAATCTGCATTAAGATTTTAGAGCCATGTTTATGAACAGCATGGGTTACCAAACGGTGCTGAGGAACATCAAAAAGACTGTTCATGGTTCCACCTGCAGGTGCCAACCATCCCTGACGGTTCGGAGAAATACCACCTGTCACAATCAGGCCAACCCCACCTTTTGCACGCTCTTCAAAATAAGCTGCTAGTTTTGGATAGTTAAAAAAACGGTCTTCAAGTCCCGTATGCATGGATCCCATCACCACACGGTTTTTAATGGTGGTAAAGCCTAAATGTAATGGTTTTAATAAATTGGCGTAACTTGTCATGCTGCGTCCCAATAATTTTTTGCAACTTGTTGCATAGTACTTTAATACTTTTTTGATAATTTTGGATGACCCAGAATTATTTTTTATTCGAGATTATGGTCAATCTATATATAAAGAAGACAATCGCGTATTTTATCCAAATAATAAATACCAATCATAACAAGTGAATTAATGCTTTTTTTGCCAAAAAAAGCACCATGAATAGTGCTACAATAGCCGCCATTCAGAATTCTCGAGACCACCTGTACGGGGTCTTTTTTATAAATGTTAGGATTAGCAATGACTGATAATGCAACTATCTTGCAGCATGTACCAGTAGGCAAAAAAGTTGGGATTGCCTTCTCCGGAGGCCTAGACACTTCAGCTGCTTTATTATGGATGAAACAAAAGGGTGCAGAGCCTTATGCATATACTGCAAACTTAGGCCAGCCTGATGAAGATGACTACGATGCAATTCCAAAGAAAGCAGAACAATACGGCGCTGTAAAAGCTCGCTTAATTGACTGCCGCTTACAACTTGCACTTGAAGGTATTGCTGCAATTCAGTGTGGTGCATTCCATATCAGTACAGGTGGTGTTCCTTATTTCAATACGACTCCATTAGGTCGTGCAGTAACAGGTACAATGTTAGTTACTGCAATGAAAGAAGATGACGTAAACATCTGGGGTGACGGTTCAACTTATAAAGGTAACGATATTGAACGTTTCTATCGTTATGGTTTGTTGACCAACCCGAATCTTAAAATTTATAAGCCTTGGTTAGATCAAAACTTCATCGATGAACTCGGTGGCCGTGCAGAAATGTCACAGTTCCTGATCGACAACGGTTTTGACTACAAAATGTCAAAAGAAAAAGCGTATTCAACTGACTCAAACATGTTGGGTGCAACTCACGAAGCAAAAGATCTTGAATATCTAAATGCTGGTATCAAAATCGTTGACCCAATTATGGGCGTTGCTTTCTGGAAAGAAGAAGTTGAGATCAAACCAGAAGAAGTAACTGTACGTTTTGAAGAAGGTGTACCTGTTGCATTAAACGGTCAAACTTTTAACAATCCAGTTGAGCTTATTCTTGAAGCAAACCGTATTGGTGGTCGTCATGGTTTAGGTATGTCTGACCAAATCGAAAACCGTATTATCGAAGCGAAATCTCGCGGTATTTATGAAGCACCTGGTATGGCCCTTCTTCATATTGCTTACGAGCGTTTGGTTACTGGTATTCATAACGAAGATACGATCGAACAATACCGCATTAACGGTTTACGTTTAGGTCGTTTACTTTACCAAGGTCGTTGGTTCGACTCTCAAGCACTTATGTTGCGTGAAACTGCACAGCGTTGGGTTGCTAAAGCTGTTACAGGTGAAGTTACTCTTGAACTGCGTCGTGGTAATGACTACACCATCATGAACACTGAATCTCCAAACTTAACGTACGAAGCTGAACGTTTAACAATGGAAAAAGGCGATTCAATGTTCTCGCCTATGGACCGTATTGGTCAGTTGACTATGCGTAACCTCGACATTACCGATACACGTGCAAAACTTGGTATCTATACAGATGCTGGTTTACTTTCAATCGGTCAAGGTTCTGCTATTCCTCAATTAGACAGTAAGAAAAAATAATTTTCTTATAGCGTCAAAAAAGGCTACCTATTAAGGTGGCCTTTTTATTTTTAATAATTTATTTAGGCAATTTCGGCGACTTGTAAAGTCTGATAATAAATCTGGTTACGCCCAAGCTGCTTAGCCCGATATAAAGCTTGATCGGCAGCATGAATTAAATTTTCCTGAGTAACTTTCAAGCCCTCTGTGTAAACAGTAAAACCCAAACTAATCGTTACATGCGTAGAGACCAAAGATGCAGCATGAGGAATCGCTTGGCGCTCAATCGCTTTATAAATATTAGCAGCTACAGCATATGCACCTTGAGCAGGTGTTTTTGGCAAAAGAACCACAAACTCTTCTCCGCCATATCGGGCAACAAAATCAACATGACGAATCGAATTCTTAATTGCAGAGGCAATAGACGAGATGACCTTGTCCCCCATCTGGTGCCCATAAAAATCGTTATAGTTCTTAAAAAAATCGATATCAATAAATAAAACGGCCAATGGTCGTTGCTCTTGTTTTGCCCGATAGTAAAAGAAGTCGAACATCTCATCGAAAGTACGTCGATTAGAAATTTTAGTGAGTGCGTCTTGCTGACTTAAATGAAGCAATTCAGATGCCTCAATACGTAAAATCTTTTCGTTAAGCTCAGCAAGCTGATTATTTAAAAAAAGACTTCTTTCCCTAGACGTAAGCATCGTACTAATTGAAAAACCTAAAATACAGCTACCAAACAATGCCCGTCCCAAAGCAATATAGTCACAATTCGCTTGCAATAAAATCAATGAAGAAAAAACAAAAATTGCTGCTGTTAAACCCACATAAAGCATATGTAGAGGCTTTATACCACTCAAAATAAAGCCAAGCATATATAAAAAAGAAAGTAGCAACATCGACTGATTTTTAAGAGCGATATTTCCTACACTAAGCAGTAACATTGCATTGAAAATAATGGTAAAAAATACAATCCCGCACGCAGCGACGTAAAAATATTTAGTGAGTTTTTTAAACTTGGCAAAAACCCAAAATAGCAGCAGCGCACAAGCAATATTAATTGCACTCAGTAAGCAATAAATAAAGTCCCAAGTAATGTAAGGTACGCCAATCACCAAGTAGTCTGTAGGGAGCGCTAATAAAATAAAAATGAGATAGGTGAGAACGCCACTTGCTAAAAATTTGGAGATATTTTGTTTAGTTCGTTCAAGATTTAAACACCAGAACTTTTTTTCTAATTGATGAGGCAAAGGTGTATTGGCATAACGATGGGTATGTAAAGTTACCAGATATTCTATTTCTTCTTTTGCTTTGAGTAATTCCTGTACATTTCCCCTATTTACCACTACCCGATTCCTACCTCTTACACATTAACAAAATATAACATTATTTTTTGAGGCCTCTTGCGCTTTATTTTGCCATTTGTCCGTAATTCTCGTTACCATTTTCACACTTTATCGATTATCATTTGTTTTATTTCGAAGTTTGAACTGCCTTGGACTCTATTACCCTGCTCCAGCCAGATGACTGGCATGCACATTTACGTGATGGTTTAGCATTAAAACGTACTGTACCTGATTTGGCTAAACAGTTTGCTCGTGCGATCTGTATGCCAAACCTTGTTCCACCAGTAAAGACTGTGGAAGAAGCGCTGGCTTACCGTGAACGTATTCTTGCTCATGTTCCAGAAGGTCTCAATTTTGACCCGCGTATGGTGCTTTATTTTACTGACTTCACCTCACCAGACGAAGTTCGTAAAATTAAAGAATCTGGACATGTAAATGCAATTAAACTTTATCCAGCGGGCGCAACCACCAACTCTGATAATGGTGTGAGTGATATCCGTAAGGTTTATGCAGTTATTGAACAATTAGAAGAACATCAAGTTCCATTATTACTTCATGGTGAAGTAACTCATAACCATGTCGATATTTTTGACCGTGAAAAACGTTTCCTTGACGAAGTACTCAACCCACTCTTAAAACAGTTTCCAAAACTTAAAGTGGTACTTGAGCACATTACAACAAGCGATGCGGCTCATTTTGTTTTAGAGCATGACCGTAATGTTGCGGCAACAATCACTCCTCAGCATTTATTATTTAACCGTAATGATATGTTGGTCGGTGGCATTAAACCGCATTTTTACTGTTTGCCAATTTTAAAGCGCCAAACACATCAAACAACTTTGCTTGAAGTTGCAACGAGTGGTAACCCTAAATTTTTCTTGGGTACAGATAGCGCTCCTCACTCACAAAATGCAAAAGAAAATGCTTGTGGCTGTGCGGGCTGTTATAGTGCACCTAATGCAATTGAGCTTTATGCCCAAGCATTTGACCAAGTGGGTAAATTAGAGCGCTTAGAAGGTTTTGCTAGCCATTTTGGCGCAGACTTCTACGGTCTACCACGTAATACTTCTACCATTACTTTGGTAAAAGAAGATAACCTTGTCCCAGAATCTTTTGATTATTTAGATGATCAAAAAATTATCCCGCTGCATGCCGGGAAAACGCTGCAATGGAGAAAAGTGTGACACAAGAAACCTCTGTCCCGGTCATTGGCCAACGTTTTCGTGGCTTCTTACCTGTTGTTGTTGACGTTGAAACGGCAGGTTTTAATGCCCAGACAGATGCATTGCTAGAAATTGCATGCATTCCAATTGTGTATGATGCTCAGGGACAATTTGTCCCTGGTCCAGCATTTCATGCGCACATTAACCCATTTGAGGGGGCTAACCTCGACCGCCGTTCGCTAGACTTTATTGGTATTGATCCATTCAATCCAATGCGTATAGCAATGGCTGAAGATGAACGCACTGCATTACGCCGTATTTTTAAGTCGGTCAATGAAGTTCGTAAACAGCAACACTGTACGCATGCAGTATTGGTCGGTCATAACGCTCATTTTGATCTTGGTTTTGTTCAAGCTGCAATTGCACGTACAAGCACAAAAAACCAGAACCCTTTTCATAGTTTTTCAGTCATGGATACAGTTACTTTAAGTGCTGTTATGTTTGGACAAACCGTCCTTGCTAAAGCCTGCATTCAAGCTGGAATTGAGTTCGATGGTAAAGAAGCACACTCTGCTTTATACGATACTCAGAAGACTGCTGAACTGTTTTGCTATATTTTGAACAAACTGTCTCCTTATCTACTTGACAGTTTGGTGGCGGCTTCTTAAGATACCGCCATCCTCAACGTCCCTATCGTCTAGAGGCCTAGGACATCGCCCTTTCACGGCGGTAACCGGGGTTCGAATCCCCGTAGGGACGCCATTATTCTATTCTTATAAAATTTCTTTTTTTTTCTTAACATTCTATTTATTGTTTTAACCTCTCTTATTTCCAAATAAAATACATTTGTATTTAAATATCACTGATACAGTATTTCCTTTACATAGATTTACAATATAATAATTCTTATTTTTATACTGATATTTATTATCAACAAGGTTTTAAATGGATCTTAAGCTTCGCCTCCTCTCCCTGAGCATCGCTCAGCTCTGCTGTATCTCAAGTGCTTTCGCAGAAACTAATGATTCCTCAACGACCCTTGCAACTATCAAAATTAAAGCCCAACAGACAGCTGACCAAACCTACAAAGTTGATAGTTCAAGTAGCGCAACACGAAGTGAAGTTGCATTAAAAAATACGCCGCAATCTGTCAGTGTGGTGACTCAAAAAGTAATTGAAGATATTGGAGCAACACGTTTAATCGAAGTGCTTGATTTAGCTGGCGGTGTTACTCGTGCTAATAACTTTGGGGGTCAAGGCTTAACAGGGTTTAACCTTCGTGGTTTCACTAGCGGTGAGTTTTACCGTAATGGATTCCCGATTAACCGCGGTTATCCGAACGCTCCAGATAGCAACACGATTGAACGCGTAGACGTTTTACGTGGTCCCTCTTCTAGCTTGTATGGCCGTGGTGATCCGGGTGGTACTTTTAACTTAATTTCTAAAACACCAAAGTCTGAGCAACAAACTACTTTAGGTGCCCAGCTTAACAATGAAGGTTTATACCGCACCACGGTAGACACGACAGGAACTGTACCTAATGCAGAGAACATCGGTTATCGTCTAAATGTGATTGCAGAAGGTGGCGATAGTTATCGCGACAATGTCGAATCTAAACGTTACGGCATTGCGCCAGTCATTCAATGGCAAGCTTCCGACGCGACTGAAGTTACCTTTGAAGCCGATATTTTAAGAAATCAGCATCCGCTTGACCGTGGGCAAACACGTTATGCAGGTCAGAAATCTTTTATTAGTTCACCAGACACTTATTTGTGGGAAACGGGTAAATACAATAATCGACTCTACAATGATAACAATATGACTCAATTACGAGTCGAGCACGACCTTGGAAATGAATGGAAGCTGAATGCTGGTGTGCAATATTTAAATGGCAAATTGCATGGCTATGCAGTAGAGGCAAATGGTATTCAAAATGACGGTGAAACTTTAGGCCGGAATTACAACTATCGTGAATTGAAATGGCAAGATACAGATGCCCAAATTAACTTAACAGGTAATTTCCAGCTTTTAGGTTTAACACATACCTTAGTGACTGGGCTTGAATATGAAAATTATGATTACAAGTCATACATTATTCGTTCAAGTGGTGATGTCGGTAGTTACCCTATTAATATTTATAATCCTGTTTTAGGCCAACCGCTGCCTGAGCTTAATCGGGTTACGACACATGACCGTGAAAACTTAAAAACAACTGCTCTTTTTGTACAAGACCAAATCGATTTAAATGAGCGCTTAAGCGCGCTACTGGGTTTGCGTTTTGAGCACTATGAACATGATTACAAAAACCTATTACCGAATACTGCAAACTGGAATACCAGTGATGATGCGTTTATTCCACGTTTAGGGTTGGTTTTTAAAGCTCGTGATGACCTCTCAATCTATAGCAATGCTGCAAAATCTTTTAAACCAAACACTGGTGCTAGCCGTAATGGAGAAAGTTTTGACCCAGAAGAAGGCATGGCTTACGAGTTAGGCTTTAAATGGCAAGCACTCGACAATATGCTATCGGTTGACTCTGCTATTTTTTATGCAAAAAAAGAAAATGTCTTAACTCTAGATCCTATAGATTCAGCCTATAAAGTTGCTGCTGGTGAAGTCCGCAGCCAAGGTATTGAGCTAAATGTTGCAGGGCAAATTACTCCAGCTTGGAAAATTATTGGTGGATATGCCTATACAGATGCAGAAGTCAGCAAAGACAATACTTTGAAAAAAGGAACCACCTTAGCCAATATTCCAAAGAATAGTTTTAATCTTTTAAATATCTACGAGTTTCAGGATGGCCCTTTAGAAGGCTTAGGTCTAGGAATTAATCAAAAATATATTGATAAGCGTGCAGGACAAACAGCCAATAGTACTTACACCATGAAAGGTTATGCGGTTACAGATTTGGTTTCTTACTATCAAGCGACACCAAAAGTTCGTCTTACCTTAGATCTGAAAAATATTTTTGACAAAGTTTATGATGAAAGTGCTTTCAATTTATATGCTTATCCGGGTGAATCACGTACGGTTCAATTAGGTATGAGCTATACGTTCTAAACTGAACTATAAAAAGATCTGATATACGGTAGTCTCTTCAAGGCGACAAACTTGTAGGTCAGATCTCGTTAGGGATATCAAACACTAAAAAGCCACTGCATTTTTAAGGCAGTGGCTTTTTATTAAGCTACTTTTATAAAAAAATATAATCTACTGATTTATAAATATTTTTATAATTAAATTATGTTCTATACTCAACATAGATCAAAACTATAATTTGAACATGACATGCAAATTCGATTATTTCACCTAAAAAATTCGCGCTCTCAACGCATCATTTGGTTTTTAGAAGAATTAGGACTCGACTATGAACTCACTATTAAAGATCATTCAGGCATAGGCGAAGATAAAAACTCACCTCATCAATTATCAAAATTTCCAACTCTCGAAATTATTGAACAAGAAAAGACTTCAGTCTTAGCTGAAACCTCAGCAATTTTAGATTACCTATCTCATTTACACCCACAATTGGGACCGAACAGCCTATCAAGCCAACAACCCCTAAATTTTTATTATTGGAAAAATTATTGTGAGGCAACATTCATTCCCGATTTAGTACTCAAACAAATCTTTCACCAAATTGCAGAGCGCACACCTTTTCCGATCCGTTTCATTCCTAAACTTTTAAAATATGGATTCGATCAAGGCTATCTCAATCAATCACTACAACAACAAATGAGAATGATTGATGAACATTTAGAGCAACATGCATGGTTTGCCGGAGATCAGTTTACTATTGCTGATATTTTGATGTGGTTTCCATTACTAGCTTGCTCACAAAATTATAGTCAGTTTAAACATATACACCGTTATCTTGCCCAAATAGAAAACAGACCTGCCTTTAACAATGCTTTAATTAAAGGCCAATGGTCTGCTTCTACATTTAACGCTTACTGGACCACTGCATGGTAATGAAATTATGCAGACTTACGCGAATTCACTTGTCCTTGAATCACCGCTTTAATATTGCCTTTGGCATAATTTAAAAACACCACAAGTGGTGAAAGTTTTGGATTTGGTTTTTTACCCTTGCCAATGGTTTTAAATTGAGCGGCATACCAAATAATTTCCATAATTGCCATTTTATCCACAAAAGGTAAACCTGTTTTAATCGGTTTTACGGCATAACGCACGTCTTGCCCTGCAATTAAACGTTCTGTTAAATCGGTTTCCACGGCAAATGGGCGAGCAATACCAATAAAGTCACATGCGCCACTTGCGAGTGCAGCATTCATGCCCGCTACAGTACGGAACCCACCTGTCACCATGAGCTTACATTTAACATACTGGCGGATTTTCTCAGCAAAATCTAAAAAGTATGCTTCACGCGCAATCGTGCTAGCTTTACGCTTATCCGCCTTAGCTCCAGCCATTGCTGGTGCCTCGTAAGTACCGCCTGAAATTTCAATTAAATCGATACCAGCTTCATCTACTGCTTTAAACACTGAAATCACATCTTCTTCGCTAATACCGCCACGCTGGAAGTCAGCCGAGTTAAGCTTCACGGAAATAATAAAATTTTCTGAGGTTGCTTCACGTACCGCTTTATAAACCTCTAATAAAAAACGGCTACGATTTTCAACTGAACCGCCCCATTGATCTGTGCGCTTATTGGTTAATGGCGATAAAAACTGACTAATTAAATAACCATGTGCGCCGTGCAATTGCACGCCTTCGAAACCTGCTTTTTCACAGATCTGAGCTGCTTTCGCAAAACGATTAATAATATCTAGAATTTCATCATGAGTAAGTTCACGTGGCGTTCCAAACATGGTTGCTAAAGCTGGGCTAAAAGGTACTGCCGATGGCGCCACAGTTTCTTTATTTAAACCTTTGGGACACTGACGACCTGGGTGTGACAATTGAATCAATTGCACCATGCCATATTTTTTACCTAAGGCCGCCCACTCTTTTAATCGATCAAGGTCACGTTCAGTTTCAATAACCACAACACCCGGTTCATTTTTTGCTCCAGCATTTACCATGACATTGCCCGTAATGGCACAGCCAAGTTCACCTTTTGCCCAAGCACCATATAAGCCCAAATGTAAATCATTTGGTTGGCCTTCATAATTTGCAAGCGCCTCACTCATCGCACCTTTAATAATTCGGTTTTTAAAGGTGGTATTACGAATTGTGATGGGTTGAGCAATCTGGTTCATGGTTAACCTCTTTTTTGAATTATAGAGCAATTACTCTAATTTAAATGAGTTATTGAGCGTATCAAGACATAATCGATAACTGACAATAGCACATGTCAATTTTAAAGAATATAAAAATATGCAACTTTTGCATAAGTTTAAAATTAGATTTATTCTATTAAAAAACAAATAATTAAAATAAAATCTTAAAGAGATGCTTTAATTAATTGTCTGGTATATTCAGTTTGAGGCTTAGAAAATAGGAGTTCAGTTTCCTGATATTCAACAACTTTAGCATGACGTAATACCATCACTTTATGGCACAGTGATTTCACTATATTTAGATCATGACTAATAAAAATATAACTTAACTGCTCAGCCTGCTGTAATTGTCGCAACAACTTAATCATAGCTTTTTGCGTGGTTCGATCTAAGGCCGATGTAGGTTCATCCAAAATTAAAAGTTTAGGCTGAACCACCAAAGCTCTGGCTAAGGCGACACGTTGACGTTGCCCGCCTGAAAGTTCATGAGGGTAACGATGTTGAAAATCTTCCGCCAATTCAACTTTTACCAAAGCAGATTCAACTTGCTGGGTTACCTCTTTTTCATTCACAGCTTTTAACTTTAACCCTTCAGCAATAATCTGCCCTACTGTCATACGGGGGTTTAAACTGCCAAATGGGTCTTGGAATACAAGTTGAAAATCTGATCTCATCAACCGTAGCACTTTTGGCTGTAACTGATTCAAATCTTGCCCTAAAAAAACAATTTTCCCGTTACTCTTAATAAGCTGAACCAAAGCCAGAGCTAAAGATGACTTACCCGCACCACTTTCACCAACTACCCCCAGTGATTCACCTTGTGCAAGATCGAAACTCAAATCTTCTATTGCAGTGAAATATCCTTGAAAGCGATTTAAAACTCCTTTTCTTATAGGAAATTGCACGCTGAGCTGTCGAAGTGATAAAACATTCTGCTGAGCGGGTCTAGACTCTGCACTTCCAAAATCATGATCTAACAATTGTGCTGTATAAGCTGTTTTAGGGTTTGCAAAAATTTGGCTCAGTTCACCTTGCTCTACTACACGCCCACTTTGCAATACAATCAGTTTCTCAGCATAGTGATGTATTAAATTCAGATCATGGCTAATTAAAATAAGTGCCATTCCATATTTTGCTTGTAAAGATTTTAATAGCTCTAAAATTTGTATCTGTAAGACCACGTCCAACGCAGTAGTAGGTTCATCAGCAATCAAAATTTTAGGCTGAAGCGCCAATGTCATCGCAATCATGACACGTTGTTTTTGTCCACCAGAGAGCTCATGTGGATAGCGTTTTAAAATTTGTTCGGGTTCAACAATTCCCACATCTTTTAGCAGCTCAACTATTCGCTGTCGAACCTCGCGTTTTGAACAACCTGATAAAAGAAGATTTTCTCCTACAATTTTCTCAACCCGATGTAGCGGATTTAACGCAGTAGCAGGCTCCTGAAAAATCATAGCGATTTTTCGACCACGTAAATATGATTGAGCTCTCTCATCTAACTCAAGCATGTTTTTTGAGCCAATCCAGACCTGACCCGTTACTTCTAATTTTTCTTGCAGCAATCCCATTATTGCTAAGCAACTCATCGATTTACCTGAACCACTCTCGCCCACAATAGCGAGTGTTTCACCTTCGCTTAAGTAAAAATTTAGATCTTCTAATAAAACTTTTTGGTCTTTGGTTTGAACCGAAAGATGCTCTACCTTTAACAACGTTGAGGTGATATTTAAATTATTTTCTTGGGTCAAACGCATCACGGGCCGCCTCCCCAATATAAATTAAAAGTGAAAGAACGATAGCCAGACTAAAAAAGCCAGAAATTGCTAGCCATGGCGCATCTAAATTATTTTTACCTTGTAATAATAACTCGCCTAATGAGGCTGCATCGGGCGGCAGTCCATACCCTAAAAAATCAAGAGCAGTTAAAGCACTAATATTGGTCGTTAAAATAAAAGGTAACTGAGACAAACTCGAACTGATCGCATTGGGCAAAATATGCTTAAAAATAATAGCGCGATCGGTCACTCCCAAAACTTGGGCTGCACGTACATAATCAAGCTGGCGAGCTTTTAAAAATTCTGCTCTGACAATTCCCACCAAAACGGTCCAGCCAAAAAACAACATAATGAAAAATAGCCAATATACATTTGGAACAAACATACTGACTAAAATCATGACCATAAAAAGCATGGGTAAGCCATTCCAGACCTCAACCAAACGTTGTCCTAATAAATCTACCCAACCGCCATAGTAACCTTGAATGGCACCTACGGTAATTCCAAATAAAGCGGAACAAAAGGTTAAGGCTAAACCGAAAAGCAACGATACTCTTAATCCATAAAGAATGCGGGCTAAAACATCCCTTCCCTGATCATCTGTTCCTAACCAATTTTGCTTGGAGGGTGATGACGGTACAGGAACAGCCAAGTCTAAATTGGGTGTTTGATATGAAAATTGAATGAGCGGCCAAACTGCCCATCCTTTAGCCTCAATAAGCGCTTGTACAGCAGGGTCTTTATAATCAGCTTCTGTTTCAAATACTCCGCCAAACGCAGTTTCAGGATAAGTTTTTAACACAGGCAAATAGTAAGAATCTTCATACTTCACTAACAGCGGCTTATCGTTAGCAATCAACTCCGCCGCTAATGACAAAATCAAAATCAGACTAAATAAAATAAAGCTGGCCCAACCTAATTTATGTTGTCTAAAACGTTGTAATCGTGTCCGCACAATCAAAGACATTATTTGCCTCCTTGTGCGTCAAAGTGAACCCGAGGATCAATCCATTGGTACAGCACATCGCAAATGAGACGTAAAATTAGACTAAATAAAGTAAAGAAAAATAGGACACCAAAAATAACAGGATAGTCCCGCTGGACAATGGCTTCAAAGCCCAATAAACCCACACCATCTAAATGAAAAATAATTTCTACAAAGAGATTACCCACAAAGAAAATACCCGCTAGCACTTCTGGCAACCCTGCGAGTACGACTAAAATAGCATTACGAAATACATGCTTATATAAGACTTGCTGGCTATTCAATCCTTTTGCATAAGCAGCTAAAACATAGGGTTTATTGAGTTCTTCTAAAAACGAATATTTGGTTAAATACGTTAAACTGGCAAAACCGCCTAATACCATCGTAATAAGTGGCAAAGTCATATGCCATAAATAGTCGGTAACTTTGCCCCAAAGACTGAGTTGATGAAAATTATCTGACACAAGATTTTGTAATGGAAACCATTGAAAATAAGAGCCACCTGCAAAAAAAACCACAAGCAAAATAGCGAATACAAAACTTGGTACAGCATATCCCACCACAAGAACTAACGAGGTGGAGCGATCAAACCATGAACCTTGCTGTCTCGCCTTTTTAATACCAAGCGGAATCGAAATTAAATAAATCAGAAAAGTACTTACCATCCCAAGCGAAATAGAAACAGGCATTTTGTCCCACAGCAATTGCACGACTGGTTTATCTTTAAAAAAACTCTGTCCAAAATCTAAAGTTAAATAGCCTTTTAACATGAGGAAAAAACGTTCAGGAGCAGAACGATCAAAGCCATACTGCGCCTTAATTTGTTCAACCATTTCAGGGCTCAAACCTTGAGCACCTTGATAATAAGTCTCTGCACTTAATGCACGTCCAATTCCCAAATCACCTTCAGCTTGATGTATTGCTTGCTCAACTGGCCCACCCGGTGCAATTTGCACAACCACAAAGTTAATCAATAAAATGACAAACAATGTGGGAATCATTAAAAGAAGTCGCTTGAGAATATATGAACCCATATAACAGGATTTCCTTTATGGCAGGTGCTTTTTATTGTTGATGTAAATATTTGGCAACTTTTTTGGCTTTATTTGCATCACTCCACCAATAATCTATTCCAGACGAAAGTGCTGGTTTAGTTTTAGGTTGTTGATACATATTCCAATAAGCATACCAGTTTTCACCTTTACCATAGGTCGGAATTTGATAATAACCAGCCCTCAGTAATCGATCGAGAATACGAGTATAAATAATCTGTTGGTCACGGCTCTTACTCGCAACAAGTTTTGAAATCACTTGATCAATTACGGGGTTGCGAATTCCAGCATAATTGTAATTTCCATCCTGCGCTGCGGCGATGCTCCCCCAAAACTGAGTCTGCTCATTGCCCGGATTGAGAGATTGCGGCAAATTCATCGTAGTCATATCAAAGTCGTAACGGCGGGTGCGCTCTAAATATTGAGGAGCGTCGACTTGACGTAAATTAACTTGAACACCGAGTTTTTTAAGATTACGGACAAAAGGCATGAGTGTTCGTTGTTTGCCATCTTGTTGAATTAAAAACTCAAGCTGAACTTTTCTCCCTTCAGGCGTCAACAACTGTCCATCTTTAACTTTATAACCAGCCTGTATAAGCAGCTGCCGCGCAATTAATAAATTTTGACGGTTAAATCCACTCGCATCCGACACTGGGTATTTCCAATCTGCTAAAACACCCTTTTGCATTATTGGAGATAACTTAGGCAGCAATGGTTTCAATATTGCTAATTCAGTTTTCGAAGGCTGACCCGTTGCAGCCAATTCGCTATTTTCAAAATAACTTTGAAGGCGTTGATATTGACCATAAAACAAAGCTTTATTCTGCCATTCAAAGTCATAGGCATAGGTTAAGGCTTGTCTAAAACGAATATCATTTAAAGGTTTACGTCGTGTGTTAAAGACATAACTTTCAGTTGCAATTGGGTTATGGTGACGGAACTTATATTGAGTAACTAACCCTGCTTTTACGGCTGGAAAGCGATAATCGGTTACCCATTTTTTTGGGTTAGTTTCTTCATGCAAAGTGTATTGCCCAGATTTAAACCCTTCAAAAGCAATATCCCAATTTCGATAATAGACATATTTTAAACGATCAAAATTATAGCGCCCCTTATTAATAGGCAAGTCTTTTGCCCAATAATTCGGATTTCTTTTATAACTAATACTTCTACCTGCATCAACTCGTTCAACCACATAAGGTCCCGAGCCAACAATTGGTTGTAGAGTAATTCGGCTAAAGTCTCTTTTTTGCCAATCTGTTTTTGAATAAATCGGTAAGGTTGCCAAAATGAAAGGCATTTTAGGATTATGCGTAGACTTAAAACTAAACTTTACTTGATGGGCATTTATTACTTCTGTTTTTGCCAAATCAGCAAGGTACATCTGTAAACCTAAATTGGACTTAGTCTGATATGCATCAAAACTAAATTTAACATCTGCCGCAGTGACTGGCTGTCCATTACTAAAACGCGCCTTAGGGTTTAAATAGAAAGTAACAGACTGCGTTTTTTCTGGATCATAAGTAACTTTCTCTGCCAAAAGAGGATATAAAACCCCGACCTCATCTAGCGATTGGGTCATTAAAGTATCAAAAAGATAATTAACGCCTTCTGTAGCATTCCCCTTACCATTCATACTATTGAGGTTATCAAAAGTTCCTTGAGCCGCCTGACTTAACAAACCACCTTTAGGTGCATTAGGATTTGCATATGGCATAGCCAGCATTCCTAAATATTTAGGCTTGGAATGAATCGCTATATATGAAGTGGTTTGCTGTGCAGAAAAAACAGCATGAGAAACGACACTGAGCCCGACTAGCAGGCTCAGTTGAAAATATGATTTATGCATAAGTTGCTAATTATTTTATAAATTAGGCACTTTAATGACATCGCCAATGCGAAGCTGAGTAGAAGGTGTCAAATCATTCAGCTCAGCCAAGAAATTGGTTTCTAAACCATATTTGCTGGCAAGGCCAATTAATGTATCGCCACGCTTCACTTTGTATTCCACAACAGTTTTTGGAATCACAATATTTTGACCACGCTGTAAATTAGCACTCGCTTTTAATGCATTCATTTCAGCCAGTTCACGCACTGAAATACCTGCACGGCTCGCAATACTATTTAAAGACTCACCAGATTTAACAGTATATCTTTCAGTGTTTTTACCAGCCGCAACTGTTTTAGTTGAAGACTTGGTATCAACTTTAGCTGTTTCTACTGTAGGTACATCACCTGTTAGCTTTAAACGTTGCCCTACACGAACGCTACTGGTACGTGAAAGACCATTTAATGATGCAAGGTAGTCCAACTGTAAGTGATAACGGTTAGCGATATTACCTAAGCTATCACCAGATTTGACTGTATACGTTTCTGGTGTTTCTTCTTTAGTATTTTTAGAAGGCTTAGTTGGTGCTTCTTCTTCAACTGTACCTGTGAGTTTTAAACGTTGACCAGCACGTAACCCAGCAGTACGAGACAAACCATTTAAGTCAGCCAAATAACCTGTTTGCAAGTTATATTTACTCGCAATCGCATTTAAGCTATCACCCGACTTTACAACGTATTGTTCTGGAACACTTAACCCTGCTGGTACTTTTATCGTTTGACCAAGCTGTACATGACTATTTGCTTTTAAGTTATTTAACTCGGCTAACTCAGCTAGGCTAATTTTTGATTTCGTTGCAATACTCGATAAAGTATCACCGCGCTGTACTTTATAGCCTTCTGTTTTATAAGAAATACTAGCAGCAGCCTTCTCAGATTTACTAGAAGTTTTAGTTTCAGCAACTTCATCTACAGAAATATCTTGTGTTGGCACATTAATTTTTTGGCCAACCATCAAGTTACTACCCGCAGATAAACCAGGCGTTAATTCAGCAAGTTCCTGATTCGAGAGCGCATAACGATCTGCAATCAATTTAAGGTATTCACCGCGCTTCACAGTATAACTTTTCGTTGCTATACGTTTTGCATTTGCCTGAACTGCTTTCGGCTCGACTTTAGCACTTGAGCGACTATTCTTCGGCTCTTTTAACAGTAGTTTTTGCCCAACAAATAGACCATCTGTTACTGATAAATCGTTATATTCAGCCAATTGTCTTACTGACAAATTAAACTGATTAGCAACACCGCTTAAACTGTCGTTAGCTTCAACTACATATACATCTGGTTTAGCTGTACTTTTAGATGTTGTTTGAGTTTCTTGTGGTTTAGCATCATAGAGGTAAAGTGTTGAACCTACATATAACGTCTTTTCAGGGTCAATCTGGTTCCACTTAGCAACATCGCGCCAGTTTACCCCGTTTTTCATTGCAATAACGGCCAACGTATCACCCGGTAAAACAGTATAGGTACTACGCTTACCTTTAGGCTGTACAACCACTACATCAGTATCAGTCTTGATGTAAGGTTTGTCTTTATTACGCTGTCCATCTTCAGAGTTAGCTACAGTCACGTCTTCAGCTAAAGTTTTTGGATAGGCAAAACCTCTACTGACCTCTTTACCTTGTTGCTCTGCAACTGACTGGCTCGTCTGAATTGCGGTTAACCTAATTTTGCCATCATACGGATCGACAATTTCGGTTCCTTTAGGCGCGATTGCTTTTAATTCAGCAACGACTTGATCTTTTTCAGCTTGTGTTGGTTGCGGCTCTAAAGCTTGTTGAACTGTTTCTTTCTCACCTTCAGCTCGTACTGCCGCTAAAATCTTCTCACGCTCTGCAGCTGAAATTGGTGGCTCCATCTTAACAGGCTTCGTAATGTTAGCTGCATTGGTCACAGCTACAGGAATACGCGGCGCACTTGGTACATCCGCTGATGCTGCAAAGGCAGCCAATGCATCAGAACCACGTGGTGTAGATTTTGAAATCGTTGAAGTATTCTTCACTGGTGAAGAAGGTTTAACTGGCTGAACTTGTGTTGTTGGTGTTGTTCTTGTTGTCACTGTAGTAGAAGGACTAACAGTTGTCGGTGTAGACGGTGAAGTTGCATTTGCCCACCAACCCGAGCTACCACCCGTTTTTTTGCCTTTTAATTTATTATCAATTGAAGGACTTAAATCTGCTGGAATCAAAATACGCATTGGGCTCGCAGGGTCTACTGCTTCACCACGATATCCCGGGTTCAATGCATAAAGTTCTGCACGGCTTAATCCTGCTGTAGAAGCAATTTCATTTAACGTTAAAGGTGCTGATAAAGTCACTTCACGGAAATGGGGTCTATTTGCAATAGGTGGTAGTTCTACACCATAAGCCTTTGGATTTTTAATAATTTGAGCAACTGCTAAGAAACGTGGAACATAGTTCATTGTTTCTTGAGGTAATTTTAATGACCAATAATCAGTTGGCAAACCAGCAGCTTGGTTGCGGTTAATCGCCTGCTGAATACGTCCAGGGCCAGCATTATAGGCAGCTAATGCAAGTTCCCAAGAACCAAATTGGTTATAGAGACTTCCTAAAAACTCATAAGCTGCGCGAGTCGATTCAACCACATCTCGGCGCCCATCATACATACCAGTTTGCTTTAAGCCATAAATACGACCAGTGCTTGGAATAAACTGCCATAGGCCCGCTGCTGCTGCACTACTTGTTGCAGCGGGGTCATAAGAACTTTCAATTACAGGTAATAATGCAAGTTCTGTCGGTAGTCCACGGCGTTCAGCTTCTTTTACAGTATGGTACAAATAACGACTGGCACGAGCACTCAAGCGATCAAGGTAAGGCTGACGAGAAATAAACCAGCTACGCTGAGCTTCAATACGTGAATCCCAATGATTCAAGTCCATTTTGAAACCCACAGACATACGCTTCCAGACATCACCATGCTTCAAAATAAGCAGACGATCGCCTTCTACAGCGCGCATATCGGTTGCTGAAAGTAAGTCTTCCAAAGAGTCAAGACTACTCGCATCTAAATAACCTGCACCACTGACCTGTTTCGATTTTGAGGTTTTTGCAGATTGCGGAGTCGATGAACAGCCTGTTGTAATACCCAACGCAGCTAAAGCAGAGCTAAGTACGGTAATTTTGAACAATGATGCCGCAGATGGCTGCCACACAAATGTGGTTGGTTTATACATAAAAACTTCCAAACAACTCGCGTAATATTTTTTTGGGGTCTGGCCACAAACCCTAGGTCTTCGATGCCATTGTAGTAAAGCGTGCAAGATAGACAAGGCAATAATTTGATGTCATTTGCATGGAAATGTTACAAGAAATTAAAAAAACCTTGCTTTGTAACGATGGAACCGAACTTTTTGCGTATACAATACACCATATTCAGTTCTTTTTCTTTTAGTTTAGGTTTCGATTTATGTCTCAAACAATCACACTGTATGTTGATGGTGCATGTCGTGGCAATCCGGGTTTAGGTGGTTGGGGCGCATATGTCATTACCGAGCAGGGTGAGCATAAATTATTTGGCGGTGAACCTGAGACAACCAATAACCGCATGGAGCTTACTGCTGCGATTGAAGGCGTTTCATTTTGCCCACCCGATGCTCACTTAATTATCTGGACAGATTCAAATTATGTGAAGCAAGGCATTACTGAATGGATTCATGGCTGGAAAAAGAAAAACTGGAAAGATGTAAAAAATCCTGACCTTTGGCAAAAATTAGATGCTGTATGTGCAGGTAGAAATATTGAGTGGAACTGGATTAAAGGCCATGCTGGACATGCAGGCAACGAAATGGCCGATGAGCTTGCAAATATCGGAGCCGATCAAACAGCACTTCAAAAAAAAACAGTTCTAGCGACTGCCCTGCAAGATATAAAAAAGCCTGAAGAGGATTGGTTGCTTGATGACCCTTTTGGGTTTGATATGGCAGAAGTAGCCGAAGAAGATAATATTGATCTTGAACAGCCCGAAGAAGTTAAGATGATTATTGTGGAAGAAGAAGTTATTGAAGTTGAAGCTGCTGAGCCAGAAAGTAAGCAACCCATTAATAATATTCATCCTCAAATTGTTGTGACTGAAGCCAAATTACAATTACAAGGGCCTCGACAACTGATTCTCGATACGGAAACCACTGGTTTTTATTTCCAAGATGGCGACCGAATTATTGAGGTAGGCGCTATTGAAATGATTAACCGGAAACTTACCGGTAGCTCAATTCATATTTATATTAACCCGCAAAAACCAGTGGGTGACTCAGAAAATATCCATGGTATCAGTGATAATTTCTTAAAAGATAAACCGCTCTATGCGGAAATTGCCGACACTCTCTTTGATTATCTAAAAGGCGCAGAGATTATTGCCCATAACGCAACCTTCGATATGAACTTCCTTGATATGGAGTTTAGACGCGCTGGTCTTCCCGCGCTTTCCGAAGTATGTGAGGTAACAGATACGTTAGCTTTAGCAAAAAGCAAACATCCGGGACAAAAAAACTCGCTTGATGCCCTTGTAAGACGTTATGAAATTCCGGCACGTGACCGTACCTTCCACGGTGCATTACTCGATGCTGAAATTCTTTCAGACGTTTACCTAGCAATGACAGGTGGACAGGTTTCTTTTGATATAGATGCCTTATCCCAAAGTGAAAATAGCCAGAACACAACAAATAAAACTAGGATTCAAATTGACCTACCAGTTATTTACCCTTCTGAAGAAGAGCTAAATACACATGAGACTTGGGTCAAAGAATTTGAGAAAAAACATGGAGAACCTTGCCTTTTTGCAAAATAAATTTTTGATTCTTTAGCGTTTTTAGCTTTTCCCCTTTGTAAGTTAAGTTATATTAGTCACATAGATTTTTAGCTCAAATTACCGAGCACTACGAATATAACAATTGATTTTTTTTCAAAGGGGAACGTTTATGTCTGAGCATACTTCGATTCATTTCGATCCAACAGCTTTACTCATCATCAAACATGAAATTGATCGCTCAATAAAACTGGTTGAAGGTGCAGTAAGCACTTTAATTGAAGAACAAACGCTCCCTTTTGGTATTGATGATGCATTAGAACAATTTAAGCAATGCACTCAGGTCCTACGTTTAATTGATATCCCCTATCTTGCAAAAATCACTCAATATTCAACTGAGCTGATGCAAAAAATTATTGCGAAACCAACCCAAATTAATACCGACGATGTCGTTGCGCTGAGTGAAGGCACGACCATGGTAAAGCGATATATTGAGTTTATCTGCTTGCGTGAATTACAAGTTCCTCAGTTTCTTCTTAATACCTTAAATAATTTAGAATTAGCTTTAAATAAACCACTGACCTCTTCTGGGCAAGCGATTGCTCCTTTACTTGCAAATGCTTCGTTTGAACTTCCATTCCCAGAAGTATTCATTAATGAAAAAACTCAGTTTATCCATCAACTCTATAAACTATCTCTGCATCAATTTTTAAATAAAACAGAATCTAATCATCATTATCAAGCTTTTAAACTGATCGGTACCTATTTGGTCAGCTTGGCAAAACACCAGCCAAGCCAACAATATTGGCAACTCGTAAATTATACTTTTGACCATATTGATAACTTGCTTTTAAATGATTCACGCCTACGTGTACTCATTAATATTGAAAGTTATATTGGTCAGTTCTTAGCAATGCCGGAAACTTTCAAGCCTGATTTGCCTGCACTTGCAGATATTTTAAGTATAGTTATTGCTCAAGAAGATGAGGTTGCTCACCATATTCGCAACCAACTCCATATAGGCGATGAAATACAAACAGACACGCAACTACTGGTTTTAAGCCGCCATCTTTTTGGCCCTGACTTCGACACCATGCACTCTGTGAGCCAATTGATTTTGAGCGAAATGAATAAAGTGCGTAACGATATTGAATATAACTATCAAAATATGTCGACTGAAAAAGCACAACAATTGCAAACGAGTCTTTTACAGCTCGCTTATACATTCAAACTACTTAACCTTGATGAAGCCTCAGTTGAGCTTTCTCAACAAGCGAGCAGTTTAAGTCAGCTCAATATATTAAGTAATGAAAACTATGCACAGCAGCTTATGGACAGCATTTTGTCTGCCATGAACTCAATTGGTATTTTGGTCCGCCAATATACGTCTAGCCGCTTACAACTTAACGTGAATAATACGAATATTTCTTTAGATCGCCTTGATGAGGCACATCAAGCCTTACTCACCGAGACAAAAAATCTAATTGATTTTATTTGTCAGAGCCTTACGTTATATGCAAATGATTCAACACAGAATATTGAAGCAATTGCAGGTTCACTAAAAGAGCTAGCAGGCGCGGCCGAATTCCTAGGAAGTGCCATTCAACAAGATGCTTTACTTCAAACTGCTCAATTTGTTCAACAACAACTTGAGCAAAACCAGCCTTTTAATACAGACCAAATTCACTGTATTTTTAACGTATTAGCGGGCCTTGACATGTTGGTTGACAATTTAAAAAATAAACAACCTGTTCTACAATCCATGTTTAATGTAGCATTGTCGAGTAGTCAACAACTTCAAGAAAAGGCAGCTTAATGTCTGAATTATCACTTGCTTATATTTTTCATCATCAACAATTACTGGTTGATCAAAACCTTCAACTACCCAAAGTCGAAAAGTTAGCAAGTGATTTACTTTTCACTCATGATGAGCAGGTCATTGCACGTGACTTGCTTGCTGAGGAACCCATTCCCGAAGGCTTACAACTGGTTCCAATTCGTCAACTCATTACAAGTTGGTCGAAAGAACAGTTCTTGCAAGCAAGCCGCGCTGTACAATTACTTGAATGGCGACGCAATCATAAGTTTTGTAGTCACTGCGGACACCCAACAGAAGTTCATCCAACTGAATATGCAATGGTGTGCCCTTCTTGTCGCTATCACCAATACCCTCGTGTAAACCCGTGCATTATTACGGTCATTACTCGAGGTGATGATGAAATCTTACTAGCGAAGTCAGTCCACAATAAAACCAACATGTATGGTTTGATTGCAGGTTTTGTCGAGGTCGGTGAAACGCTTGAAGAAGCGGTACAACGCGAAGCTTTTGAAGAAGTAGGCCTAAGACTTAAAAATGTTCAGTATATGTCAAGTCAGCCTTGGCCGTTCCCAAGTAACCTTATGGTTGCATTTAGAGCAGAATATGAGTCTGGTGAAATTAAGCTGCAAGAAGAAGAAATTGCAGATGCACAATTCTTCAAGATTGATCAATTACCTGAAATTCCATTTAAAGGCAGTATTGCTCATTCAATGATTATGCAGATTACCCAAGCAGGGTAATTTGCCGTGTTTTAAGCGATATTCTCGCTTAAAACACTTCTTCAAGAAAATGTAAGATCGTTCTTTTAGTTCTGAAATAATGACTAATAAAACTAGAAAGGCTAGCCAAAATTGTAATATGTCCAGTTTTAGGAATCACGGCGATATGGCTGTGATTACCCTTCTCTCTAAGCGCTTGATCCATATCTAAAGTATTGTGTTTTTTCACAATCTGATCATTTTCAGCCATTAAAAGATAATGTTTAATATTATTTTGATTGACGAAATAATATGGCATGACTTCTTTATAAGAGATGCCTTGATCAAACGCATCTTCGGCCAGTGGGTCACCCTTATAGTCAAAATGATAAGGCCCAGCTAAACCGATTATTGCCTTAATTTTCCCTAGACACTCAATTTTAGTTGAATCAGGGTGATAAACAGCAGACATGACATTAAATGCGCCTGCTGAATGCCCCATAAGTACAATATTTTCTGTAGAGATTTCTAGCTTGTCTTGGTTTTGATGCAAATAATTCAATGCCTGAGTCAGGTCATCAACAAAACTTGGGAAAATATTTTTAGGTGCTAACTGATAGTTAATCACAGCAACGTCATAGCCTTCTTTGGCAAAGGTCTCACCAATAAAAAGGTAATCTCGTTTATTACCATGTTGCCACGCCCCACCATGCACAAAGACAATGAGAGGCTGATGAGATAGTTTTTTAACAGATCGATAAATATCCAAACGGTGGCGAGGCTTTAGCCCATAACGAACATTTGGAACCTGTTCAAAACCATCTTTTGGCGTAAAACGGTTTAAAGCAAAACTCCCCAAATCATACAGGCGGAACTCTTTATAGAGAGTTCGCGCCTGTTCAATTTTGCTTTGTAGTTGTTCAATCAGATTCATATATTACTGTGCAGTCGAAGCAGGATCTGTTTGGTCAGGATCAATTGCAACAGGTGTTTGAACTGTTGGCTGAGCAATGACGTTATTAATAATTGGTGTAGTCGTTGTGCTACCAGTACTCGCTGCTGGAGCAGGCGCCAAATCAACATTATCAATGAGCGTCACAATTTTGGTCACGTTACCAACATTTTGAAGCACATTATTTAAATCATTAATTTCAGCGGTATTTAAACGGCCCATCACATATAAAACACCATCTTCAGTATGGACAAGTACTTTACTGTCCGATACAACTGGCGCTTTCATTAAAAGAGCACGTGTATTTGCTGTTACACCCGCATCTTGCATGATGGTGTTATAGCTAACTTTGTTACCCACCGTAATATAGTTATGTACGGCTTTCACATCACTCATGGCTTTAAGGTTGTCTTCTGCCAATTGTTTCAAGTACGGGTCTGGCACTTGGCCAGTTAATAAAACTGTACTGTGGAAGCTTTCAATATTAATACGTGACTGCTTGAAACGTTGATCAAGTTTATAAATGTTGATATTCGCTGTACGTTTAATTGAAGAGTCAATGAATACTTGGCCTAGACTGCGGACACCGCTATCTGTGCCCACTGGAGCTGTGCCTGTTCCACCAGAAATAAAACTTGCGCAACCTGATAAACTTGCGACACAAAGCATTGTTACAGCAATACGGTTTAACACTCCACCAGACTCCTATCAATTTCTTGGCTTGATCATAAAGCATCAGACTTAAATTTGCTCAAAAGAGTAATGAACTCTTAATCCAAAGTAAATGCATTTTCGATCCATTGCAGATCATAATGGAATTTTGAAAAGTCATGCTGTACTGTTTTTGCAATTTTCTGTGGAAAATCAAAACAAATCACATCAAAACGACAATAAAAATCCTGATAAGATGGATAGCGCTGTAAAAAACGCATCGCAGTTTTGATAATTTTCTTCTGTTTTGTCCACGTTACCATTTCACAAGCTTGTCCATAATTTCCTATAGTGCGTGCTTTTACTTCAACAAAAACTAACTCTTGCCCTCTTTTGACGATTAAATCCACTTCACCACGGCGTGAATGGTAATTACTTGTGACCCATACATAGTTTTGTGCTTGTAAAAGGTTTAAAGCAGTTTGCTCTGCCCATTTCCCCAACTGCTGCGCTAATAACATTTTTATTTTCCCCAATGAAAAGCATCTCTAGATGTTTTTATACGTAAGTTATTTTCTTAAATTCATCTGACATATCAGTTCTAAATCGAACAAATGAAAATCAGATCATTTTCGAAAAGCTCAAGCTAGCAGACATTGTTCACGCCCAAATCATAATTTCGGGTAAACTACCCCATTAAAATTGTTTATCTGTACGGAGTAAAACCAAATGAGTGCTCAGTTATTTGTTGTAGCCACCCCAATCGGGCACTTAGATGATATGACTTTCCGTGCAATTGATATTTTAAAATCAGTTTCTATTGTAGCTGCCGAAGATACGCGTCAATCAGCACAATTATTTAAGCACTATAATATATCGACTCAACTTACTGCATGCCATGACCACAATGAAAGCAATAAAATTGAGCAGTTAGTTCAAAAATTACTTGCTGGCGATAGCGTTGCTTTAATTAGTGATGCAGGTACACCGCTCATCAGTGATCCAGGCTTTAAATTAGTCCGTGCTGCTCAAGAGAACGGTATTAAAGTTGTTCCAGTGCCAGGCGCATGTGCTGCTATTGCTGCTTTAAGTGCGGTAGGTTTACCGAGTGATCGTTTTAGCTTTGAAGGATTTTTACCATCTAGAGCTTCGCAACGTATTTCTCAATTAGAAAAACTTAAGAATGAAACCCAGACTTTAATTTTCTATGAAGCCCCTCATCGTATTTTAGAGTCTATTAAAGATATGGCTCAGGTATTTGGTGAAGACCGCCCTGTAGGGTTTGCACGTGAAATTACCAAAACCTTTGAAACCATTAAAAAAATGACCTTAAAAGATTTGGTCAGCTTCATTGAAAATGACCACAACCAAGAAAAAGGTGAAATTGTAGTGGTTGTGGGTGGTGCAGCTGCAAAAACAGATCTAGAACAAGAAAAACTAGATGAACTTTTAAAACGTTTACTTCAAGACTTATCAGTTAAAGCAGCATCTCAACTCGCTGCCGATTTAACAGGAATTAAGAAGAAAGTCGCTTATCAACGTGCGCTCGAGTTAACACAATCTTAATTTTTTAATTAGATATGGTGATGACACAGACTCTTTGTCATCACCATCTGTTAATTTTGCATAATAAGATATAAGAATAAGAGTACTAATATGACTGAACAAATGGGCAAACTTGGCCCCCATGAAGGGCAAGAACTAGAATTATTACTTTTAGGCGAGAAATCTATCGCTCTATTTTACGATCTATTACCTGTCAGTTTTTTACAGCATCTCGAACAAGGTACTTTATCAATGCGGAGTAAAGATATTGAAACTTCTCTACCTTTACCCTTTTCAATTATGCTGATCTATAAAGATGCAGCTTTAGCAGATTTAAATGAACTCATGATGTGTATTGAAACTTTATTTAAAGAAACTAATTTTGAAAAATGCATAGAGCTTGAACGAAGAATTGGACAACTTTTAGGTTACTCAGCACAAGATATAGAGTTTTATATTCAGCATATTTCCACTCGCCATTTAAAGAGAAACCTCTAAAACTATCTCAATATGTGTTTTGCTGACTCGACAATAGTTTCCGTAAGTGCATCCAACTGTTTAGACTGCCTTTTCCAATGGTGCCAATATAACGGAATGTCGAGCCCAGCCTCAGGTATAACATCCACTAAAGTTCCATTGCTTAGTAAAGATTGAACCTGAAGTTCAGGCACCATGCCATATCCCAAACCTAATTGGATTGCTTTCACAAACGCATCTGTAGCAGGAATAAAACTATAAGGATAGCTCTGCAAAGGCAAACCATAATATTTCAGTAATACCTCTGAATGCATAAGATCTTTATGGTTAAAAATTACAGCTGGTGCATTTCTTAAAGTTTCTCGGTTTACGCCATGCTTAAACCAGTCAGCTGCAAACTCAGCAGAAGCCAACATTTTATAACGCATTTTCCCGAGTGGTTGAGCTAAACAGCCTGATATGACCTGTTCTTCTGCCGAGATGCATGCGTTGACTTGCCCTGTTTCTAATAAAGTATGCGTATGCGATTGATCATCAATTTTTAGTTCTAAGATTATTTTTTCTTTAAAAAGTGTTTGCTGAATGCTCGGTAAAAGCCAAGTCGCTAGCGAATCTGCATTGGATGCTAGAGCAATCTTATAGAATTCCGATTCAGATGATTTCCCCATCAAACCTTGTAATAAGTTTTGCTCCATTAATCTCGTATGACGTAAATGTTGCAATAATGTTTGCCCTGCTTGTGTGAGTACACATGGTCGCCCACGGATAATTAAAATTTGGCCTAAATACTTTTCCAAAGCTTGCACACGTAAGGACACTGCCGAGGGCGTAATATATAAATGTTCACCTGCTGCATCAAAACTTCCCACTTCTGCGACTGCAAGAAAGGCTTCACACTGTTTGCTATCTAACATATAGAACCTAAATATTTTTTAGCCAAACCTAAATATTCTTAATTTTACTTATTTCTTAAGAAAAAGTCAGATAATTCCCACATCTGATTTTTCCACCTTATTGTTATGTTCTCTCTTAGTATATTTTTTAAAGGTTTCGGTATTGGTAGCGGCCTTATTGTAGCAATTGGAGCTCAAAATGCTTTTGTTCTAAAACAAGGGCTCAAACAGCAATACGTATTTTGGCTATGTTTAATCTGTGCGCTGTCCGACTCAATTCTAATCGCGTTTGGTGTGTTAGGTTTTGCCGAAATCATGACAGCATCACCCATCTTAATTACGGTCGCTAAATATTTAGGGGCAACGTTCTTATTGGTCTACGGTGCCAAAGCATTCTATGCTGCCTTAAAAACCACCCAGAGTATGGAGCTTGATAGCAGCCAGAAACAGACTTTAACTCAAGCACTAGTGACCTGTCTTGCCTTTACTTGGCTTAACCCACATGTCTATTTAGATACCATTGTTCTGATTGGTTCAGTTGCAACTCAGCTAGAAGACAAAATTAGTTTCGCTTTGGGCAGCATTGTTGCATCTTGGATTTTCTTTTTCAGTTTAGGTTATGGCGCAAGATTATTAAAACCATTATTTATCAATCCTAAAGCATGGAAAATCTTAGATTTCATTATTGGTTGTGTTATGTGGAGTATCGCAATATCGCTTCTCATCTAATGCATTCAAACAGTAAAAAGTACCATGTCCGAATGGTACTTTTTATGCGCTCAAAATTATGCTTGAGAACCCAACACCAGTTTTGACTGTTTTCTTTCTTGCTGAGACTGTTTTATGACAGCGTAACCAGAAGACACACCCAAGTACGCAATTACAAAGGCAACAAATAAATCTGGAAATACACTACCTGTTCCAAATACGCCAACGGCCGCTAAAATCACAGCAATATTGGCAATAGAATCGTTTCTGCTACACAACCAAACAGAACGCATATTGGCATCTCCATCACGGTACGCATAGAGCATAAGTGCGACTGAAACGTTAGCAATTAAAGCCATCACGCCAATTGCTCCCATGACCATTGGTTCAGGTGAAACACCATAAAAATAAGACCAAACCACTTTTGCAATAACAAAAATACCGAAAGCGGCCATCGTTATTCCTTTAAGTAATGCAGCTGTTGCGCGCCAATATAAACTCATCGAAAGCACAACTAAAGATAATGCATAATTTGCTGCATCTCCGGCAAAATCTAATGCATCGGCCCATAGCGAAACAGATTGAGCCTTATAACCACCCAATATTTCTACTACAAACATCAACGCATTGATCACAAGAGCAATCCATAACGCTTTTCTAAAACGTGGACTCCCTTTTTTTGAAGGAGAACATGTTGAAACACAACCACATCCAGCCATTTTATTTCCTCAAGAACTCTTTTATAGTGATTAAAAACCCTTGAGTAGCTCCAGAGTCAAGCCTTATGAGTCTTTCTATTGGTCAATTATCAAAAAAAGCGGATGTTCCAATTGATACGATCCGTTATTACGAAAAAGTAGGTGTACTTGATCGTATCCAACGTTCAGAAAATAATTATCGTATTTACACCGAGCAGACCCTCAACGACCTATTGTTTATTAAACATTGCCGCGAATTAGATATTTCACTCAGTGATATTAAAACGTTAAAAGAAATGAAAGCTGAGCCTAAACAGGCATGTACAAAAATTGATAATTTAGTAGATAAATACTTAAATGAAGTAACTGAAAAAATTGAAAGATTATTACTTTTAAAAGACTCTTTAATTGATTTAAAACAGCACTGCTCTACCAATCGAACAGTGGATGAGTGTGGAATTTTAAAAGAACTGCAAAGCTCGCCTTAAACCTATTTTGATAAATTCATACAAATAAAAAAGCACCACTCATGTGATGCTTTTTTAAGATTAATGGTCGCTATGTTCATCAGGAGGAACTTCGGTAATTCTACCACCTCGAGCTAAAAATGCGGCAACTTCATCTTCCAACGCTTGGCGCTGTTTCTGTTTAGCAGTTACAGTCAGCGTTTCTGCTTCGGCAAGGTCTGTATCACTCAAACTGCCTGCTTCTTCATCAGCTGCACCGCTTTCGGCTGCTTTCGCTTCATCTTCATCTACAGCAGAATCTTCTGCATCTTCATAATCATTGATATCTGACATTTCACACTCCCCAGAATGATTTTATTGCATCATTGCTATGGTCCCAAGACCTCAGAAATTTAGCAACCTCTTTGCATTTAGCAAAGAGCCAATTTGGTCAATTCCGTATCTTTTATGACCAAATTGGTAATGATATATAAATGATTGTTCAAAAAATATCTACTTGTATTTAATTCACTCAGTAGAGTATAGACCCAGTAAATATTTTAATGCTTATAGCGGGTACTTTGTAAAGCCCCTAAACCATTTGCTTGTTGCATAAATCGGTCTTTTAAAACCGGTGTCAGCTCAACTTGCTTAAGCCCCATATTGCGAGCCCACACGACTGGAAATAACTCACTGCTTTCAAGCCAACCAATTGCCGACATGCTATGCATCATTGCATCATTCTGACCTTTACGGCGATGTTCATAGCGCAATAAAGTTTGCTCATGTGCCCATACACCACGGTTTAAATCGTGAAGCAATACATCACACAGCACTGCCGCATCAAGACAGCCAATATTTACTCCTTGCCCAGCAAGTGGATGAATCACATGTGCTGCATCACCAATCAAAGCTAAACCTGCTTTTACATATTGTTTTGCAGCGCGAGCTTTGAGCGGAAATTGTGCTCTTGAACGAACTTCTAACACCTCACCCAACATGTGTTGGCTTTCTTGAGTTAAAAGCTGCATAAATGCTGTATCGTTTAAAGCTGAATATTCATCGGCATAATCATCTGGTAGTGTCCAGACAATCGATTGCCAATATCCATTTTGCGTTTCTTCAAGACTTGCCATTGGTAAATATGCCAAAGGTCCTGTAGGTAGGAAAATTTGGCGGGCAACATAATGATGAGGCTTTGCTGTTCTGATTGCACAGCTAATAGCTGCTTGTTTGTAATCTAGTACATCGAGGTCAATAAAAGCCTGTTCGCGTACAAATGAATTCGCACCATCTGCACCAATAAGAAGTTTAGTTTTAAGTGTCGTACCATCTGCTAATTGAATATGCCAACATCCAACACCTTGCTCAATACGTGTAACACGAACTTGAGTACGGTAATCTGTAAGCTGCTGCAACATTTTTTGCTGAATGGCAACGTTCAGTACACTGGGCTCCACCATAGAACCCAAGGCTTGCTCAGCTAAAGGCTGACGTGCAGAATCTTGACCAAAATTAATTTCACCGTAGCCATTAAGATTCCAGACCTGCATGCCTGTATAAGGAATTTGACGTGCAAGATCATCCCAAACATTTACCGTTTTAAGCAAATGAATGGTCGCTTGGCTAAGTGCTAAAACACGTGGATTCATCACGCTTAATGTTTTTTCAACATCAAGCACAGGAGCCGCATCAAGCACTGTGGGTTGTACGCCACCTTGCGCAAGTAATAAAGCAGTTAAACCACCAACCAATCCACCACCAACAATGACGACATCCAACACTTCACTCATGCTTTTAACCCCATTGCATAGTTAGCCACTAATGGTTTTACACCTGGAATGACATCAAACGCAATTAATCCCGTATTACGAATTAATTTTAATAATGGATTTTGGTTACTAAAACCACGAACTACAGTGTCACAGAACTTAATTACGCGCTGCTGATCTGATAAACGAGCTTGCTCATAGGCCAGTAAGTTATCAGGGTTACCTAAATCATCAGAAGTAGTTAATTGGTTCACTAAATAACGTACTAAAACATCTGCATCACGTAAGCACAAATTAAAACCTTGCCCTGCAACCGGATGAATTGTATGCGCTGCATTACCCATTAGAATAACGCGACCAACAGCTTGTTTATGTGCAAGCACTTGCGAAAGCGGATAACTAAAACGTTTACCCGTTTTTTCAAATTTACCTGCTCGGTCACCGTAAGTTTGTTGTAAAGCACTTAAGAAATGCTGGTCATTTTCATCGCCCAACCATTCATTTTCAGTGCCTTTTTTCACAGGCCACACCACTGAGCGGCGGTACTCACCCGGTAGAGGTAATAAGGCTAAAGGACCTAATGCGCTAAACCGTTCAAAACCTATCTGTCCATGTGGTTTGGATGTCTGAACCGTAGTCACAATTGCAACCTGATCATAATCGTGAACATCCACACCCACGCCAATTGCCTGACGACAAAAAGAATCACGTCCATCAGCCGCAATTAATAGTTTTGACTCAAGTTTTAAGGTTTCCTCACCACGTAAAGCTTCAATATGTACTTGTTCGGCATCTTGAGTTAAAGCGGTAACCTGTACACCATCAATGAGTTCAATCAAAGGTTGCTGACGTACTTGAGTTAAAAGCACACGCCCAAGCCAAGCATTTTCAATTACCTGACCAAAGCTTTCGACTTTCTCTTGTTCTGCAATTAAACGTGCTTTACCAAAACTGCCTTGCTCAGTAATGTGGACCTGCAAAATTGGGGTCGCATGTTGCTGTAATGCATCCCATAACCCTAGCTTCTGATAAATCTGTACGCTACGACGCGATAAAGCCGTATTACGCGCATCAAAACTCGAATGGTAAGGAGCAACATTTTGATCATCATAGTTTGGGTATTTCACAGCTTCTAATAGCTTTACCGCAATATTAGCCTTCGCGAGCATGAGTGAAAGGCTCAAACCCACCATGCCCCCACCTACAATAATCACTTGTTGTTGCATCGAGTTTTGCTCCTTTGGCGAAAACGTTTAATTATGCTTTAGCTTGCGCCATTAAATGTTCAATATCTGCAATATCTTTAACCACATTAGCAGTTAAAACTCGTGGTCCTTTCGAAGTTGCGATCACATCATCTTCAATACGGATACCAATACCACGCCATTTTTCATCTACAGTTTCATCATCTGGTGCGATATATAAACCAGGTTCAACTGTAATCACCATACCCTCTTCATATTGACGCCAGTCTTCACCTTTTTTGTAAGACCCGACATCGTGTACATCCATACCTAGCCAATGACCTGTACCATGCATATAAAACTGACGGTATGCTTCAGTTTCGATGAGTTCGTTAACATCACCTTTGAGTAAACCTAAATTAACTAGACCTTCAGTTAAAATTTTAACTGCTATTTCATGAGGTTCACGGTATGAATTACCAATACGAACTGCGTCAATCGCTGCATATTGGGCAGCCAATACAACTTCATATAATGCTTTTTGTTCAGCACTAAATTTACCATTGACTGGAAAAGTACGAGTAATATCAGAAGCATAGAATTCATATTCACATGCAGCATCAATTAAGACTAAATCACCATCTTTGAGTGGCTTGTTATTTTCAACATAATGTAAAACACAAGCATTAGCTCCACCGCCTACAATACTGTTATAAGACGGAACACAGCCATTTTTCCCAAAAATATAATTGAGTTCAGCTTCAAGAGCATATTCCATCATTTCTGGGTGCACCGTTTGCATCGCACGCGTATGTGCTTCAGCACTAATATTTGCAGCAATTTGCATTAGCTCAAGTTCTTGTGGTGACTTAACTAAACGCATTTCATCAACAATACGGTCGAGCTGTAGCAATTGAGCGGGAGCGTTTTCATGTCGGTGCTCGGCATCTGCTTTTTTAATCCACTGGCTCACTCGCGCGTCAAACTCAGCATCGTGCCCAATCCGATAATAAAGACGCTCTTTATTTAATAATTTTTCAATAATTTCTTCATCAAGCAAATCAATTACATATGCTTCATCAGCATCGTAGTCTTCAACTGCACCATCAACTCCAGCACGGAAACCATTCCAGATTTCCATCTCGCGATTACGTTCACGGCAAAAAAGACTATAGCTATAGTCTTCATCGTCGAAGGTTTCAATAACAGCAACTGCCTCAGGCTCAGCAAAGCCCGTCAAATAGAAAAAACTACTATCGGCACGGAATTTATAATCCGCATCACGATTACGGTACATTTCTTCACGCGTTGCAATAATTGCAATGCTGTTTGGACCCATTTTTTCTGCCAGACGGTCTCTACGATGTCGAAAATCAGCTTGAGGCAATTTCATAATGATCTACTTGATTTAGAATTTTAAAGTCAAAAAATAAAATACAACCAATAACACATCGCCTCAATTAGCTTGGGCGATGTGGAGTAAACATTTCTACAATATTTTGTTCTGTATCTAACGCAGCAGATTTACTTTTTGCATGAAATTTTTTCAATAAAGAACTTTCAGCTACAGTAATTTTTTTTCTGCCAATAGACAAACTTACAGGAATTAAGCGTACAAATTCATATAACTCTTCGTAGCTGCTTTCACCTTCTTCATCATTGTCAGAGTCTTCAAATTCGACTGCTGCAATATCTTGAAGGTTCTCAATCAACTCAAGCTCATCTGGACGAATATGACCCGATGCCAATCCAAAACCTAATACAACGCCTGCACACCAATCTGATAAAGCTTGTACACGCTCTTGAAGTAGATGGTCATCGTCAGGAAGCATAGGTAAATAATCTAATTCATCTTCAGATAACGCATGAATAACATCTTCTGCTTCATCAGTTAAAAGCGTTAGAGCATCTTCACTTAACTCTGGCACATTAAGGGTTGTTAAAATTTGTGACCATTGTTCACGCGTCGGCGCTTCTGTCACACAAACAATACCTGTTAATAGACCATGTAACTCACTAGGGCTTGAAATTTCTTCAATTCCTTCAAAATGAGCGTTCCAATCTGTCCAGCCTGAAATATCGTCTTGCATTCGTTTATCCAATCTCTATACTTTGTATATATTACCTTTGATTGCAATTCTGTGCGACCTCGTTATGTTAGAACAATTACAGCGGCTACAAGCGCATATTAGCGTATTAAAAACACGCTTACATCATTTAGAGAGTGAACATGCGGCACTCTCAGAAGCTAAAGAACTGGCTGAAACAGAGCATCACGCACAAGTTGTGCAAAAAAATAGTATTATCACTAAAAAACAAGAGGAAATTGAGTCGGTAACTGAGCAACTATCTCAGTTAAAAGGTCAATTTCAACAGTTGAATCAGGATGCTAACACACTTGCGGAACGTTATAGCCGATTAGAAAAAAGTACGACTGACTTAAAAAATCGTTTTCAAGAAATTCTTGCCGAGCGCAATGAATTACGTGTCGCAAAAGAAAAGTTACAAGCCCACCAGCGTCAAACTCAACAAGAGCTTCATGATTTACAACAAGATCGTGATCGTTTGTTACAAAAAAATGAGCTTGCTAAATCAAAAGTTGAAGCCATTATTCAACGTTTAGGAATTTTAGGCACTGCTCAAGATCAGCATGCTCAAGAAATTCAGCAGCTTGCCCATCCTAATGCTGAAACTGGTGAGGAGACCCAATCATGAGTGAACAAGTCATGGTAGAGCTTAGGCTGATTGAGCAGACCTTTAGACTCGCGACTACTTTAGACAAAAAAGATGAACTTGAACGTGCAGCAGAACTTCTCAATGAGAAATTTAATGAGATGCGTCGTAGTGCTCCACGTGTTGAGCACAACAAACTGGTCATTATGGTTGCTCTACAATTGACTCAAGAAGTATTGAGCCTTAATAAGTCTTTGCAAGAATACACTCATTGTGAACGTTTACTGCAAACGATATTGGATGATGTTGAACAAATTGTTTAATAAATTATCCATACAAAAACGCCTTGCTCTATGAATAATAGATGCAAGGCGTTTTTTATTGGCACTATTAAGCGTAATTGAAATTACTTTATGCCTGTTAATGTACAAAGCTTCATCAAACGCAAACTAAGTTTACAGTTCCAGAGGTTTAGGTGATTGCCAACATGGTCAGATCGGTTATACTTAAACTGTCTCTGGGATGTTCGCCAGCGGGTCTATTCCCCTGCCGATACTTAAACTTATGGATGTGTTCTGTATATTTAGAGTGTATGCCTACCCTCGTGTAGGAAACCCAGCAAGTATACGTCGCGTCCACCTTGAACTCATCGGGTTCAGGGTAACGACACATGCAGCGGCATCTTCGGAGCATTTAGTTTTAACTTTAAGAAAAATTCAAAATATTTATTTTAATTTAGCTTTCCATACAGACCTTTCAGTCTAAAATTTTCTTTTTAAACATTAAATTGCAGCTTATCTGATTAATCTACTCCGCCTTCTCTAATATTATTTTTCATTTCTACTCAGACACTCTTCATACCAGCCTGCTTGAAAATCTTCTATTGCCTTTCTTTTAAAGAAACTGGTTCTAAATATTTTGGCAGAGTAAGCCGAGTTAATTAAATCTTGGTAAAGTTGTTTGGCTTCTGGGTCTTCAAGACCATTCGCTATCTGTTGCAAATCTTGAGATGGAACTTTTTGTTGACGTGCTTCCATGACAGTATAAGCGACTTTTTTTACTACATTACAAATATCAGGATCTCTTACATTGTCGTCGGCATGACATCCTAAAGCTAAAAAACTAAGAATAAATAATTTAAACTTCATGATCCTACCTTATTTTTATAGTTTGAAATTTATAACAAAATTTAATTATAAAAAAAGAAATAGAAGATTTCTTACTATTTCTTTTTAAAAGATTACGCTGGATTAATCACGTAAAAATAAATAATAAGCCCAGCTAAAGCAGTTGAAGCAATCGTTAAGTATGTACCAACCGTATTAAAACTCTGTAAGAATTTCAAGATTTCCATATCTAGAACCCCCTAAATTAGCAACTATAAAGACAAAATGAAATTTACCACAACTTAATAATGCCAATCAATTCACACTTATCAGATTTTTTGAGAGCTAAAACATCAATTAATTATTGGTTACACCGAATCGCAAAGGCATCTTTGTAGTAATCAGTTGCACTCTTCAAATCTGACAATAATTTTTCTTCGGTATAAGGTTTAGGTGAAATTTTAATTAATGCAGGCATATATTGGGTCTTATAAACCTCAGGATAGTCATGGCACAAGATTTTGACTTTAACTTCTTGTGGTGTATTCGGATTATCCAGTTGATCTAAAAACTCTCCAATTTTACGGTCAGACTCTTCAAATTGAGCTTTATAGTCAACTTCAGCAGCTTCAGGTTCTGTTTGTTTTGTACACCCGCCTAGCATCAATACGGCGCTTATTGTAATGGTTAAAATTTTTAACTTCATAGGCTTAACAATTTCACATTCATCCTTTTAAATATTCTTATCTGATTAAATGTAAATAAATACTGGTAATACGTAAAGAAATAGAATTTTTTATCGCTAAAGAATATACCTCGCATCAAGTAAATTTAAAGTTATTTCTTAATTAGTTCTCTATTTCCATAAATCTTAAGAAAAATAGGTATAATTTTGCTCGACTGATCTCAAATCTTTGTTAGATTTACCCATGAATGAACTTAGTTTTATTAGAAAAAATTTAAGATCTAAAAGACGCTTTTTGTCCCCATTGGAGCAAAAAAAAGCTCAGCTTAATGTTCTCCATCATTTAAACAGTCTTGCTATTTTTCATTCATCAAAAAAAATTGGTTTATACCTGCACGCCTTCGGAGAAGTTCATACAGAACTGCTCATAAAGTTATGTTTTCAAAAAAATAAACAAGTTTATTTACCTATGATTTGCTCTATGAATCAACGTTTAGTTTGGGTAAAAATATCTAAAAACCAATATTTAAATCGACGCTTTTCACATCATCCGTTGGGTATGAAAGAACCCATGGCAACAAGAGGAAAACATGTATCAAAACTTGATTTACTGTTGATGCCACTTTTAGCTTGTGATCACTACGGAACACGTATTGGTATGGGAGGCGGCTATTATGACCGTACATTAGCAAGCGCAAAACATAGACCTTATCGTTTGGGAATGGCTCATCAATTTCAATTTATTGAACATACTTTAAAACGTCAAAGTTGGGATCAACCCTTAGATGCTTTACTTACCCCTCAACATATTTATTATTTTAAAAGATAATATCTATATGAAAATTAAAATTAGTCTTAAGTTTTTAATGCCCCTAAAATCATAAAAGTAACCACCCTAAGGATGGTTACTTCTACGTGACAGACCGTTTTACCAACTTATAGTAACACGGCTATTTAATGTTCAATATTAAATAAGTTTTGCATTATTGTTAATTATACAATGCCGATAAATGACATAAGAAAATGGTTATTTTCCATCCAAACGTCTTTTCTACTATATGAATATTTCATAATTATTAAGCTAAATTACCTATCCTTTCTACAAAATTTTATTCTTCTTAAGAATTAATCCGTTGATTCATAATATTTTAATAAAAAAGTTGACTAAATTAGTCATTTTTTCCACATTTTCTATAGAGAGGCCCTTGTAATTTTTGAAATACACATCACTATAAAAAACATGGCAACCTCGTTGTCACTCATTAGGAGTGCCCATGTCTGAACTTATTATGAATGAAAAAACTGACTTAGAGCCTCAGGTTCCAAGTGTATTACCACTTTTAGCGTTACGTGATGTAGTGGTCTACCCACACATGCAAATTGCGTTATTCGTGGGTCGTGAAAAATCGATCAATGCAGTTGATGTGGCTCGTAACAGTGACAATTTAGTATTTGTAGTTGCGCAAAAAGATTCGCTTACAGAAGATATTGATCACGATAACCTTTATCAGTACGGAACTGTCGCTAAGATTGTTCAGGTTGTAAATCATGAGAATGATGAAAACTGTATAAAAGTACTGATTGAAGGGCTACAGCGCTCTAAGCTTGAAAAAATTATCGATGAAGATAGCCATTTGACTGCTGAGCATAGCTTAAGTCCAATGACAATTAACGTAGATAAAGCTACTCAAGAGACTCGTTTACAAGAGTTGCGTAATTTATTTGCTCAATATGCTGAAGCAAAATTACGCAATGCACGTGAACTGGTTGCAGCTGCTAATAAAATTGAAGACTTGCTACAGCTTATGTTCTTCGTGGCAACACGTGTACCTCTAAATATTGAAATTAAACAGAAGTTTTTAGAGCACGATGAATTTGAAGCACATTTGCAAGAGCTTATGAGCTACTTGGTAAATCAATCTGCCGAACAGCAAATTGAACAAACTTTGCATGACAGCGTAAAACGCCAAATGGAAAAAAACCAACGTGAATACTTTCTAAATGAAAAAATGAAAGTCATTCAACGTGAACTTTCTGACATGAATGGTGGCGCTGAAGATGACGTTGCTGAAATAGAAAAACGTCTTACTGAAGCCGATTTACCTGAACATGTACGTAAAAAAGCTGAAGCTGAGTTCCGTAAGCTTAAAGCAATGCAACCTGCATCTAGTGAAGCGGCTGTTGTACGTAACTATCTAGAAGTAATTTTAGATACGCCGTGGAATAAGGCGAGCAAAGTCAGCATTAACCTTGCGAAAGCTCAAGAGATTCTTGATACCGATCACTACGGCTTAGATGACGTTAAAGATCGTATTGTTGAATACTTAGCTGTTCAGTCTCGTGTTAAAAAACTCAAAGGCCCGATCCTATGTTTAGTAGGCCCTCCTGGTGTAGGTAAAACTTCGCTTGGTGAATCAGTTGCGAAAGCAACAGGTCGTGAGTTTGTTCGTATGGCACTCGGTGGCGTACGTGACGAAGCTGAAATTCGTGGTCACCGTCGTACTTATATTGGTGCGATGCCAGGTAAAATCGTGCAGTCTTTAACAAAAGTTGGCGTGAAGAACCCACTGTTCTTACTCGACGAAATTGACAAGATGGCACAAGACTACCGTGGTGATCCTGCTTCTGCATTACTTGAAGTATTAGATCCATCACAAAACAGTAAGTTCAACGATCACTATTTAGATCTTGATCTTGACCTATCTGAGGTGATGTTTATCTGTACTGCAAACAGCATGAATATTCCTGAGGCATTGCTTGACCGTATGGAAGTTATTCGTCTACCGGGTTATACCGAAGATGAAAAAGTTAACATTGCTGAGCGTTACCTTGTTCCAAAAGCGATTAAGAACAATGGTCTGCGTGCAAAAGAGTTAACAATTCATGAAGAAGCGATTCGTGATATTGTTCAGCGCTATACACGTGAAGCGGGTGTACGTAGTTTAGAACGTGAAGTGTCTAAAATTGCGCGTAAAGTGGTAAAAGAAGCAGTAAGTAAAAAGTCTAAAAACTTACAACTTGATGTGACTTCTGCCAATCTTCCAGAATACTTAGGTCCACACAAGTTTGACTTTGGTATTGCAGAAGATGAAGCGCAAGTAGGCCGCGTAAATGGTCTAGCTTGGACATCTGTAGGTGGTGAGTTACTTACCATTGAAGTTGCAGCTGTCAAAGGTAAAGGTAAATTCATTACAACCGGTTCACTTGGTGATGTAATGAAAGAATCTATTACTACAGCAATGACTTTAGTACGCACGCGTGCCGATGAACTAGGTATTGAAGCTTCTCGTTTTGAAGAAACTGATGTACACGTTCACTTACCAGAAGGTGCAACACCAAAAGATGGTCCATCTGCTGGTTTAGCATTAACAACTGCGCTTGTATCAGCATTTACAGGTATTGCGATTCGTCCTGATATTGCAATGACTGGTGAAACAAGCTTAGGTGGTCGTGCAATGCGTATTGGTGGCTTAAAAGAAAAACTTCTTGCAGCACACCGTGGTGGAATTAAACTTGTATTTATTCCACAAGATAACGTTCGTGATTTGGCAGAAATTCCAGCCAATGTTAAAGAAGGTTTAGAAATCAAAGCTGTGAAAAGTATTGATGACATCTTGCCTTTAGCATTAGTTTCGATGCCAAAGCCTTTACCTAAAACACCGATTGTAAAACCGGTGGAAGGTTCAAAAGCAGCACGTCACTAATTAAAGTGTGAAAAAAAAGAGAGCTTCGGCTCTCTTTTTTTTGTTACACAATTTGATTGAAAAATATCCAACCATCCTCATAATAGGTATTAAGAGTATTTAATTAAATTAAGTATTCTTCGCTATCTATTATTTTATAGATAGCCTTGTTTTATTCTCTATGATCATCTGAACTCCAGACAGATGATCATTTGATCGCAGTCCAACACCGTTTTTTGGACTGCGTTTTTTATGCCTATTTACTACCACGAACTTATCTCTTCCTCAGGTATAATGCGCCAGCTGTTTTAAATGAATAGATAATATGAAAATTCGTATTCTGACTATTGGTCAAAAAATGCCTGCTTGGGTTCTCACTGGTTTTGAAGATTACTTCAAACGTATTCAGCCTTTTGTGCAAACTCAAGTCATTGAACTTCCTATGGCCAAACGTGGTAAGAATGATTCAGAAGCGGATATTTTAAAATATTGTCAAATTGAAGGTGAAAGTATTTTAAATGCTTTAAAACCGAATGAAACTTTAATTGCTCTAGAAGTCGGTGGCCGAGAACTCAGCACAGAGAAACTAGCTGACACCATGAAACAGTGGATGCTTGAAGGCAATGATGTAGCACTTGCTATTGGTGGACCAGACGGTTTATCAGATCAAGTACGTAAAGCTGCCGCATGGCATTGGTCACTTTCAAAACTTACAATGCCCCATCCTTTGGTACGTGTTTTATTAATTGAGCAACTATATCGAGCAATGACTATTAATCATAATCATCCCTATCACCGTGCATAAAAACAACAACCGTTTCATTTCAGGAACAATCCGTTGAAATCAGGATACTTTTAACATGTCCTGATTTTGGCATAATAACTATTATTCTGCTTTTTAACTCAGGTGTAATGCAATGGAACTACAAACCCTTCCCGGACTGTTTATTTCACATGGTTCACCCATGCTTGCACTTGATCCAGAACAAGTAGGCCCTGCTCTACACCGCTTAGGTGCTAATCTTCCAGCACCTAAGGCAATCATTGTGATGTCGGCACATTGGGAAAGTAAAGCACTTGAAGTGAGTATTTCGACTCGTCCTGAAACATGGCATGACTTCCGCGGCTTTCCTAAAGAGTTATATGAAATTCGCTACAGCGCCCCTGGGCAACCAGAACTTGCTGAAGAAATCTTAAAATTACTGGCAGATGCTCATTTAGTTGCTCATGCGAATAGTACGCGCCCTCGTGACCATGGCGTATGGATGCCTCTATTGCATATGTATCCTGATGCTGACATTCCTGTCGTCGAGATTTCTTTGCCAACCAATTTAAGCGCACAAGAAATTTATCGCATAGGACAAACACTCGCGCCTTTACGTGACAAACAGATTTTACTCATTGGTTCAGGCAGTATCACTCATAATCTTGCAGAGCTATCTTGGCAAGGAGACAACTCTAAAGTTCCAGAATGGGCCTCAACGTTTAGAAATGCTGTTGTGAATAAACTTACCCATCAAGATTATGATGGCGTACTAGACTGGCCATCATTGCCCTATGTAAAACGCAATCATCCTACTTTAGAACATTTTGCCCCATTGTTTTTTGCTATGGGTACAGGCAATCGCTTTACGATTGTTCACAGCAGCTTCACAATGGGCTCGCTAGGCATGGATATCTATCGTTTTGATTAATTATTAGCAAATACCCCGTTTCGCGGGGTATACCATTATTTTTGTTGAAAATTAGAATAACTTACAAACTTATACATTTTAAAAACCGAAACAATCAAATGTTTACATTTTCTTTTTTTAAGAATGTTTTAAGCTTATTGCTGTTGTTTTTTTACTTGAAGTTTTTTTAAATGAAAATTAAATATTTAATTCTTGCGTTATTACCTTTTTCTTTGATGGCGTGTCAAACAGTTACCAATACTCCTGCTCCAATTGTATCTGAGCAACAACAAAACCTTGCAGCCACTTTAGGTGAATATGCTTGGACTTATCAAAATGTAAAAGCTTCTAAACCACTTATCCTTAACTTTAATGCAGATGGCAAATTAGCAATCAATACAGGTTGTAATGGCCAAGGCGGTACTTGGAAAGTTGAAGGTAACCAACTTGTTACTTCTAACCTTGTTTCAACAATGATGGCTTGCCAAGATGATTTAATGAAACAAGAACAATTGTCGAATAGCATCTTTAGTGACGCAAAATTGCCAATCGAAATTAGCAACAATAATGGTCAGGTGATTTTAAGCGTGACAGACAAAACTGGTCAAAAGCATATTTTCCAAGGTCAAAAAGCAGTGAATACTCAAGCTTTAACAGACTACTCTTGGTCTTATCAGCCTGAAAACACAAAAAAACCTATCGTTCTTAACTTTACTAACGACCGTTTATCGATCGCAACGGGTTGTAACCGCCAAGGAACAACTTGGAAAGTTGAAAACAATACCATCGTAACTGCTGATGTAATGTCAACAATGATGGCGTGTGAACCTGCTTTAATGAAACAGGAACAATTTTCTAGCAGCCTTTTCCAAAAACGTGCGGTTCCGTTTGAACTCAATACCACAAACGTTGATCAACCAACACTAACGGTATCTGATGCTCAAGGTCAAAAATATACCTTTACTGGTAAAATGACACCTGAAGCAAAATATCAATCTGAAGGAAAAACTGTTTTCCTAGAAGTTGCTCCACAAACTAAATCATGTACTGGTGTTGCACCACAAACTTGTATGCAAGTTCGTGAAATTAAATATGATGACAAAGGCGTTAAAACTTACGCTGACAAAAACTGGTCATTATATTATGGCCAAATTGAAGGTTTTGAACACAATCCAGATCAACGCGTAATTTTACGTGTAAAACGTTTTGAAGTGAAAAACCCAGCAGCAGATCAATCTAGTCAAGCTGATGTATTAGATATGGTTGTTGAGCAAGAATTAGTTAAAAAACCTAAAAAATAAGTTTTTAGACTAAAAAAATCCGATGCTTTTGCATCGGATTTTTTATTTCTATTTTTAGAAAATACCTTGAGCAAGCATTGCATCAGCCACTTTTACAAAACCTGCAATATTGGCACCATCAACATAGTTGACAGTCCCGTCTTCTTTAGTACCGTATCTTACACAATTGGCATGAATGTCTTTCATAATTGCATGTAAACGTTCATCGACCTCAGCATGTGTCCAGCTTAAACGAATTGCATTTTGAGACATTTCTAAACCAGATGTTGCTACCCCGCCTGCATTAGATGCTTTTCCTGGCGCATACAAAATTTTAGCTTCGATGAAGTGTTCAACTGCTTCAAGTGTAGATGGCATATTAGCGCCTTCAGCCACACAAATTGCGCCATTTGCAATAAGCGTTTTAGCATCTTCACCTGTTAATTCATTTTGCGTTGCACATGGTAAAGCAATATCGACAGGAATATGCCAAGGAGTTTTTCCTTCAAAATATTCAAAACCATGTTTAGAAGCAAACTCAGAAATTCGACCACGCTTAACGTTTTTCAGCTCCATGACTTCAACAAGCAACTCATCTGTAAAGCCATTTTTTACATAAACTGTGCCGTTTGAGTCAGATAAAGTAACAACTTTTGCCCCTAAGAACATGGCCTTCTCTGCTGCATATTGTGCAACGTTACCAGAGCCAGATACTGAAACAGTTTTACCAGCAAAAGATTGTCCACGTGCTTTGAGCATTTCCTCTGCAAAATAAACCGTACCATAGCCAGTTGCTTCAGGACGCATTAAGCTACCACCAAATGAAATTCCCTTACCGGTAAAGACACAAGCGGTGTCATTACTCAGCTTTTTCATCATGCCTGCCATATAACCGACTTCACGCGCACCCACACCAATATCACCCGCAGGAATATCAGTATTTGGTCCTAAATGGCGATAAAGCTCAATGATTAATGCCTGACAGAATCGCATAATTTCAGCATCAGATTTACCTTTAGGGTTAAAATCTGAACCACCTTTCCCCCCACCCATTGGTAAAGTGGTAAGTGAGTTTTTAAAAGTCTGCTCAAAACCTAAAAATTTTAAAATTGATAGATTGACCGATGGGTGGAAACGCATTCCCCCTTTGAATGGACCAATTGCTGAATTGTATTGAACACGGAAAGCTCGGTTAACTTGAGTCTGACCTTGATCATCCATCCATGAAACACGAAATTGAATCACACGCTCAGGTTCAACTAAGCGTTCTAACAAACCCTGCTCTGCATATTCCGGATTTTTTTCAATAAATGGCCACAAACTCGTCATGACTTCTTCGACAGCTTGTAAGAACTCAGGTTGATGCGGATCACGCGCTTGCACGTAATTCAGGAATTCATTCAGGTTGTTATATTTCAATGCACGGTCCTCAGCATAGTAATGAATTAAATTGGTGCAATACATTATAAAATGCATCATTTAGCAGCAAAATATTAAATCCCTTTCCATCAATTTTAACAATAGTTATTTTAAATTATTTTATTAACCTTAATTATCAAAAACTTATTTTTAGAAAAACTACTTAAAGATAAGAAATAGTCATTTAACTTTTCACTTTTATTGATCTATTATTGTGCAGAATTAGCGACATTTTAGGTCAATTAAAAACCCGATAAATTCGTTAAAATCCATTGACCTTACTTAGCTTTTTCTTCATTATCGCATCGTTTTAACCAAGCTATTTGCCCACTATGAATTCATCTATTTCTCTCATACGCGAGATTGATGCGTTATTACCACAAACACAATGTGGTCTATGTGGATATCGTGATGGATGTCTACCCTACGCAAAGTCGATTGCTGAAGGTGAAGAAGCAAATAAATGTGTTCCAGGTGGACAACCTGTTGCTGATGCACTCGCAAATCTATTAAATCGCTCTCCGTTAATTGCTGAAAGAAGTGTATGGCCTATACAAACAGATGGCCGCCCACAGCGAATGAAGGCAATTATTCGTGAAGATGAATGCATTGGCTGCACCAAATGTATTAGTGCTTGTCCTGTAGATGCTATTATTGGCAGTGGTAAGCTCATGCATACCATCTTGACTGACTTATGTACAGGTTGTGAGTTATGCATTCCACCATGTCCCGTAGATTGCATTGATTTGATTGAAGACACGCAAGCTTTACCAAATGAACAACAACGTACTGCAGAGCAAAATGATTTAAGACAACGTTATTACTCTCACATTCAGCGTGAAGAAAAGCGTCGCAGTCACCGTAAAGGTCCAGTGGTACGTGCTGAAATAGATACTCAACTGTTTGCGCAGTTTTCTCAGGAACTTGATGAATTACCTTCAATTGAACTCATTGAGAAACCTAAAGAGACTGTGCCAACTGATGCTAAAACTACAATTGAGTTAGCTAAAATTCGTACACAAATTAAGAAACTGGAAAAACAGCTAGGTGTACGTGAAGATGCTAAAAAACGTCTTCAACTCGAAGAACTACAACAGCAACTCATGCAATTACAGGAGGTCTGAATGGCTGTCAAAAATATGACGAAAAAGCAGATTCAAATTTTCTTTGAACGCCTTCGTGAACAACGGCCCTCTCCTCAAACCGAGTTAAAATACTCATCTTCTTTTGAGTTACTCATTGCAGTTATGTTGTCAGCTCAAGCAACCGACGTGAGTGTGAATAAGGCAACTGATAAACTTTACCCTGTGGCTAATACAGCCGAAAAAATCTACAACTTAGGCGTAGATGGATTAAAGGAATATATTAAAACAATTGGCCTTTACAACGCTAAAGCCGACAATGTCATTAAGACCTGTAAGATTTTAATGGAACAATTTAACGGAGAAGTTCCAAGCAACAGAAAAGACTTGGAAGCTTTACCGGGTGTCGGACGTAAAACCGCAAATGTTGTTTTAAATACAGCTTTTGGACAACCGACTATGGCTGTCGATACCCATATTTTCCGAGTGGGAAATCGAACTGGTTTAGCCGTAGGTAAAAATGTACTTGAAGTTGAACACCGTTTAATTAAGGTCATTCCTAAAGAATTTATTTTAGATTCACATCACTGGCTCATATTGCATGGCCGCTATTGTTGTATCGCCCGTAAACCTAAATGTGCTGAATGTGTAGTTGCAGATGTTTGCAACTGGCCTGATCGCTTTGAATTTGGTGCACAAAAGCAAATTGCTATTAAAAATATTGAAGCTTAAAAATATGGTTGGGTATAGGTAATATACCCAGTCAATCTTACTTTAGACGTTTTTTCTCGTTACGCCCTTCTTTTGCTTGTTTTTGTACCTGTCTAAGCATTTTATAGCTCTGATAACTTAAAAATATAACGAGTGCCAGACTTAGCAATACCACCAAAATCAATATGATTTTCATATTGTTCTCCTGCACTGAATGAAAGAAAAGAGCCCTCACAAAGAGGGCTCATTATCACAAACAATATTAAATTATTTGTCTAAGATGTTGAACAAATCTTTTTGTACATCTTCAATTGTACGCAAGCCATCAAGCTTGTCATAAGTCGGTGCGTTCTCACCAGATGCAGCACGGCTTTGATAGAATCCAACCAATTGCTCAGTTTCTGTATGATAAGAAGCTAAACGTTTACGGATTGTTTCTTCTTGGTCATCTGGACGTTGAACAAGATCTTCACCAGTTTCATCATCTTTACCTTCCACTTTAGGTGGATTGTAAACTGTATGATAAACACGGCCAGAAGCTGGATGCTGACGACGACCAGAAAGACGTTGTACGATTTCTTCGTCAGGAACATCAATTTCAATCACGTGATCAATGTTAATCCCTTCTTTTTCCAAAGCTTCAGCTTGTGGAATCGTACGTGGGAAACCATCGAAAATGCAGCCATTTACACAGTCAGGCTGAGCAATACGTTCTTTTACTAAACCGATAATAAGTTCATCTGAAACCAAACCACCAGATTCCATTACACTTTTAGCTTTTAGACCTAATTCAGTACCTTCACGAATTGCAGCACGGAGCATATCACCGGTTGAAATTTGTGGGACATTGTAGCGCTTACAGATCAACTGAGCCTGAGTCCCTTTGCCTGCTCCAGGTGGTCCGAGTAAAATAATGCGCATAAAAAACATCCTCATTTAAAACAATGAATATGAAGTCCGGCAGAAAAAGTCTCGTTAATCTTCAATAGATCCTGCCCGACGTCGAATTATAAGAAAGCCACAAACAAATGTATTGTACCAGCAATAAATCCGGTTACCCCACCTAGTACAATAAGAATCCACTCATCCTCCTGAAATGCAGGACGCAATAAATTCTGAAACTCTTTTGGTGTCAGTTCGCGAATACGCTCTTTAAACATTTGAAAAATCTTCTGTGCCCGGCTTGCGTTCAGCGCTGGGTCACATACGGGTCCCATCGTAATTTCAATTGATCGATCAATCAAGTCCGTCTTTAATCTTGCGTACTCTCTTGGCCCTAAAGAAAGCTGTAAAGATGTACGAACTAACGGTGTTTCCATAATTTCGTTAATATGACGCTTCACAATGCGGCGAGTTTTATCTTTACGCGGCCCATACATCATTTCGGTCATAATCGATTTTAACGTAATTAAATCTTCTGTTACTACGCTTGAAAACACATCAGAGACTTCCTCTTGACGCTTCATGAAAGCACCTTGGAAATTATAAGTCCCAATTCGAAGAACAGGTACAATCCAAGGGAACTTACGATCTTTTGTTAGTCTAAAAATCTGTGGGTAACGAATATAATGTGGTTCAATCGGATTAAATACCATCCAGATCGCAATCCAGTTCGTTAAAAAGCCCCAAATTGAAGCCCAAAACGGTACAGTCCAGTGCCAAGGTACGACAAACCAAACAATCATTTGGAAAATACCAAAGAACATTCCAATTAAAGCACTAATATGCCAAATAAAGTTGATTTCTTTTTGCCCAACTTTTAAGAACATACGTACCATTAAACGGCGGTCACCTTCCATTTGGCTCACTACCATTTCACGCATATTAACCAGTGACTCGACGTTCATGGTCAGCTCAGTCACTAATTCTCTTAATACCCCTGGTAATTGTTTATGCGCCTGCGCATAAATACGGCGTTTAATCGAATAAGGTAAATTTTCCCAAAGAACAGCATTACGATCGATCATGACTTCATCAATCAGATGTTCAAGTTCAAATCCAACCTGCTCACCAATAATGCGTGCCATATCTTCAGGGTCCATTGCCTCTAAAAATTCACGCAATGAACCTAACTTAGATAATGTATTGTCAGTAATAATACCCGAGATACGTCCAGCTTTACGTGGCACAATACCTTGCCAACCTACTGGTAATGGACCTAAATGGAATCCCCAAAATTTAATTGGGTAAAACACCATTTTCAAAGCCATCCAAACGTGTGCCCATGTAACAAAGGCAGTGACTGGAATGATACTCAAAACGGCCCAAAAATCAGGTCTGTGTAAAAAGGTCTGCCACAATCCGCTGACGTACTCTAACATGTAAGACTCTCGTATTTATTTGTGCTCTGCTTATGGCGAGTTAACGATAAACTGCTTTGTTTTATAAACCAAAACTTAGAGAATAAGAAAATTGAATCTGTGGTTTAGTATCCGCAGCAACTGCCCCATTCTGGTCAGTTAGTTTTTCCGCCGCGCCAATACCCACACTAAAAGTACTAATTCTTTCTGAATTCAACAATACATAGGCCAAATCGACACCAGCGCCTAAACGGGATTTATAATCACCATCGACCTCTTTACTATCGAGATGCCCAGCATAAAAACCAATATAGTAACCATTTTTATCTGTGCCAGTAAGATAATACGGATATCGAAACCCGACTTGGCCACCAGCAGTTTTGTCACCATTCAAAAATGCGCCAACTTTGGCATAGGCAATACCATAAGGGTTTACCCATTCGCCGTTTAAATGTAATAATTTTTGTGTAAAACCGGCACCCACATTCCACGTAGATGCAGTATGGCCTGCTAATTTTGCTTCTGGAAGAAACGAATAGTCTTGAGCATGAGCCCAACTACTTACCGTCAAAACTGCAAGTAAGGGATAAATTTTTCTCATTATTTTCTCCATTTTCCCTAATCGTATGGTGAGAACAACCCTATTCTATTGAATGAGAGACTTTAACAGAATTATTTTGCTTCTTATATACAAGTATCTACAATTTTGTTGTCTGCAAAGTCAAAACGTATCTTATCGAAATGCACGGAAACTTTGAAAATTATGCAATATTTTAAGCGCTCTTGCGTTAGAATAAGCAGCTATTTTTCTACCCTATGTCATTAAGTCGATCCTTATGAAGCAGCACTTTCCTTTAAAAGATATCCAGCAAGAAAAGCGCATTTATCGAGGACGAATCTTTTTTGCCGTAGGTCTTGTTATCGTTTGCTTATTAGTGCTGATTAGCCGATACGCTTATCTGCAAATTTTTCACTACGACGAATTTTCTACAGCATCTGATAAAAACCGAATTCGCTTGCAACCACTTCCACCTGCTCGTGGTTATATCTATGACCGAAATGGTGTATTACTGGCAGATAACTATCCTGTTTTTACAGCAACTTTAAGTAAAACCGATGTAGAAGATGTGGATGGTGTTGTTGAGCAGCTACAGCCTATTTTAGATTTAACACAAGAAGATATTGACCGTTTCAAAAGTCGTATAAAAACTGCTCGAAAAACTGAACGTGTCGCAATTAAACTTAATCTAACCGAAGCCAATATTGCCAAGTTCAGTGAAGCTAAATATAAATTTCCCGGCGTAAGAATCGAAACACAGATGACCCGTTACTATCCACACGGTGAGTTATTTGCTCATGTGATTGGTTATGTAGGGCGTATTAACGATAAAGAATTAAAAAGTATTGATAAAGATTTATATGCTGGAACCAACCTGATTGGAAAGATTGGCGTTGAGAAAAGCTATGAAGATTTGCTACACGGAACACCAGGTTATGAATCTGTTGAAGCAGATGCTCACAGTAACATATTGCGCCATTTAGGCCGTAAAGATCCTACTCGTGGCAATGACCTCTATTTATCTTTAGATTATGGTTTACAGGTTGTTGCATCTCAACAGCTCGCAGGCCGTCGTGGTGCCATTGTTGCTATCGATCCTCGTACGGGTGAAATTCTGGCTTTAGTATCTAGCCCAAGCTTCAACCCTAATTTATTTGTGACGGGTATTAATCATAAAGATTATAGTTCCTTACGGGATAATTTAGATCAACCGCTTTATAACCGTGCGGTACAAGGTGCATACCCTCCAGGTTCTACCATTAAACCAATGGAAGCGATGGGCGGCTTACACTACGGTATTGTAAACTGGTCAACAGCCATTTCTGACCCAGGCTATTTCCACTTACCTGGCGATTCGCATAAGTTCCGCGACTGGAAAAAAACTGGTCACGGTATCGTAAACATGCATAAAGCCATCATTATGTCATGTGACACCTATTTTTATATTCTTGCCCATCAAATGGGTATTGATCAAATGAACCAATGGATGCGTCAATTTGGGTTCGGTCAAAAAACAGGTGTCGATCTACCAAGTGAAAGTGAAGGTCTTTACCCAAATCCTGAATGGAAAATGCGTACTCGCAAAGCCAAATGGATGAAAGGTGAAACGATTTCGGTGAGTATTGGTCAAGGTGCATTTACTGCTACACCGTTACAGCTTGCTATGGCGACTGCAATTACAGCCAATCATGGTTCTCATGTCACCCCTCATGTTTTACGTGCAACGCATGGTGCAAAACCATTTACTGTACGTAATGCACCTGATGGCAAAATCAACTTCAACGGAACAGATGAAGACTGGATTCAAATGCGCGATGCCATGATTGATGTAATTCAATCAGGTACTGGTCGAGGCATTCGTACACCTCTCTATCAAATTGCAGGAAAAACAGGAACTGCGCAGGTTAAAAGTATTGCACAGGGTAAACGCTACAATGAAGCAGCCCTAAGCGAACGCCAACTTGACCATGGTTTATTCGTTGGATTTGCACCAGCTGATAAGCCAGAAATTGCGATTGCCGTGATTTGGGAAAATGGTCGTCATGGTGGTTCTGCTGCTCAACTTGCAAGACCTATTTTTGATTACTGGTTATTAACTCGTAAGAAAAACCCAGTCCGACCAGCAAACCATCAAGTCAATGGTGGACTAATGACCGCTGGAATTAAGCCAGGTGAGCTATCAAGCGGTGGCGAAGTTGCTAGCTCTACTCCAGCATCAGCTACTTCAACTGCACCCGCAGCCTCAACACCACAGGCTACACCAGCTCGCCCTGCAACCAATGAGGTCGATGAATAATGAAGAATCAATTACGCATTATTGGTGGCGAATGGAAAAGACGAGTACTTCCCTTCGCTAGCATTGAGGGCTTACGCCCAACACCAGACAGAGTACGCGAAACTCTGTTTAACTGGCTCATGTGGGATATTCAAAATGCGCATGTACTTGATATTTGCACAGGCTCTGGCGCATTAGGTTTTGAAGCATTGTCGCGTGGTGCTGCATCAGTTTATATGATTGAACCAGACAAAACTCAGGCACGTTTTTTAAAAGATAATGTTGAGCTATTAAAAGCCAAAAACTGTCATTTAATCAATGCGACTGCTCAGCAAGCTTTACCCCGTTTAAAAGAACAGTTTGATGTTGTGTTTTTAGACCCACCTTATAGCCTAGATTTATGGCAAGAACTTTCAAACTTGGCAGAACCCCATATTAAAAAGAATGGGTATATTTATGTTGAAGCTGATCGAGATTTATCTCAACTTCTCCTCCCTTCAACATGGCAACAAGTTAAAACAACGAAAGCTGGTACTGTTCACGCAGGGCTTTATCAAAAAGTAGCTGAATAAAAAAGGTAGCCTAATGCTACCTTTTACTTTCAAAGTTATGACTAACTTAATCCAATCACTGCAACAACTGCTGCACAGGCGCCAACAATTTTTTTGCCATATGGCACATATCGTGTAAGTGCAGCACCCAATGCTAAGCCACCACAATAAATTAAAGCCATAGCTGAAACCATACCCATTACTAATGCAACGACATGGCCTGAGTGTGCTAATTCAACACCATGCGCTATGCCATGAAAGCTTGCAAGCAATGCCGCAGCGATAGGTAAAATCCGATTTGATTTTGTCCATAGTGCAATTGCTGTAACGACTAAAGAAGTAATAATTCCATATTCAGCAACATTTACAGGGACTAAGCCTTGAGCACCGATTAAAAAGCCAATAATGAGGGTTACACTTAAAGTTATGACACCTGCAATTTTCCATTGCTTAGCTGCCGACCAGAGTAGAACACCAAAAGCCAAAGCCATGATTAAATGATCTAAGCCAGTAAATGGATGAATAAAACCCGCTATAAAACCCGAATGTTCATGATCATGTCCTGGGTGTGCCATTGCAAGTGCCGGCAATAATGCAAGGAGCCCTATGCCCCATTTTTTAATGAAGTTCATAATCTCTCCTTAAGCTTTAAACAGCCCTTGCTTCTCGATAAATTGAATGATTTCTTCAAGACCATCTTGGGTTTTCATATTTGAAAATAAGAATGGCTTTTCTCCACGCATCCGTTTCGCATCTTGATCCATCACATCAAGATTCGCACCGACCATTGGTGCAAGGTCTGTTTTATTAATAATCAGTAAATCTGACTTAGTAATACCAGGCCCGCCTTTACGAGGGATTTTTTCTCCGCCTGCGACATCAATCACATATAGAGTTAAATCAGAAAGCTCCGGACTAAATGTTGCAGCTAAATTATCGCCACCGCTTTCAATGATAATAAGCTCCAAGCCTTCGAACTTTTCACACAAATCATCAATTGCAGCCAAGTTAATTGAAGCATCTTCACGAATTGCCGTATGAGGGCAACCACCTGTTTCTACCCCCACAATACGATCTGGCGACATCGCTTCGTTACGGGTTAAAAAGTTTGAATCTTCTTTGGTGTAAATATCATTTGTCACCACAGCCATGTTGTATTTATTACGTAAGGCTAAACATAAATTAAGTGTAAGCGCAGTTTTACCCGAACCTACCGGTCCGCCAATTCCAACTCGTAATGGACTACGTTCTGTCATGATTTTTATCCTTCTTTCCTAAACTTAAGATCTGAATAACCTTGAATATTGTGTTTCGTGTTTCATGCTCAGCATCGCATAACGGGGTAAAGCACTACTCAATTGCTCATCAACAAGTTGCAAAGCTTTTTCCACAGCTTGGGGCACCAAACCATGTAAGTGCCATAAAATTCTTTGTCCAGCCATTTGCCCTAAAGGAACAGTTTTTACTGCTGCTAAAACCTGATTTTCTAAAACGGTAAAGGTATAAGCTGTGAGCACATCAACATCGTTAAGCCCAAGTCGACCACAGAGCTGTGCATAGACAGGCACAAAACCAAACTGCTTTTTAACTTCAACAGGTTTTTTTAAAACATCTCTAATCCACGCATTCAAAGAAAATGCCAGCTGTTGAGACTCTGCCAAAAGCTCTTTAGTTTCACGACTTGCCTTATATAAATTTGCCCAAATCAGAAACTGATCTTGATCATCATGATGTTGCATGAGTCGTTTTAATACGGGTAGCTCAAACCGTACTAACAGCATTTCCAGCACTTCTTCAAAATAAGCAATTGCCGAGGCTTCATCGTGTATTAAGCCAATATCGATGGCTGTTTCTACACCTTGTGAATAGCAATATGCTCCAACTGGCAATGCCGTAGAAGACAATGTCAGCAATTGAAGTAATTGCGCTGCGTTATGAATGGACATGATGCAAAGCTTTGATTGGGCTTAAGCGGTGGTCATGACTATGCTGTGCATAGGCACCACTTTCAGGTTCAAACGGATGATCAGTTTCTGAGACTGCAAGCCCCAGTCCTTCTACCATTTCTGCAAGCACATGATCAGGTTCAAAATATAAAGCAGTAGGCGTCAACATTAATGGCACATGTCTGTTACCTAAGTGATAAGCCGCTTTAAGCAAATCAAAATCGCTTGCTGCCCTAACTTGCATCAAACGTTCAGGCTTTGCATCTACACGTAGTACATCACCTTGTTGAGTTGCAATATATGAACCACTACGCAAAATGCCAGTACGTGGTAAATCAGCGCCAATATCTACACCACTCGCTAAAGTCGCCCGAAAGCGGGATTTTTGGCGGGTATCAAAAGTCAGTTCAACCGTTTCAAATGCTTGATCAGTAGAAATATGTTCAAGGCGTTGTGTATAAATTTTCATTTAGCTCTTCTCTCCTTATTTATTTCATTCATGTTGTATAAATTAATGAGGTAATTCACCTCGATAAAACTCATCAGAACAAGAAATAACGCTGAGCCATGGGTAATACATCAGCAGGTTCACACGTTAATAACTCACCATCAGCTCGTACCTCGTAAGTCTCGGGATGTACATGCATGACAGGGCAATATGTGTTGTGTTTCATGTCAGTTTTGCTAATTTCGCGTGTGTTTTTACACGGACTAATTAGCTTCTTCAGGTTTAATTTTTCAGCAACTTTTTCATCAATCGCTGCTTGAGATAAAAAGGTAATGCAAGTGTTATGTACACCACGTGGATAGGCACCAAACATTGGACGGTAATGCACTGGTTGAGGGGTTGGAATTGAAGCATTAATATCACCCATCGGTGCTGCTGCAATCATGCCACCTTTAATAATCATCGAAGGTTTCACACCAAAAAAGGCTGGCTTCCATAACACTAAATCAGCAAGTTTCCCGACTTCAATCGAACCGATTTCATGACTTAGGCCATGGGTAATTGCTGGATTAATCGTATATTTAGCAATGTAGCGTTTAACCCGATTATTATCATGAAACTCATTATCACCCTCTAAAGGACCACGTTGAATTTTCATTTTATGGGCAGTTTGCCAAGTACGTAAAATCACTTCACCTACGCGTCCCATCGCCTGAGAGTCCGATGACATCATGGCAATTGCGCCTAAGTCTTGCAGAATATCTTCGGCTGCAATGGTTTCACGGCGAATACGACTTTCTGCAAAAGCGATATCTTCAGCAATTGCTGGGTCTAAATGATGGCAAACCATGAGCATATCTAAATGCTCATCAATGGTATTAATGGTATAAGGTCGCGTTGGATTAGTAGAAGACGGCAATACGTTACTTTGCCCAATCGCTTTTAAAATGTCAGGTGCATGCCCACCACCCGCACCTTCGGTATGGTATGTATGAATCGTACGATTTTTAAATGCAGCTAGAGTTTCTTCTAAAAAACCGCTTTCATTTAAAGTATCTGTATGAATCGCTACCTGCACATCAAACTCGTCCGCCACACTCAAGCAGTTATCAATAGCAGCAGGTGTTGAACCCCAATCCTCATGCAGCTTTAAGCCAATTACTCCAGCTTTAATTTGCTCACGAATTGGGTCAGGTAAACTCAAATTTCCTTTGCCTAATAGACCAATATTCATGGGCAAATCATCAATGGCCTGTAACATAGTAGCAATATGCCAAGGCCCTGGAGTTACTGTCGTTGCAGAGGTTCCGGCTGCTGGTCCTGTACCGCCACCGACCATGGTTGTTGTACCTGACATTAACGCAGTTTCAACTTGTTGAGGACAAATCCAGTGAATGTGGGTATCAATACCACCTGCTGTTAGAATTTGTCCTTCACCCGCAATCACTTCTGTTGCAGCCCCTAAAGGAATCGTAATGTCTGGTTGAATATCTGGATTTCCAGCTTTTCCTATTTTCCAAATTCGGCCATTTTTTAAGCCAACATCAGCTTTTACGATTCCCCACCAATCCACAATTAGAGCATTGGTGATAACCGTATCAGCAACTTCATCAGCTAAAAGCTGTGATTGCCCCATCCCGTCACGAATAACTTTTCCACCACCAAATTTAACTTCTTCACCATAAGTCGTTAAATCTTGCTCAACCTCAATAAAGAGCTCTGTATCCGCCAAACGAATACGATCACCAACCGTTGGACCAAACATCTCAGCATATGCACGACGTGACATTTTCATAACTTATTACTCATCTCTTTCATTATCGTTGTTATGTTTAATCTAACTTGCCCATGACGCGACCTGCGAAACCATAAACCTCTCGTTTGCCAACCAAAGCAACAAGCTCCACTTCTCGAGTTTGTCCCGGTTCAAAACGAATTGCTGTACCAGCTGCAATATTCAGTCGAAAACCCTTCGCCATTTCGCGATCAAACTGTAATGCATCATTTGCTTCATAAAAATGAAAATGAGAACCCACCTGAATAGGTCGATCACCAATGTTGGCAACTACAACTTTTAAAGTTTGTCGCCCAACATTCAGTTCAATATCAGCATCTGGAGTAATGATTTCACCGGGGATCATAAGCGTTCCTTTTATACGATTGGCTGATGGACTGTGACTAATTTCGAGCCATCTGGAAAAGTTGCCTCGACCTGGACCTCAGCAATCATTTCTGGCACACCATCCATCACATCTTCGCGCTTTAATAAGGTAGTGCCGTAATGCATCAAATCACTGACCGTCATACCGTCTCGTGCACCTTCAAGTAAAGCTGCTGAAATAAAAGCAATAGCTTCTGGATAATTCAGTTTCAATCCACGCGCTTTACGACGCTCAGCCACTAAACCTGCAGTAAAAATGAGTAACTTATCTTTTTCCGTTGGATTGAGTTCCATTTCTCTTTCCTAAATTGCATTTATATTGTTTAAGCAAAATACGTGCTCAAAAGTAGCATACTTGTATTGACTGTTTTTTAAATACGCAATTTAACGTAACTTAAGTTTTCCAGATTCTTGGAAATTCTTCATCTAAATCAAACCAATAGCGTCTTAATCTTGCCCGTATAGCCGCAAAAGCATCATGACAATGTCGTACATCATTTCCCAGAAAACGAGCCGAAACCACATCATCCAATAATGTTAATGTGACAGGTGCTTGCATACGCATCATCAATTCACGAATGAGTTCTAACTGCTGTTCTAAATAAAAAGCTGAGCGATACTTCTCGGGAGCGACGGCCCAAAAACTTCCCATTACGGCTTGATTATTCATCCCCAAACATGAACTCAGCCAACGATCTCCTCCTTCAAAATACAATGTATCTGCAACCAATAACTTATGTTCTCGCCATAATTTAAACTGGTTGTGATAACTCCCATGAACAAAGCGCTCCGCACGTGCCTGTCGCCCAAGCACCAACATATCCCAGCCAATAAAACTCGCAGCATAATCAAGGTGAATATGAGTTTCTGAATGTGCTAACGCTCCATCAAACAGCATCGTTTCTTGTGGAACCCACTCTAAAATGGACTGATCTTTCACATGCAAGTGAATATGTTGAAAAGCTTGCTTACCATTGGTTTTGTACCATTTCCCTGCACCCGGAGTAGTTACTACCGCATGAGCTTGATCTTTGGTTTCAATTTCAAACGTCAGATGATCTCCTCCTGCAATTCCTGCTGGAGGATGAACAATAATGGCATGACATACACCCGTTCTTTCAGGCCAGAGCATTTTTTGCACCCTAACGGGGCCATGATGCTTTCTATGACTCATTATGGTGCGTGAATTTTCAAAACAAAATCCGAGCTCTAATTGTGCATACCAAAATGGTGCTAAAGAGTTTTTTGAAAACGTTTGTACCTGATTCATTCTGGTTCATATGTTCAAAATAAGTGCTTAAAGTTATAAGCAAAATACGCACCAAATATGAAAATAAGCCCACTGATAAAATTAGATACAATTTTTCGATTTTAATAAGTTAAAAAATCATCAATGTCTAACATAAAACCACAGTAACTTATGGAATTGTTTATACAATAGCGCCCACCGTTGCTTCTATACTTGCTCTCCATGAAACTTTTTTTCGTGTTAACCCCACTTGTCTTTTTAACTGGGTGTATTTTTGGCCAATCTAGTGAGGTCAAACGTGCAGAAAAAATCCTGCACAATTTCGAATGTAAAAATGTTGAGACAAGCCAGCTTGCGACAAGCTCGATTAATTCTTATTACCAGCAATCTTTAGCGGTAAGCAAAGAAAAAGCAACTTCATACGTAGAAAGCTACAAAAATGGTGAAGAATTATTCGACATGCCGCTAGATGAAGTTTTAAAGCAACAATACCAACTCTATAAATCAGCATGTGACTCTCTAGGTGGAGTTTCAGCGCAACCCTAATTTATAAGGTATTCATTAAATCGTTTTAGTGGATACCTGCTTTTTATTTTTGTTTTAATAATTATTCCAAAATTTACTCACTTTACCTTTTGTTAAAATTAAATTACATACTTAAACTTTTATTAAGCTCTTATATTTCATAGCCTGTTATTTGCTTTTTTATTTATTTTCCGAGGTTTAGATCATCATGAAAAAAACATTATTATCAGTTGCACTTGTAAGTGCCCTTCTTGTTGCTTGTAGCAAAAACGAAAATAAAGCCGATACAACGACACAAGCCTCTACTCCAGCACAAACTACTGAAGCGAATAACAATGCAGTAGATACTGCTCATACAGCTGAAAACTCACTAGATTGGAATGGCACATATAAAGGCACTCTTCCATGTGCGGACTGTGAAGGCATCAAAACTGATTTAGAGTTAAAAGATGATAAAACTTATGAATTGACTGAAACTTATCTTGGCAAAGGTGATAAGAAACCATTTGAAACCCATGGTACATTTACTTTTGACAAAGATAATACTTCAGTCATTACGTTAGATGATAAAGGACAAAACCGTAAATTTTTTATTGGTGAAAATACGGCAACTGCTTTAGATATGGAAGGTAAGAAAATTGAAGGCTCTTTAGCTGAGCATTATGTTTTGAAAAAATAATTATTTTTAATATAAAAAAACCCGCTCATGTGAGCGGGTTTTCTTTTGAAATCAATTCTTAGTGAGCTGCGAATTGGTTCATTGTGTTTTTAGCATCATCATGTGCTTTAAGAGCGTTGTCACCAGAGAAGATTTCTTTGTGATCATCACCGATGTCAGAACCCGCCATTGCTTGGTGTTTAACACAAGCGATACCACCACGGATTTCTTTACGTTGTACGCCAGCAACATAAGCCAACATACCTTCAGAACCGAAGTAACCTTGTGCAAGCTCATGTGTAGAAAGAGCAGCAGTATGGTAAGTCGGAAGTGTGATCAAGTGATGGAACACACCCGCTTCACGAGAAGCATCTGCTTGGAATGTACGGATCTTAGCATCTGCATCAGCAGCTAATTCAGTATTATCATATTCAGCGCTCATTAATTTAGCACGGTCATATGCAGAAACGTCTTTACCTTCAGCAACCCAACGGTCGTAAGCTTGTTGACGGAAGTTTAAAGTCCAGTTGAATGATGGGCTGTTGTTATAAACAAGCTTAGCATTTGGAACAACTTCTTTAACACGGTTAACCATGTGTGCGATTTCTTCTACGTTTGGAGTCGCAGTTTCGATCCAAAGAAGGTCAGCACCATTTTGAAGGCTAGATACACAGTCAAGTACAACACGGTCAATTTGCGTGTCAGCACGGAACTGATATAAACCAGAAGCTAAACGCTTAGGACGGTGTAATTTACCATTACGTTTGATCAAGATTTCGTCTTCTTGAGCATCAGCAATGTCAATTTCAACAGTATCTAAGTAGCTGATGTATTGAGAAGCAATGTCACCTGGCTCTTTAACCACTGGGATTTTTTGAGTCAAGTCAGCGCCTTCAGAGTCAGTACGCGCAACGATAATACCGTCATCAAGACCCATCTCTAAGAATGCATAACGTAATGCATGGATTTTAGCGATGAAGTCTTCGTGTGGAACAGTTACTTTACCAGCTTGGTGACCACATTGTTTAGCATCAGATACTTGGTTTTCGATTTGAAGCGCACAAGCACCAGCTTCAATCATCTTACGAGCAAGTAAGTAAGTCGCTTCTTCGTTACCGAAACCAGCATCGATGTCAGCAATAATTGGCACAATGTGAGTTTGGAAGCCGTCGATTTGAGCAGTGATTTCAGCAGCTTTAGCAGTATCACCAGCTTCGTTTGCTTTTTTAAGCGCACGGAATAAATCGTTTAATTCTTTTGCGTCAGCTTGACGTAAGAAAGTGTAGATTTCTTCGATTAATGCAGGTACTGAAGTTTTTTCGTGCATAGATTGGTCAGGAAGTGGACCAAATTCTGAACGAAGAGCAGCAACCATCCAACCAGAAAGGTAGATATAGCGACGTTCAGTCGTACCGAAGTATTTTTTGTTCGCAATCATTTTTTGTTGTGCGATAAAACCGTGCCAGCAACCTAATGATTGAGTATATTTGCTAGAGTCAGCATCATAAGCAGCCATATCACGACGCATAATCGCAGCTGTATATTTAGCAATATCTAAACCAGTTTTGAATTGGTTTTGCATTTGCATACGTGCAGCATCTTCTGGGCTAATATCGCGCCAAGTGCTACCGAATTTTGCTTTTAGTTCGCGGATTGCATCAATCGCTGTTTGATATGTAGTCATGATATTGTCCTGTATTCATTTTAGGATTTCATCGATTGAAGCCTAGAGTCATGTACTTAAATTTCTTATGACACCAGCTGCTTCGTCATGAACACAGCTTAGACTTAGCCAATCAATTAATCCAATATCCTTTATTAATCTTCAGTATTTATTTAAAAAATATACCGATAAATCGATATTATAGATAAAACCAAAAACATTAACACTTTGTTTATAAAAATAAAATTATTCTAAAGGAGTATAGAATTTTATTCTAAAAACCTAGTAAGTCTTATTTTTATACAATTTTTGAAGTTTTTCCAGCCATTTTTAATTTAAAAAGTCAATTGTAAATTAGGCTATTTTTGCCAATGTAAAAAGTCAATTTACATGCTAGAAAGTAGTTAGTTATATATAAATATATTCTATTTATCTCCTTCATACTTAAAAACGCAGCAAAGACAATAAAATCGAGCCTTTGAAGCACCTCCCACCCCTACTTAATTCCTACAAAAAATGTCGTTTTTCTCATCATTTTTTCACACAATAGTTATTAGATATGGCATAATTTGAAACAATTTCAGGGTTTTATTTTCGGTATTTTTTTTATGAATCTGGAGCGAGTAGATCTTAATCTATTAATATATCTTGATGTACTTCTTCGTGAAAAAAATGTTACACGCGCAGCCGAACAGCTTGGGGTAACTCAGCCTGCAATGAGTAATATTTTACGTCGTTTGCGTAATTTATTTAATGACCCTCTTCTTATCCGCTCGTCCGAAGGCATGACTCCAACAGAACGTGCACTTGAATTACAGCCTCGTATTCGTGATGCCCTTTCTGATCTCTCCATGATTTTGGAACCCCGTACCGAATTCCGCCCTTATACAAGTAATCGCGTTTTCCGCATTATGACATCTGACTATGCTGAGGCAACTTTAGTTCCTCGTCTTGTCAAAGCGCTCCGCTCTGAAGCTCCAAACGTTGTTCTTGATTTTCTTACACCGAGTGATGTGTCTTATAGAGATATGGAGCAAGGTAAAGTTGATCTTGCAATTAATAGATTTAATGAAATACCGCAAAGTTTCCATCAGGTTTTAGTTTGGCGCGATAGTTTCAGTTGTATTCTGAACGACAAACATCCTGCTGTGACTCATTTAAATTTAAAAAGCTATTTAGATGCACAACATATCTGGGTTTCTAAAACAGGTATGGGTGTAGGTTTTGGTGTAAACCCCGACAAACAAGGTGGTTTAGGCTGGATTGATCAAGCATTAGAACGTATTGGTCAACGTCGTAAAATTTCTGTATTTACTCGCCACTACCAAATGCCTGCATTACTTGCTCAAAATGTAGATCTTATTGCTACATTACCAACACGCATGGCACGCCTACAAACACAGAATCCTAAACTGGTTATAAAGGATCCTCCTTTTTATATTCCAGAGTTCGAACTTAAAATGGCTTGGTGTCCGTTATTACATCATCACCCTGCTCATCGCTGGCTGCGCCAACTTATCTTATTTGTTGCTCGTCAAATGATTGAAGAAGAAAACCGTGAATTTCTAACCAATAATTCACAATTTTCTCACTATTAAATAAATTTTAATTTAATTGTCCTATCTTCAAGCGCTGAGCAATCAATCTGATTACCTCAGCGCTTTTTTATGTTAAAACATAGTCATAATAATGATGAACCTCAGGTGATTTGTGAGTCTCTTTCAAAATATCATTATCATCGTACTGCTTATCATCGGAGCAGGCTTTTTATCTTTAACTGAAATTGCACTAGCAGGTGCCAGAAAAGTTAAACTAAAAATTCTAGCCGAAGCGGGTGAAGAACGCGCCCAACAAGTACTAGATTTACAAGAACAATCTGCTGACTTTTTTGCAGCCTCTCAAATTGGTCTAAATGCAGTTGCAATTTTAGGCGGTATTTTGGGTGAAGCTGCTTTTCGTCCTTATTTCGTCACTTTAGTGGACCGCTTTTATACAGGTCCCTGGACACAAACGATCGGTTTTGCCCTTTCCTTTACCTTAGTAACCTCACTCTTTATTTTATTTGCCGATCTAATGCCAAAACGTTTGGCTATGATTGCACCTGAAAAAATTGCAATTAGTGTTATTAACCCAATTCAGGTTTTTATTAAGATTTGCAAACCCTTAGCTTGGGGAATTAATGCAATTGCCAACCTGCTATTCCGTTTGTTTAAAGTGAATACAACGCGAGAAGACAACATTACGTTTGATGATATTTCAGCAGTAATGGATGCAGGTGCTCAAGCAGGCGTACTTCAGAAACAAGAACATCACTTTATTGAGAATGTTTTTGAATTAGAAGAACGTAACGTACCTTCGAGCATGACTACACGTGAAAATGTTGTTTATTTCACTTTAAATGAACATGAAGATAGCATTCGCCAAAAATTAGCAGAGTATCCATATTCAAAATTTTTGGTATGTAATGAAAATATTGATCAAGTCATTGGTTACGTCGATGCCAAAGACTTTCTTGTTCGCATTTTAAACAACCAATCTCCAACTCAATTGAATGAATCAACCATTCGTACTGTCTTGATGATTCCTGACACCTTAACCCTCTCGGAATTACTTGATCGCTTCCGCTCTACAAAAGAAAAGTTTGCGGTTGTGATAAACGAATATGCGCTTGTCGTAGGTGTTATTACTTTAAGCGATATTATGATTACGGTTATGGGCGACTGGGTCACTCCAATTGATGAAGAGCAACAAATCATTAAACGTGACAACAACTCATGGTTAATTGATGGCAGCACACCAATTGATGACTTAAGACACGCGCTTGAAATTGATGAAATGCCTGATGAAGAAAATTATGAAACTTTAGCAGGCTTCATGATGTACCGCCTGCGCAAAATTCCACGTCCGGCAGATTTTGTAGAATTTGGTGGATACAAGTTTGAAGTAGTCGATGTCGATCATTTTAAAATTGACCAACTTCTTGTAACTCGAATTTTAGAACAAACTGAAGTACATTCATCAATTGATGACAACTGATTTATATTAATTTAAATACCTCACAATTTTATGTGGGGTATTTTTTAAATCTAAATAAATTTTTCAAATATGTGTAATAATTATTTTAGATTCATAAATTCAAGTTGCTCTTTTAATTTAAAAGCAATATTATTTAAATCATCATTTATATTAAATCTTAAATACTGAAAAATAATAGAATAATCCATATATATCAATTACCACTAAGAGTTAAGTCCCAATTTACATTGCCTCAGAACTTATGGAACTTAGCTCAAAGCAAGTCTTTAAATGGTTCTTCTTCTCATTTCCCCCATCAAACCACATATAATTTAAAAAAATATCATATAATTTTTATTCTTATAAAACCTTTATAATCTATTATAATGAATCACATTTATTATAAGCTTACTATAATCTTAATATATATGTTCAGTATTTCGCCTAAATATACCCCTCCAACTGAATATATATTAACCAAATAAACTAAATATATTATTTGTCTTTTTAATAAAAATTAATAAGAATAACCAAGGTCAGAGTTTTGAATAAACTTGTTCAGTAAAACTATAGGCAAAGGATTGATTGTATGCTGACATTACTTGGTGTTGGCATGATTTTGTGCTTCATGTACTTAATCATGTCCAAACGTTTAAGCCCTATTATTGCTTTAATTCTCATCCCATTTATTTTTTCTCTTGTTGCCTGGGGCCTAGGTCACTACTTTGAAAGTTTGAGTCACATTGAACTCAAAGGTCTCAGTGAGATGATGCTGGATGGCATCAAAAAATTAGCGCCAACTGGCGTAATGCTTTTATTCGCAATTTTATATTTTGCCTTAATGATCGATGCAGGTCTTTTCGATCCACCGGTTAAATGGATTTTGAAAAAGGTTAAAGGTGATCCTTTAAAAATCACAATGGGAACCGTGTTCTTAACCACAATGGTTTCTTTAGATGGTGATGGTTCAACAACCTATATGATTTGTGTAGCTGCAATGCTACCACTTTATCAACGTTTAGGAATGAATACACTCATCATGACTGCACTTATGCTGTTATGTAGCGGTGTAATGAACCTAACACCATGGGGTGGCCCTACAGCTCGTGCTGCAAGCGCCTTGCAAATTGACCCAAGCCACATTTTCGTACCAATGATTATCCCAATGGTCATTAGTATTGGTTGGTTATTCTTCTTGGCATACTTATATGGTCGTTACGAGCAAAAACGTTTAGGCGTTATTGAACTTGAAACTCACCATGGTGACAATATTACCGTATCGAAAGATCCTGAAGCGACTCGCCCACATTTACGTAAAGTAAATATGGTGCTCACAATCCTTCTTATGATTGCTTTGATCAAAGGCATTCTACCTATGTCTGTGTTGTTCATGATAGCGTTCTGTATTGCAATGCTCATTAACTACCCAGATGTTGATATGCAGAAAAAACGCATTGCAATGCATGCAGACAGTGTCTTAGCTGTTGTGGGCTTAATTTTCGCAGCGGGTATTTTCACAGGTATTTTATCTGGCACAGGTATGGTTGAGGCGATGTCTAAAGAATTCGTCGCAATGATTCCTCCAAGCATGGGTCCATACCTTGCACCGATCACAGCTTTAGTAAGTATGCCTTTGACATTCTTTATGTCAAATGATGCTTTCTTCTATGGCGTTTTACCTATTCTTGCTGAAGCTGCTTCACATTATGGTATTAGTGCAGAAGCGATCGCTCGCGCTTCGATTGTAGGTCAACCTGTACACTTGCTATCACCTCTTGTTCCATCAACCTATTTGTTATGCGGTCTTGCTAAAGTCGATTTTGCTGACCATCAAAAGTTCACTTTAAAGTGGGCATTCATAACTTGTATGGTATTAATGGGTACTGCTTTAGTGATTGGTGTTTTCCCACTATTTAGCACGCTTTAATTATTCATATGCAATAAAAAAGCCCCAATCGGGGCTTTTTTTATTTCTGTACATATTCAATTAAGAGATCTAACACAATTTGAAAATGCAATGTAATATCTTCTTCTAAAATTTTATAAGCATTATCAAACTGAACCATTGGCCAACCCTCTTTCCAAAATGGAAAAATATTGTGTAGACCTTCAGTCACGATCGCATCTTCACGACTAATCGCTTGAGCAACTTGAGCTAAAACCTGAGCGGTTTCTGCACCATCAATAGCTAAATAATCAATACCACGTGCTTTAAAAATACGGATACGGTCTTTTTTATAACGAATCTTTTTCGCCTGACCTGAATTCAAGCCTAATGCCAGCGTAGCAGCTTCTACAAACTTTTCTTCAAAGTTTGCATTCAACGCAACTAAAGCCTGTTTATGTGCTTCTTGACGCCCAGCTTTCCCCCCATTACGGATAATCTCATTTGCTTCCGTATCCAGCTTATCTTTTTTCATAGACTGTAAAATGTCTAAAATTTCGATATCGCTTAAAGATTCAGGAGATTGCTCAATCATGGGAGTCCTAATACACAAAAATAAAAAAAACATTGTCTCATAAAAGCGATATCAAAGCAGAGTAAAATTTTAAATAGCCTATTATCTTGACTATTTTTATAGTCCTAACTTCATAGACAACACTCATAAAATCAAATAATTCTTTGGTTATAAAATTAATTATTTGCCAAAATAATTTTACCCTGATAATATTTTTTTACCCAGATAAAAATATATGACTAAAATGAATACTAAAATCACCTATACTGCTTTCACTGGAAGCACGCTTATTGCGAGCGACTCCCTAGTTGAACTTGCAAAAAAACTCAAAGATCTTCCGAAAACAACGGAAAATATTCTGATTTTTAATGATCAAACAGGTCAACAAATTGATCTTGATCTTTCTGGTTCGGAACAAGAATTTCAACAACGTTATGCTGAACCAGAAGAAATTAAAAAGGTTGGACGACCTAAACTCGGAGTAATTTCGCGTGAAATCACTTTACAGAAAAAACATTGGGATTGGTTAGATCAACAAAGTGCGAGTGCATCAGCAGTAATTCGTAAGTTAATTGATAAAGAGTTAAATAACCCAAATTCTGAAGGTAATATTATGCTCGCTAAACAAGCCATCGACCGTTTTATGTCTGCCATGTTGGGTAATATGCCAAATTACGAAGAAGCAACACGCGCCTTATATCAAGGCGATCGAGATATATTTTTAAAGATGATTCAGAGCTATCCTAAAGATTTAAGAGAATATTTAACTTTAAAAACTCAAAGTATTTTCTAAGCCCAATAAAAAAAAACCCGCTTACGCGGGTTTTCTCAAAATCAATTCAGCCTATTAAAGACGGACTAATTCCACAACTTTTTCAACTGCTTCTTCAACAGTTTCAGCAGTAACTTCTGTATCTGTACCATCCACAGCCGTAGTGATAACCACAACACCTGTCTCACGCAATAAAGTAATTTGCTCAGCAGTTAAGTTAGCTTTTGCAATCGCAACTACACCTTGTTGGATCAATAAGCTTTCTAAAACTTGAGCTTTCTCGATTAACTGTGCAGAAATCCCAATCACCGCAGGTTTTTGACCTAAACGTGCAGCACGATCTTCAGCAGTAACAGGATTGCTATGTGCAGTCCACTCTACCGCAGACTCAACCATACCCGCACCAACCGTTACATTGCTTAAACGATCAATGAAAATAAATGAACCTGTGTATCGTGAATCTTGATATTGATCAAATACGACTGGTGCATCAAACTCAACCACAACGTCTGCAATTGCATTTAACTCAAGCTCTTCAACCTGAGTATGCTCAAGCGTATTCACATTCACACGATAGTGAATGTTAGTTACTTTGGCAGGAACAGTCTGTGTACCAATTTTAACGTTGTACAACTTGCCTTTCACCAGTGGATGTTCATTCATCCATACTACTGAAGCACGAACACTACGAGAAATTAATGGTTGTTCACCTGCACGTACTAATACGTTACCACGGCTAATATCAATTTCATCATTCAACGTTAATGTAACCGCTTGACCTGCAACAGCTTGGTCTAGATTTCCATCGAATGTTACAATTTCTTTAACTGTTGAGCGCTTACCTGATGGTAATGCAACAATCTCATCACCAACATTGATTTCACCCAAAGCAACAGTACCTGCGAAACCACGGAAATCGAGGTTTGGACGGTTCACATATTGAACTGGGAAACGGAATTCGTGTTTGTTTGATTCACGACTAATTTCCACAGATTCAAGAATGCTCATCAAGGTTTGACCCTTGTACCAAGCTGTATGCTCAGAAACATTTACTACGTTATCGCCATTTAAAGCAGAAATCGGTACAAACTGAATATTGGCTGGACGACGGTCACCTAACTGACTTACGAAAGCATCATATTCAATCTGAATCTCAGTGAAGCGTTCAGGAGAGTACTCAACCAAGTCCATTTTATTGATAGCAACAACGATATTTTTAATACCAAGTAAACTAGCAATAAACGTATGGCGACGAGTTTGAGTTTGTACACCATAACGCGCATCAATCAAGATAATTGCAAGATCAGCAGTTGACGCACCAGTTGCCATGTTACGCGTATATTGCTCATGTCCTGGGGTATCAGCAATAATAAACTTACGTTTTTCAGTTGAGAAATAGCGGTAAGCCACATCAATGGTAATACCTTGCTCACGCTCAGCTTGTAAACCATCTACAAGTAATGCCAAGTCTGGTGCATCACCTGTGGTTCCTACTTTTTTACTATCGCGCGTTACAGCTTGCAATTGATCTTCATAAATCAATTTTGAATCGTAGAGTAAACGTCCAATAAGTGTACTTTTACCATCATCTACGTTACCGCAAGTCAAAAAACGCAGAAGATCTTTTTGTTCATGTTGCTTTAAATAGGCCAAGATATCTTGACTGATTAATTCTGATTGATGAGACATTGCTCAAACTCCACAAATTTAGAAATTGTCTTAGAAATAGCCTTCTTGCTTTTTCTTTTCCATTGAGCCCGCTTCATCATGGTCAATCATACGACCTTGACGCTCAGAACTCGTGGCTAAAAGCATCTCTTGGATAATTTCAGGTAACGTATCTGCTTCAGACTCAACTGCACCAGTTAATGGATAACAGCCAAGCGTACGGAAACGTACAGACTTCATCTGTGGAACTTCACCTTCTTTTAAACGCATACGTTCATCATCAACCATGATTAATGTACCGCTACGCTCTACTACTGGGCGAACAGCAGAGAAATAAAGAGGAACGATTTGAATATTTTCTAAATAGATATATTGCCAAATATCTAACTCAGTCCAATTAGATAAAGGGAATACACGAATACTTTCACCTTTGTTCACTTTACCATTGTAAAGATTCCAAAGTTCAGGACGCTGGTTTTTAGGATCCCAACGGTGTTTACTATCACGGAATGAGTAAACACGTTCTTTCGCTCGTGATTTTTCTTCATCACGACGCGCACCACCAAAAGCAGCATCAAATTGATATTTATCCAAAGCCTGTTTTAAAGCTTGGGTTTTCATAATATCTGTATATTTTGAACTACCATGATCGAATGGATTAATTCCAGCTTCACGACCTTCTTTGTTCTGATGAACGATTAAATCAAAGCCATGCGTTTTTGCCATGTTATCGCGAAACGCGATCATGTCTTTAAACTTCCAACCTGTATCTACATGCAATAAAGGAAATGGAAGTTTCGCTGGGTAAAATGCTTTTAACGCAAGGTGAAGCATTACCGCAGAGTCTTTACCAATTGAGTAAAGCATGACTGGATTTTCAAATTCAGCAGCAACTTCACGGATAATATGAATGCTTTCAGCTTCAAGTTGCTTGAGATGTGTGAGTCTTGATTCAGTCATGAACACGTCCTTCTCTATCCATTTTGCCCATAAAATCTAGAAGTAGTATTAAACCACCACCTAGAAGACCATGTGGAGGAACGAGTGCCATAACAACTCCAATTTTTCGTGATAGATAATCCAACCACAAGCCTTTATATGGCTTATAGCATTAGTTATGCATTATAGTGATTTAAAACCGATTCCTTTTGCTTGTTTTTTCATATTGATATTCGATTTCATCATATACATGTAATATGCTGATTCACTTGCGTAACTTTGCAATCGTAGCTTGTGTAGCCCACTTAAGCAAATCATGTTCTAGTCTTTAGATTTCTCTAAAAACCATAAAAAAAGAGAAGCTTTGATCGCTTCTCTTTTCTAAAACGTGATCTATTCTTAGAAACCGAACATTTTACGTTCTAATGGAATTTCAATCCCAATAGATGCACCCGCATCATTACCTTCTAGATCAGAATCACTTACCCAACCATTAATTTTTAATGGAAGATCAGGTTTGATGTAATGCGTCCAAGTTAAATCAAGGGCTTTAATTTCATCGTCTTTAGGGAATGCTTTATTGATTGCCAAGTTAGATTGATTAACTTTAACCACCATTGCACGACCACTTAAACGGTTCATGACATCAAAGCGGATATCACCACCCACTGAGTACATTTGTCCATCACCACCCATCGCGTGGCCTAAAGGGAAACCATGTTGGTAATAGCCATCCTTATAGATATAATGATTATAAGAAATACCTTTCACATCGTTATTTGTACGCGTGTCAGCCCATTCAGCATAGAGCTGATAAGGCATATCATTATAGCTAGAAGAGTAATCAACACCTGCTAAATACATTTTTTTAGAAGGAAGTAAGCCAGCTTCATCTTCCCCTACATATTGACCATAAACACCCACAGGTGCGTTTAAAAGAGTTTGCAGATTTAAACGGGCATCAAATCCTGCTATTTGATTAGATCTATCCTCAGATGCATCATAGACATTATCATTTCCCTTAATGGCATTCCATAAAGAATTCCAACTTTCTGAACGCCCTTCACCACCCCATTGCAAAGTTCGAGAAGCGCCTAGTTCTAAATATGGTAATGGTCTTGCAGTTACACGCAAACCTAATAACTTAGCATCTGGAATTGCTTTATAATCATCTAATTGACCAGCAAAAGCCTGATATTGCCACGGTCCAATCCAAGATAACCATTTACTCTCAAAAGCATTTTGCACTGCACGTTGTGCTGTTACACCATAAACCGGACGGCTAGCATCACCACGAATTAAGCTACCATCATGGCCTGGACCCCACCATGTTGGAATTTGCCCCGCAACTACCCACTGATTCCAAAGTTTACCAGCAACATATGAGCCTTCAACATTCACATCTTGACCATTATCAATTTGTGGGTCTTTTTCTGCATTTACTCGAATTTTTGCATCCCAGTTTTCACCGCCCGCATTAAACTCTAAAGAACCTTGATATTGTGCTTTTTGGTTATCACCGAATGCTTGCGGAATATTTTTGATATCGGTTTCAGCAAAAGCGCCCACTTTAACCGTATCGTTATCTGCTTTTAATGCATTAAGAACTGAATTAATAACTTTTTGTTGAGCTGGATGCGTCACTTGTGCTTGAGAGAGTGCTCTCTGGATTTCATCACCACTTAACGGCCAAGTTGAGGTGCTGATGTTAATAACACCTTGTTGATTCAACCAGTTTAAGTCTGTACGCAAGTCCTCATTATTTAGCACTAAACCTTGTGCAAAAATAGCGGATGAAGCAGTTGCCAATATTGCAATCGAAAGTGTTTTTCTTAGAAACATGCCAGCCAATTCTCAAAGTTATTTATGAGCAACACCTTAAATTTTTTATCACAACTTTGCAATTGTTAAACTGTGCAATTACATTATTTAACGCTATTTTAAGATTAGTGTAGATAGGTAAGTTTTTGAGATATAAAAGTAATAAAAAAGGCAGTATAAATACTGCCTTTTTGCCTCTAGAAGATTAACCTTCTTTACGGCGCATGTGCGGGAATAAAATTACATCACGAATACTTGGAGCATCGGCAAATAACATCACCAAACGGTCAATACCGATACCTTCACCTGCGGTAGGAGGTAAACCATACTCAAGCGCTTCAACGAATTCTGCATCGTAATGCATTGCTTCATCATCACCAGCGTCTTTTTCAGCAACCTGAGCTTGGAAACGTTCAGCTTGATCAATTGGATCATTTAACTCGCTGAAACCATTTGCCAATTCACGGCCACCAATGAAAAACTCAAAACGATCAGTAATATGTGCATTGTCATCATTACGGCGAGCGAGTGGAGAAGTTTCAGCTGGATATTCAGTAATAAATGTAGGCTGACGAAGTTTAGTTTCAACAGTTTCTTCAAATACAATCGTTTGAAGCTTACCTAAACCAAAACCAGGCTTAACTTGTTCTTTTAATTCTTCACGAATAAATTGAGCAAGGAACTCACGGTCACCAACATTTTCAGGCGTAAATTGTGGGTTATTCTCTAAAATCGCATCAAACATAGAGATTTTCTTGAATGGCCCTTTGAAGCTAAACACTTCACCTTGGTAAGGCACATCAGTTGTACCCAGAATATCCAAAGCCAATTTTTCAAGCATGTTTTCAGTTAATTGCATCAAGTCTTTATAATCAGCATAAGCTTGATAAAACTCGATCATCGTAAATTCAGGATTGTGACGCGTTGACACACCTTCATTACGGAAGTTACGGTTAATTTCAAACACACGTTCGAAACCACCAACAACCAAACGTTTTAAATAAAGCTCAGGTGCAATACGCAAGAATAAAGGCATATCCAAAGCATTATGATGTGTTTCAAACGGACGCGCAGACGCACCACCCGGAATCACATGCATCATTGGCGTTTCAACTTCCATGAAACGTTCATTGTTTAAGAATGCTCGAATACCTGCAACAACTTTGGCACGGATTTCAAAAGTTTTACGTGTTTCTTCATTCACAATTAAGTCAAGGTAACGTTTACGGTACTTAACTTCTGTGTCATTTAAGCCATGGAATTTATCTGGTAACGGACGAAGAGATTTTGTAAGAAGTTCAAAACCTTCAAGGTGAACATATAAGTCACCTTTTCCTGAACGTCCGATATAACCTTCAGCAGCAATAATGTCACCAAGGTCTAAACCTTTAATGGTCTCAAGAATATCTTTTGGTAAACCTTTACGGTCAACATATAGCTGAATACGACCTGTCATATCTTGAATAACCATGAAAGAACCACGGTTTAACATGACACGGCCAGCCACTTTTACATAGACATGCTCAGCGCTTTCAATTTGTTCTTTCGACTGATCTTTAAATTGTTCTTGTAGATCAGCTGCGTAGTGTTCACGCTTAAAGGTATTCGGCCAAGGACTCTTTCCAGTTTCCTTCGCAACATCTTGGATTTGCTTTAATTTGGCATGACGCTGTGCAATTAAATCGTTTTCGGAAATAGTTGGTTCAGAAGTCGATTGAGCGTTTTGTTGCGTCATCTCTGCCTCGATTAAGTAAAAATTAAGTGCTATATCCTAACAGATTGCGGAAGTTTTTCGAATGATTTCAATCAAACAAAAATGAAAAAAGACAATTTTATAGAACAAAACACTACTTTTTAAAGGCAAAGTGACTTAGACCAATCGCTAAGATCATTTTTTAAAGCATTTAGTAAAATATAAAAAAATCCAAATAACCTCGATATTCAAAAGGCCCGATTTGCCTTTTATTTTATCAATGAGATTGTGTAGTAAATAATGAAAATTCTATTTTTACATGGCTTGGATTCTTCCCGGGAATCGACAAAGTTCCATGCCATTTTACATCCTGAAAAATTTTGTATTGACGTCGATTATCGTAACTTAAGTTATGCATCTGTTGAGTATTTTTACCATCAGGCTATTCAAACGATCAAACCAGATTTATTGGTGGGTCATAGCATTGGAGGCTATTGGGCGCTAAAAACTGCTGCTCAACATAAATTAGCGGTGATTGTGGCAAATCCAAGTCTTACCCCTAATTTTCGGGCAGACTACCCTCAGCTTTCTGAAGATGAACTCATGCTCTCTAATCCTAAAATGGCCTATTTAGAATTAGGAGATGAGCAACTTGATATGTATCAGGTTCAAGAAAAACTTGCACCCTACATGAATATTGAAACGTTTGAAGGTGGACATCATCGCTTAGCCTATCCTTCTCGAATTAATGATCTGATTATAAAAATTTATAAAAAATATTTAGCCTAGATTTCTATCATTTGATTATAAGAAACTGGTTTATATGTGATTAAAAAAAGCTTTATTTTGCTTCTGCCATTTTTTTAACCACATCAAAACCTTGAACGAAGCCACTTTTCAACATGCCCATATATTCGGGCAAGGTGGCCAATTCAACCTTTAAAGTGGTTATATTATCTTTTTGGTTTAGAAAATATTTTTCTTGAGAACCACTCCAACCTTTAACTTCTTCACTTTCTAAATCTTCTTTACCCTCCTTAATCATTCCTAAATGTTTAAAAATCAATATTTCTGGTTTTTGCATTTGTTCAATTGTAGAAACCATCCCATTTCCTTCGCCATCAAGAAAATAAGTTTTTCCACCTACTTGCCAGTCAGTACGCATAGAGGAATCTGGTGCAAAGAATTTCGTCCAAGCGTTATATGTCTCACTATTCCAAAGTATGTCCCACACTTTTTCTATAGGAGCATCAATTTCCACTTTATATACTAAATTTTCCATATTTCACTTCCCTGATTTATACCGTCTTAATGACAGCAAATTTTAATTTTCGGTTTTAATAATGACATTCTGTAGCATCGTAGTTTGTTGTTATTTAGCTTTCATATGAGATGAATTTTTTAAATGATTTGGCACTCTTTATTTCATGATATTTTCACAAATAAAATTAACTGTGAGAATGCATTAATTATTATTAGTTTATGGCGAAGTTTTGCCTAAATAACCACTTATTTGTCCTAACCTGCCATTCATCTTTGCTTACGAATGATTAAACTCCGTTATTTACTTTACTTTGAATGTAGAACTGCGTAAAAATTTGATATCCGATCAAAGGCACATTGGTTATTATTGACCGGATCGTAGTTACATTATTAATAGATGGAATAGTTTTACTGAAAGGCAGCTTTGAGCAAACTTATCAGTGCGGAGAGTCTCATGAAAAAATATCAATGTATCGTTTGTGGATGGATTTATGACGAAGCGGAAGGTTGGCCACAAGACGGCATTGCAGCTGGAACAAAATGGGAAGATATTCCTGATGACTGGACTTGCCCTGATTGCGGCGTTTCAAAAGCTGACTTCGAAATGATCGAAATCTAAGAGCGTAAAGTAAAAGGCCATGATTGACATGGTCTTTTTTACGAATATTACCAATCACCGTATTAAATAAATAATTCTAACTCTGGAGAAAAAAATGCATCCTATCGTCATTATCGGATCAGGCATGGCGGGTTATACCTTGGCACGTGAGTTCCGTAAGCTTAGCCCAGAGCAAGAACTTGTGATGATTTGTGCGGATGATGCAGTGAACTATGCAAAGCCAACATTATCAAATGCATTTGCAGGTAAAAAAGCACCAGAACAAATTCCTTTAGGTGATGCGGCTAAAATGGGTACTCAACTCAATATGCGTATTGAGCCTTTTACTTTTGTAAAAGAGATTTTAGCTGAAGAGCATGAACTTGTTCTAGAAAGGGATGGTGTAACGTCAAAGCAACCCTATTCAAAACTGATTTTAGCTGTAGGTGCTAACCCAATTCGCCTTGCAATTGCAGGTGATGGTAGCGATGACATTCATGTGGTGAACTCATTGATTGATTACCGCGCTTTCCGTGAAAATCTAGCTCAGCGTAAAGATAAACGTGTTGTTATTTTAGGTGCTGGTTTAATTGGTTGTGAATTTGCCAACGACTTACTGCATAGTGAATATGACATCACTGTGATTGATTTAGCTCCTCAACCATTAGGCCGTTTACTTCCAGAACATATTGCTTCTGCTTTCCAGCAAAATCTTGAGGAAGCTGGAGTAAAATTTGCACTTGGAACCACGGTTGAAAAAGTAAGCAAAATTAATAATGGCGAAGACTATGCGATAACACTCGCAAACGGACAAACATTGGTTGCGGACCTTGTTCTTTCTGCGATTGGTTTACAGCCAAATATTTCACTTGCTAAAAGTGCAGATATTCAAACGAGCCGTGGAATTATTACCAATGGTTTATTAGAAACAAATCAAGCAGACATCTACGCAATTGGAGATTGCGCAGAGGTAAACGGTACTTTACTGCCATATGTAATGCCGATTATGCAACAGGCTCGTGCTCTCGCAAAAACACTCAGTGGGCAACAAACTGCTGTGCACTACCCGGCTATGCCAGTTGCAGTAAAAACGCCAGCAGCCCCACTTACAGTTTTGCCTGCTCCGGTTGATGTAGAAGTGAACTGGGAAACAGAAGAGTTCGACGATGGTATGCTTGCCAAAGCAATTGACAATGAAGGAACATTGCGTGGTTTTGTATTGTTAGGTGCAACCGCAGGTAAACAACGCTTAACTTTAACAAAGCTTGTTCCAGATCTTATTCCAGCCCAAGCATAAGGTTTGTATCAGGAATACTCATTAGAGGGTATTCCTTTAAGGAATGAATAACATGAATAGCGCCTTACAGTTTAACATTTCACCGTACACATCTTTCATGCAAGAAACCAAAGTCAACTTAGGCAATGGAATTGAGTTACATGTAGAAGTAGGTGGAAAGCCAGAGCATCCAACCATTTTGCTGATTATGGGCCTTGGCGCCCAAATGCTTTTTTGGCCAGATTTTTTCTGTAAATCGCTGATTGATCAAGGATTTCGTGTTATTCGTTTTGATAACCGTGATATTGGCCTTTCTTCAAAAGTACGTCACGAAGGTAAACGCTTAAATACTGTTAAATTGATGGGCCGCTTTGCACTGGGGCTAACTAATCAGGGTGCACCTTATACGCTGCATGATATGGCAGATGATGTATCTATGCTGATTGATCGTTTAGGCGTGAACAAAGCGCATATAATTGGTGCATCAATGGGTGGGATGATTGCTCAAATTCTTGCAGCAAAATATCCAGAAAAGGTTGAGAAGTTAGGGCTTATGTTTACAAGCAATAACCAGCCTTTTTTACCACCTCCTTTTCCGAAACAACTTTTGAGTTTAATTGGTAAACCCGAGACACGTGACGAGGAAGGTATTGTTAATCATAGTTTAAAACTATTTCAATTGATTGGTTCACCTGGTTATATCAACCAGATTGAAGCAATACAAACAGCACGTAAACTTTATCAACGTAGCTACTATCCTGCTGGTGTACTTCAACAGTTTTTAGCAATATTATGTACAGGCTCTTTACTACAACTCGACCGTGAAATTAAGCAACCCGCTTTAGTCCTACATGGCTCTCGCGATCGCTTACTTCCGCCTAGCCACGGTAAGGCTGTAGCAAAAGCAATTTCCGGTGCTAAGTTTGAATTAATTGATGGAATGGGGCATGATATCCCTGCACATTTTATTCCACAGCTTAGCGGTTTATTTGCGCATCATTTTAAATCATCAGACTAGGACACTATGGCTGCATTACCATCATTAAGACAGCTATCATATTTAGTTACGTTGTCGGAAACTTTGCATTTTACTGAAGCAGCACGCCGCTCTTTTGTCACTCAATCGACTTTATCAGGCGGCATCATGGAGCTTGAACGGTTATTAGGTGGCGTTTTGGTAGAACGTGATCGCCAGAATGTGCGTTTAACACCTTTAGGTGAACAAGTCGTTGCTCGCGCCCGTGTACTACTAGCAGATGCTCAAGATTTAATGCGTTTGAGCCGTGAAATGAGTGAGCCGTTAACGGGTGATTTGCATTTGGGTGTTATTCCAACAATTGCACCTTTTATCCTGACACGGTTACTTGATGAAGTGCATCAGCAGTTACCTAAAATTCAGCTGCATTTGCATGAAGCACAAAGTGAAAAAATTGTAGAGCGTTTAGAACACGGTAATCTAGACATGATCGTTCTTGCTCTACCATTTGACACTAGAGGCCTAAAAGTCGCTGAAATTTCGAAAGAAAACTTGTACCTTGTATGTAGTAAGCAAGATACAAATGCTCTTCAAGCAAACTCTCTAGATGATCTTGATTTATCAAGATTAATTTTGCTTGAAGAAGGCCACTGTTTACGTGACCATGTTTTAAGTGCATGCCCGATCGGTGAGCGTAAAAACGACAACCGTTTAAAAGCAAGTTCTTTACCAACGTTAGTTGAAATGGTTTCTTCTGATTTAGGCTTTACGCTTTTACCAGAAATTGCAATTGAAAATAGTATGATCAAGTTTAATGATCAGATTACTGCAAAACCAATTGAAGATGCTCCGAGCCGTACTTTAGCTTTAGTGACTCGTAAAAGTACACCATTGCAAAGTGAGTTCGATGTATTACTGCAAATTATGCAGAAAATCACGACAAGAATACATGAATAAAAAAAGGAGTCTTCGGACTCCTTTTTATTTTATTGCGGCGTTAAGGATGCCCACTTAAACACCCACGCAGATGGCATATTTAAACTATTATCAGCAATAATTTTTTCTCTAATAATTTGTGCAATGGCATAGTCATTTGCAGGGTCGACCATGACCCGTATGCCTTTAGTCGTTGCACTGGTTACAACCTTGTACCCTTTTGCTTCTAACTGCGACTGAACCATATTTGCCTTATTTTGATTAGATGCTAGCGCAACTTGTACCATCCATTTCTTTTCACCATTTTCCAAGATTTCTTTAGCGACAGCTGCATCAAGTTGCTTTTTACTGTCAAAATTTTTCTTTTCTTCTACTTTCTTGGTGTGGACATCTTCAACTTTCTTTTGGGCTAAAAACTCATCTTGTTTTGGTTTTCTCTTTTGGATGATTATTTTTTTATTTTTCTCTCCACTTTTGTTAGCTTTATCATTAGAAGGATTTACAAAATAAGGATATATCGCTTGATCATCAAATCTTTGAAAGACGATGATATCTCCATAACACTTCTGATCTGCGTAAGCGGTCACTGGTATTATCCCCAAAAGTATTTTAATAAGTAAACTTCTAATAAAGCATTGCATCTTATTCATTTACCAAAGTTAAGTATATTTAATGCGGCGTATTAAAGTAGATTTCTCGTGATTTGTATATTTTTAAAATTCAATGTTTTATGTAAAAAATCACATATTTTCAAAACATATTGCAGTGCTTCAAATTATTATCGTTTATCCAGCAACCATTTAGAAAAACTAACTAAATTACTTTGAATTTCAGTCAATTAAAAAAGCCGACAAAATGTCGGCTTTTATTTAGTCTTGAAAGTTCATTATTTAATGATTTCTAATAACGCCCTTTGAGCATTATGCAATTTTTCACCCTCTGCTGGCTCAGCACGAATCCAAGTACCATCCCCTTGTAGCAGCCATGCCTGTTGATTATCTTGTAAGTAATTTACCAAACCTTGTTGATAAATACGTTTTTTCAATGCAGGGTCTTCAACAGGGAAACACGCTTCAACACGATTAAATAAATTACGGTCCATCCAGTCTGCACTTGAACAGTAAATACGTGCATCGCCATTATTACTGAAGTAATAAACACGAGTATGCTCAAGGAAACGCCCTACAATTGAACGCACTCGAATATTCTCCGACAGGTTCGGCAAACCTGGACGTAAGCAGCAAATCGAACGGATAATCAGGTCAATTTGAACACCCGCCTGAGAAGCTTCATACAATTTATTGATTAACTGGACTTCGGTTAATGCATTTACTTTAACAATGATCTGAGCTTTACGGCCTGCTTTAGCATTGGCAATTTCTTCATCAATAAAGTTAATAAGCTGAGCATGTAGGGTAAACGGTGCATGTAATAGCTTTTTCAATTTCGCCATTTTGCCCATGCCGGTCAACTCTTGGAATATACGGTGTACGTCTTCACACAGATCTTTATCTGTGGTCATGAGACCATAATCGGTATAAATTCGGGCATTCATCGCATGGTAGTTACCCGTTCCTAAATGAACGTAACGCACCAATTTATTATTTTCACGGCGCACGACCATAATCATTTTGGCGTGGGTTTTATAACCTACAATACCGTAAACAACGACTGCTCCAGCTTCTTGTAAAACGTTTGCTACTTCAATATTTGATTCTTCATCAAAGCGAGCACGTAATTCAATAACGGCAATGACTTCCTTTCCATTACGCGCCGCTTCTGCCAAAATTTGCACAATCTCAGAATCAGCACCACTACGATATAACGTCTGCTTAATTGCTAATACTTGCGGATCGCGAGCAGCTTCACGAAGTAGCTGAATTACAGGAGCAAAAGATTCAAACGGATGATGCAGTAAAATATCTTGCTTCTGCATTGCCGAGAAAATGCTCTCGGTCTTTTTAAACACTTTAGGCACAACCGGCGTATGCGAGTCATAACGTAAATGAGGACGTTTAAAGTTTGAAACTAGACGAGCTAAATTTACTGGGCCATCAACTTTATATAATTGCTCATCAGTTAAATCGAACTCTTCCAGTAAGTACTCATAAATATGCTGTGGGCAGTTATGGGTTACTTCCAAGCGAACTGCACGACCAAAACGTCGAGAACTTAATTCACCTTTTAATGCTTTAGCTAAGTCTTCAACATCTTCATTCAAGGCCAAGTCTGCATTACGTGTCACACGGAATTGATAACACCCAGTTGCTGTCATTCCTGGGAATAAATCAGACACATGTTCATGGATAATTGCCGATAACATTACATGATGTTCTTTACCACCTGTTAATTCGTCTGGTAGGCGTACAACGCGTGGTAATGAACGTGGCGCAGGCACAACAGCCAAATCAATTTGACGACCAAAAGCATCTTTACCTTCAAGCGTAATAATGAAGTTCAAGCTTTTATTAACAAGTCGAGGGAACGGGTGTGCTGGATCTAGGCTAATTGGTGTTAATACAGGTGCAACTTGTTCCTGAAAATATTTTTTCACCCAAGCAGATTGAGCTGGAGTTAACTCACCACGACGTAGGAAGCAAATATCCTCCTCACGTAACTTAGGTAAGATTTCCTCATTTAAAATTCGATATTGACGCTCAATCGCAGCATGAGCAGTTTCAGAGATTTTTTGTAAAACCTGTCTTGGTGTAAGACCATCAGGGCTACGACTTTCATTGCCTAGAGAAAATTGTTCCATCACTCCCGCAACACGAATTTCAAAGAACTCATCGAGATTACGCGAAAAAATGAGCAAGAAATTCATTCGCTCAAGCAATGGATGTAAAGGGTCTACCGCTTGCTCCAATACACGCAAATGGAAGTCAAGAATAGACAATTCACGATTTATATAACGGTCATTATAACTATATTCTATTGGGGTCGTTGTTGCTGTAATCGCTGTATTCATGTCTAACTCTATTCTCTATCCAGCCAAAATCTCTATAAACCAGTATGCTGCAAAAATATGACAATTTGGTAAAAACTAAAAAATTTACACATCTTTAAAACAGCTTTATTCAGGAATCTGGGTGCTATTCATATAACGTAAAATAACGCGTTTTCTATATTGTAGTTTATGATCGTTGCGGTGATCTTGATAATATTTCGGATCAGGCAATAACGCAGCTAAGAAAGCAGCTTGTTCACGCGTTAAGCTTTTAGCACTTTTACCATAATAATGATGAGCGGCTGCTTCAACACCATACAAATTTTTGCCGAATTCAACTGAGTTCATATATACCTCAAGAATTCGGCGTTTTGACCACATCCGCTCCATCATCCAAGTCGCGACCGTTTCTTGGCCTTTACGAATAAATGAACGTTTGTTGTATAAAAACAAGTTCTTTGCAAGCTGTTGAGACACGGTAGAACCACCCGCAACTACTTCACCCTCTTCATTATTTCGCTCAAGGGCAAAACGGATACCTTGCCAGTCAAAGCCATGATGATGGATAAATTTTGCGTCTTCGCCTGCTAAAATTGCATGTTTAAAATTGTCGCTAATATCATCATAGTCCAGCCACTGATGGACAATTGGCTCTGATGTATCAGACCAATAATCAATTCGCATGAACATGGTCGTATCCACTTCATGTGTCCGCCACCAGACCAAACTCGAAAAAATCCAAAGTTGAATAAGGAGAATCGCCCCAATAAAAATTAACAACACGCGAACAATAAAAGCTTTCATGTTCGTCCTGATCTCCTGTATTCAACTTTTTTCATGTTAAGCTGTAAAGCATGTTCATATATAACAAAAGCATAGCATGACTCAATATCAGCCTCCGCACATTAATCGTAAACTCAATGTACAAACTTGGTGGCTGACTGCCCTGCTCATCGCAATCAATGTAGGTTTGTTTGTCTGGCAAATTCTATCTGGCGTCGATATTAGTGACCCAGCCATGAAAGATGCTATTCATTGGGGAGCTGATTTTACACCACTTACTTTTTCTGGGCAGCCTGAACGTCTATTTACCAGCATGTTTTTTCATTTTGGTTTAGTCCATCTCATGCTCAACATGTGGGCCTTATATATTTTCGGTAATGTTGCCGAGTCACTATTTGGTCGCTTCTATTTTATAGGCATGTATTTACTTGCTGGTTTATTCGGTAGTCTTTTAAGTAGTTATATGACCATTCAAAATGGACATGAATTACTGCAACATTTTGACCAGAGCTTACTTCCTCATGTCAGTGCAGGTGCTTCAGGCGCCGTAATGGGATTAGGTGCTGCGTTAACAGTACTTTCCTTATTTCCACCACTTCCGCATCAAGCCTACATACTCGATAAAAAAGCATTATTAATGATTATGGCAATCAACCTTATTTTTGGTTTTGTCGCAACTGGTATTAATAATGCCGCACATATTGGCGGCATGGTTATTGGGGCATTTCTTGCACTGATGTGGTACTTAAGCTACGTCAGTAAGTTTAAAAGTGTGCTCAAGATTTTAGGCTTGTTAGGCGCAGTAATCATTACGGGTGGTTTTTATATGTACTGTGTACAACTCAACTCACCTTTACTTCCGCTATGGCATGAAATCATCATCCAAAATCCTGGAATTATCCCTTAAGTTAAAGCTGATTTAATTCTCTTAAGCTTTGTAAAGGTGGTAAGTTGCAAAGATAACCGAGTCGATAACGACCAATCAATGCACAAAGCAGCATCATGCCAAGAGGTAAAATCAGCCATATTTCAAAATGCCACTGTATTGCCATATTCATTTTATAACTAGCAATCGCACTAATCACCTCCGCAAAACAGCAGGCAACTATGCCTGCTAACAGACCAAGGAATCCAATCTCAAAACTGAGCATTTGCTTCATTTTATTTTTAGATAAACCAAATGAGCGTAGTAAAGCAACCTCACGGCGTCGCTCGTCCATTAATAGGTTTAAACATGCAATCAGTACCAATACGCCTGAAAAACCGACCAACGCTGCCAGTACAGTCACTATTTTGACCAAGACATTCATTAAGCGTTTTACTTCATCTAAAATTCGATCAACATCAATAAATACTGTATTTGAGAACTGCTGAATAATATTGATCATTTTAGGTTGATCTTGCTTAGGTACATAGAAACTACCTAAATAACTTCCAGCATTTTCATCTAAGGTTTTAGGGGAAAAAATAAAGAAAAAGTTAGGACTAAAGCTTTCCCACTCTACACTCCGGAAATTCACAACTTTGGCTTGTAATGTACCTTCAGGCAAGCTAAAGGTCAGCTTGTCTCCAATTTGGATTCCTAAACTTTCGGCAGTTTTACTTTCAACTGAAACTTGCCCAATGCCATTAAACTGAGCTTGTCCTTTTGTAATTGCGTTGTCATTCGGTAATTGATTTGATTGCGTTAAATTCAATTCACGGCGCAAAGAGTTATTTTGTTTTATGGCTTCTTCTGAAAAAGGTACATCATTTTTTGCTACTAGTCGGCCTCGGATATTTGGATAGAGCGGCGTGCTTTGCCAACCATGTAGCTTTAATTGCTGCTCAAAAGGTTTTAAATCGAATGGAGGTAAACCATATACAAATTGATTCGGGGTTCCTTCAGGAAGCTGTTGCTGCCAACGCTGTAATAAATCTGTTCTTAATACGCTTAATACAGTAATGAGGCTTAAGCCTAACGCTAATGCGGTAATTTGTAAGGCACTTTGCGAGGGCGAACGAATATAAAAAGACAAACGATTTTTCATCTTTTTTAAACTACGAAGTAAAAGCCAAACAACGGTATACAGCAAAATACAAAGAACAATAATCGCAGCCAAAACCACAATGCTGAGCATCAAGTTTTCACTCAACACCAAACTAAAAACAATCAGACTGCTAATGCCAGCAAAAAACATAAAGAATAAAGATTTACGAGATTTGGCTTCTTCGCGAATCACCCGAATTGGAGGTGTATTTAAAAGCTCCCAAATGCTTGGCAAAATAAAACCGAGCAGCACAATCACACTCGTAAAAATAGCGATTGGTAAAGGCCCAAGTAAAAGTGGTATTAGCGAAAAATTTAACTCTAATTGAGGAATCAATTGCAGCATAAGTTGCAGCAGGCCATACCCCATGACTAAACCTAATAGGCTTCCCATCACAATTGAAATCGCACTGACAATACAAAGCAATCCAATATAGGCCCATAAAATTTGGAACTTACTGGCTCCTAAGCATCTGAGAAGTGCAATATGATCTTGGTTTTGCTGAACATATCTTTGACTCGTTAAAGCGATGGCAATCCCACACAACAAAATCGTTAAAATATTGGCCAGTTGCAAAAAGGTATCTAGGTTTTCAAGCGGGCGTAATAACCGACTATTTGATTCGCTCGCATCACGCAAACGTAGACCCGCCGCTTCATCTGTTTCTTTAGAAGGTTGATGCTGTTGCTTAAATTGCTTACTAAACCTCTGAATTTGTTCAGGTTGACCAGACATTAACAGTCGATAATCGATTCTACTGCCAGTTTGAATTGCATGAGTTTTAGCAATATCGGCTTGATGAATAATAACGGTAGGTGAAAAACCAGAAAAACCCAGTTCTTGGTTTGAATCACGCACAATCACGCCGCTAAAACGGAAGGTACCGTCAGCAATAGAAACAATATCTCCTCTTTTTACTTTTAATAAATCCGCTGCTCTTTGGCTTAGCCAGACTTCACCAGATTGAATCGCTTGAGTTTTTGGCGCAATTTCAAGCTGTCCTCTGAGTGGAAATGCAGGTTCTATCGCTTTTACATTGACCATGACAAACTGATCTTGTGTATGAGCCATAGAACTAAATAGAGTGACATTAGTTTGCTTTAAACCAAGCTGTTCTGCTCTTTTTTTCCACAGCTGTTCGATAGGCTCGTTATTCGACAGAACTAAATCTGCACCCAGCATTTGCGAGGCTTGCAGACTGACTGCATTCTTCACTTGGTCATTACTAAATTTCAGGGCTGTGGTCGCACTAATCGCAAGCGATAAAGCAATAATGAGTAGATATAATCCACCCGTACGAAAACTTTGTAGGAAGAGCGGCTTGAGAAGATTACGCATAATTTAACCACCCTGTACTGTCTTTAGTCGGCCATCATCTAACTCAACATGACGCTGACAAAGGGCTGCTAAATTACGATCATGAGTCACTAAAATCAGTGTCGTACCTAACTCTCGGTTTAAATCAAAGAGCAAACTTTCAATTTCTTGTGCTGTCTGACCATCTAAGTTTCCGGTAGGTTCATCCGCAAAAATAATTTGTGGTTCTGCAATAAGAGCTCGTGCAATCGCCACACGTTGTTGCTCCCCTCCAGATAAGACTTTAGGTGTTTGTTCAACTTGACGACTAAGACCTACTCGATGCAACCAATCTAAAGCTTTTTTCTCTGCGGTTTTATAATCGAAATCTTTACGTAACCGTAAAGGTAACATCACATTTTCAAGCGCACTCAACTGAGGCAAGAGTTGAAACGACTGAAATACGAAACCAATATGCTGCATTCTGATTTGGGCACGTTGTTCCTCTGTTAACTGATGAACAGCTTGCCCACACAGCCAAACTTCACCTTCAAATGGTTGATCTAAAGTTGCCAAAATTCCCAACAATGTTGATTTACCTGAGCCAGAACGCCCAGTAATTGCCACCTGCTCCCCTTCAAAAATTTCTAAATCGATATCTTTTAAAATCGTAAACTGATTTTGGTTAATCTGAATAGTTTGTGTAACTTGATGGGCAGCAATGATGGGTTGTGGCATGATGTAAAAAGTCCTATGTATTCAGAATCAGGGTCGAAGTACAAATGTCTAAATCTTTTTTGATTGGTTCTAAAAGCATCATGCTCATCTCATTAAGTATGCTGCCTATGCTTGTATCGGCGAAAACTATTTTAATTTTAGGAGATAGTATTAGTGCCGGTTACGGAATTGATCCCAAACAAGGTTGGGTACAATTACTGCAAAAACGCTTAGACCAACAGTATCCCAAACAACACAAAGTGGTCAATGCAAGTGTTAGTGGAGAAACAACCAGCGGCGCTTTAGCCCGATTACCTAAGCTATTACAGACTTATAAGCCAAATGTGGTCGTGATTGAATTAGGCGGAAATGATGGCTTACGTGGTCAACCACCTCAAATGATTCAAAAAAATCTGGATCAGCTCATCCAATTAAGCCAAAAACAAAAAGCCCAAGTTATTCTTTTTGGCATGAAAATTCCGCCAAATTATGGGGCTGCGTATAGCAAAGCTTTTGAAAATAACTATAAAGTTGTCAGCCAAAAATATCAGGTGAAATTGCTACCGTTTTTTCTTGATGGAGTCGCAGGTCAAAAACAGCTTATGCAAAATGACTTGATTCATCCCAATGCTCAAGCACAGTCAAAATTACTTAATTTAGCTTATCCATATATAAAAGGTGCCCTGTAGGCACCTTTTATCTTTAAGCATTATTTTTAATATAATCAGAAATCAAAAAAGGTTACTTCACCAGTTTCTAGCGAATATTCTGCACCAACAACAATCAACTCACCTTTCGCAATCAGGCTCTCCAATACAGCCGAACCATGACGTAATTGATTTACCGAAGCAAAAACGTTTGAACGTACCGCATGACATGAAAGTTTTTTCAAATCATTTTTTAAATCAGTCTGCATTAAAATTTCAACTGACGGACGAACACGGTTCACAATCGACATTAAGTTAGATGATGGCGGGTGATCAGGATTCATTAACGTATCAATTGTCGCCTGAATAGCGCCACAATGACTATGTCCTAATACAACAACAACTGGACAGTCATAGCGTTCTGCCGCGAACTCAACACTACCGACTTGTGAAGGAGCAACCACATTACCAGCAACACGGATTACGAATAAGTCACCAAGACCTTGATCAAATACCATTTCTGCTGGAACACGTGAATCTGAACAACCTAATACAATCGCAAACGGATTTTGATCCTTTGCCATTTCAGCGCGTTCATGATGCGATAAGGTTTTTGCAAGGGAACTATTTCCATTTACAAATCGTTGATTACCAGCTTTCAGACGATCTAAAACTTCTTGCGCGGTAGGCATTTTATATTTCCATTGTTTTTTCAAGGTTGGAAATCATTTTAATGTGTCAAAATTTGAATGTCACTGACAAAAAATTAAATCATTTCCCATGAAAAAATTTAAAAATACGATCTCTATTTGAATGTAATTTTTATCGCAAATTCCTTACTGTTTAGCGAAAAAATAGACATACTTTGGTTCTCGGATTGACTATAATTTTTCTCCTTTTGATCATTTGGCAAATGACTCATTGGCAAAGTTTTTCAATAATTTTCAAACTCGCTTATGCCTCAAGGATGAAATCTTATGACGACGCTGTTTGTATCAACCAAAACAACCATAAAGAAAACAGCTATGGCACTTGCCTTGGCTTGTAGTCTTACAACAATAACAGGTGTTTTTCAGACGCAAGCAGCTGATACCATAGATATAAACTTTCAGAATATTTTACAGCAAGAGCGCAGTTGGGCAGGTTTACAAAGTAAAAGTTTAAAAGTTGGCGAGGTGACATGGTCATATAGTGAAGGTGGTTCTACGGCTAAACCGACATTGCTTCTTATTCATGGATTAGGAGGGAGTCGTGATAACTGGAACCGAGTTGCACGTTATCTCACAGCAAATTACCACGTTATTATTCCAGACTTACCGGGTAGTGGTGAAACCTTAGTTGCACAGGATTTCGATTACTCAGTACCTAATCTTGCTGAAAAGTTACGTCGATTTGTTGAAGCTGCCAATTTAAAAGGCCCAATTCATATTGCCGGCCACTCACTTGGTGGTTCGATTGCCCTACTCTATGCTGGACAATATCCATTTGAAACTAAAAGTCTATTCTTGGTTGATAGTGGCGGTATTTTCCGTTCTGCAAATACAATTTACCTAAAAGATCCAGCTTACTTAAAACAACTTTTAGTATCTAAAAAAGGTGACTTTAATTATTTGTTAAAGCAAACCATGTTTAATCCTCCATTTATTCCTAAAGAGTTCCTTCAAGCTCAAGAAAAGCTGATGATTAATCAGGCGCCTCAAACGCAAAAACTGGTTGATCAGCTTATTGCACTCAATAAAGTCTATACGCCAGATTCATTTGCAGTGCTCACCAAGACAATCGATGCCCCAACACTGATTTTATGGGGTAAGCAAGATAAGATTATTAACGTAGAAGTAGCAAGTGAACTAAAACGACTTTTAAAGAATGCCCAGCCTCCGGTTATTTTAGAGAATGTCGGCCATATGCCAATATTGGAAGCCGAGCAACTGGTTATTCAACAATATGTACCGTTTTTACTTAAAGTAGAAACAAATCAGTCTTTAAAAACGACTACACCTTAAATAAAACTTCGGACTTGTGAGACCTTATGTCTACCCAACCGCTTATAGAAAAACTCATTGAAGCTCATCTTGATTTTTTAGATGAGGAATTTGCTCAGCCCCAAATCATTCAACAAGAATTTGAGCAATTTTATCATTGGTTGGGTAGTCAGCAACTACAACACCTCTGGACCTTTGAACAAATTCAGCAGCTGATTCAAAAGCAGATTTTAGAAACTCCTGCTTCTGATTTTCTGCTTGAACAAATTGCAGAACATATTCGCTTTGCACTTATTCATCCAGCTAATGAAAATACAACAATTGAAGATGTTATTCCTGTTTTAACAATTGATGGAATTGCGCAATACGTTGCAAGTAAAGAAGAGCATCGTAAAAAAATCATTAAAATGATTGTGAATAATCCTGCATTTTCAGCACTCTTGACTCAATTGATTCAACAAACAATGCATGATTACTTAGATGAATCAATGTCAAAACGTGTACCGGGTGTAGGCCGTTTTATGAAAATGGGGAAATCTGTTCTAGAAACAGTGACTGATTCAAATTTAGACGACACGATTAATCATTATTTGCAAAAGAATATTTTAAAACTAAGTCAAATGAGTGAGCGCGTTTTAAATCAACATTTTGACAATGACAAGCTCTATCATTTTCAGGCAAATGTTTGGCATAAAGTTAAATCTATGCCACTTTCTGTTTTAAAAAACTATGTAGAAGTTCAAGATTTATCAAAGACTGTAGGTTTAGGACACGAGATTTGGGATCACATGCGTCAAACTGATTACCTGAAACAACAAGTCCATGATGGTATTTACACATGGTATGTTCGAAATCAGGAACGTAATTTTGACTTGCTACTGCATGATCTCAATATTAATGAAAGTTTAATTCAACATGAACTGACTCAGTTACTTGTGCCTGTATTACAGCAATTAGTTATAACGGGACATTTAAGACGCCGCGCCCGTGTTTACCTAGAGAAATTTTATTATTCTGAAAAAGCATTAAATATTATCAACAACAAAGGCGCTTAAAGCGCCTTTGTTATTTGTCTTGATTAGAAAGAATATTTTAAAGAAGCGTAATAAGCTCGGCCTGGCTCATTGTAGGTTTGGCTGATCGAATTACTGTCTCTTAAAATTTGTTTATCAAACAAGTTACTTACGCCAACACGCGTACTAATATTGTCTGAAATTTTATAACCAACATTAATACCAGCGGTGCTATAGCTTTTTACAGTACTTGGCTTAATCGCAGAATTTGTTCCACCTGAACCAATGCCCGATTCGAGTCTATTTTCAGCAAACTGGCGAGATTTTTGACGGCCATATTGAGTGAATACAAAATTCACATCTAACTGATCTGTAATGTCGTAATCAAAAATTGAGTTAATCGTATAGTTTGGAACTAAAGATAATGGATTACCCGTTTGCTTATCTTTCGAGTCCATCATGTAAGTAAAGTTATTGGTCCAACGAATATCGCCAAAGTCTAAGCCTAAACTTCCTTCAAAACCTTGAATTAATGCTTTAGGTGTATTTTCCCAGCGTAAGATATTCCACTTGGTGTTGGTCACAGCGCCTGTATTTGCGTTGGTACTTGAGCCATCAACTGTTCCAACAACATTTGTACCAGCCACAATCTTATCTTTATAGTCATTGCGGAACCAAGTTAAGCTCGCATTTACGATATCTTTTTGGAACTGAATGCCTAACTCTTTGTTTACCGAAGTTTCTGGTTTTAAATCCCCATTACCTTGCAACAAGCAACGTGACTCAATATTGGCCGGGCAACCATTGCCGTTCGTACTGAGTAAGTATCCTTCGGCATTTTGATACATGTTTGGTGCTTTATACGCTTTTGCTACCCCACCTTTTAAAGTGAAATAATCATTGAGTCTTTGAGTAATGTTTAAGCTTGGGCTCCAGTTAGAACCAGATTTGCTGTGATCATCGAAACGCAAACCTATTACGGCATCGGTGCTGTCGGTAAGTTTTAAGTTATCTTCGATATATGCAGAAGCAATACGTGATTCCATTTTACTGCGATTGCCTTTAGCTAATTGATCGCCGTAACCTGAACCGCTGCTGTCTGCTCCCTGATTTGTCGAAATATTATCTTTAAATCTGTCTTCAACCCATTCAGTACCGAGTGTTAATACGTGTGGTACATAATATTCAAAAGGAATATTGGCTTCACCATTTAACCGAAGAGTTTCTAAGCGTGAAGTGGCTTTGTCATCCAGATTATTAATTTTTCCTTCTGTGCTGCCGCCCAGACCTTCAGGAAGACGTTTATTGTGAGTTTTATCATATTGAGCAACTAACTTGCTTTTACCCCAAGACCAATCCCCTTCATGCGTTAATGCATAACTATCGCGGTACATGGTATTGGTTTCTTTACCAATAAGTTCCGAAAGAATCGCATCCGCTTCAGCATTTGCATTTAACTGAGAGTCACCAGAATAAATATTACCTTGTTTGCTAGAAGAGACATCAAGTAACACAGTTTGTTGATCTGTTGCCTGCCAAGCTAAACGGCCTGAAATATCTTTATTTTTAACGCCTTCACGGCCAGCTGCGGTACTGCCTATTGATTTATTAATATCGACATCGTCAGCTTCTGTTTTATTGTAATTACCATATAAACGATAAGACAAAACGTCTTTAATCAATGGCCCACTTACATTAAAGCCAACACGATTTGATGCGCCTTCTTTAGAATCTTCAGGTTGTGAAGTATAAAACTCTACTGAGCCATGGGTTTCATTCGTCACTTTTTTAGTAATGATGTTAACCACACCACCTGCTGCACCCGAACCATAACGAGCTGCGGCTGGTCCGCGTAAAACCTCAATCGATTCGATTGCTTCTGCTGGAACCCAGTTTGAATCACCTCGTGTATCACGCTCTCCTTTCCAGCCATAACGAACTGAATTACGAGAGTTAATTGGTTTTCCATCCACTAAAATGAGCGTATTTTCTGGACCCATTCCACGAATATCAATTTGTCTATTATTACCACGCTGCCCCGTTGCACTATTGCCTGTTAAATTAACACCTGGCATACGGCGTACATAGTCAGAAATATCATTACGAACTGGTAGTTTTTCTAAATCTTCTTTGGTAATAACCGACACACCGAGCGATTGCTTCACTTGCTCTTCAGCAGTTACAAAAATTGTTTCCAATTTCACAGGTTCAGCAGGCTTTTCTAATGCTTGTTCAGCTTGTTCTTGCTCATTTTGTGCAGCATAAGCTATAGACATCATACTTGCCAGTACTGAAACAGAAAGCACTGACTGGATAATACGCTTCGACATAAGTATTCCCAATATATTGATTTATTAAACATCTCTCATTTTAAGTTCGGCATTGTAACAAATCTAAATAAAATTACAAATGATATTGATAATAATTATCATTATTTATATTGAATAATAAAAAAACCTCATTGCGAGGCTTTTTTATGTCACTTTTCAAATAATTTAATTATTTGAAATAAGCACCTTCTGCTTGCGTATGGTCAGTTTGGTCAACCACACGTTGAAGCTCAGGAATCTGCTCTTTTAAAGTGGTTTCAACGCCCTGTTTCAAGGTAACGTCAATCGCAGAACAGCCTTGGCAACCACCACCGAATTTCAATACAGCAGTTAAACCATGTTCTGGATCATCTTGTACTTCTACCAAGCTACAATTTCCGCCATGCCCTGCAAGACCTGGGTTAATTTCTGCTTGAAGAATGTAAGTAATACGTTCTTCAATTGATGCATCTGGACCAACACGTGGAACCTTAGAATTTGGTGCACGGAAAGTGAGCTGACCACCAAAACGGTCCTTATTGTAATCGATTACAGCATCTAAAAGATATGGAATAGATGGTGCATCAATATACGCAGGAAAATCAGGATAGTCCTGTTTATAATCTGTTGGGATCACTTCTTCTGGAGCACTATATGCCATACAACATTCGGCACGTGGCGTACCCGGATGCTCAACAAAAATTCGAACGCCAATTCCCGGAGTATTTTGCTTCGTTAATAAATCGTGCAAATACTCTTGTGCAGATGGTGTAATCAAAAGGTTTGGAATTTCTTCTGCAACAGCAGTGTTGGTGTTCTCAGTCGACATAACAATATTCCTCAAGCTGATGCCTTTATATTAACCGAAGATGAGGTGGATTTAAAAAAAATCAACTAAATTTGTCGGATTTATACACAACAGGGTTTCAACTTAAGTTTTTAATGGCATTATTGAGCCAGTATTGATCATTTTTTAAATATTTCTTATGTTGCATTTGCCATTTAACCATACAGTTACTCTTATTATTATTACGGTCATTATCTCTTTAATTGCTTTTAGCAACCAAAACGTGATGAACCGGCTGATTTTTTGGCCACCTGCAATGCAACGTGGACAGATTGATCGCTTCATTACTCATGGCTTTATCCATGCCGATGGAACACATCTACTTTTCAACATGATTACCTTGTTCTTCTTTGGCAGTATTATTGAAAGTTTTTATCGCCAATATTTCTACGACATGGGTTTTGTGTTGTTCTATTTAGGTGGCTTAATCTTCGCGATTTTACCAAGCTATTTACAGCATAAAAATGATGCGAATTGGGCCAGCCTAGGCGCCTCAGGTGCTGTTTCAGCAGTGTTATTTGCTTATATTCTATTTCAGCCGTGGAAGCTGATTTTCGTATTTTTCATTCCTGTACCCGCTATTATTTTTGCAGTTTTATATGTGGCATACAGTATTTGGGCTGGTAAGCGTGGTAATACTCATATTAACCATAGTGCTCATTTATGGGGTGCGGCTTACGGAATCATCGTAACAATTCTACTTGAACCAAAAGTTATTCCGCATTTCTTAGACCAACTAACTCGCCTTCCTTTCTAAACAAAATAAATTAAAGAAAGGCCCCTTGTGGGCTTTTCTTTTTTTCTCATTAATTTATCACTATAAATTCTCAGTCTTTTTTCTGATTATCTTTGATCATTTCTTTGTTTTGATTGCAAAAACCATCTGATTAAACTCGTGCCAATTCTTTTAATAATTCAGATGATACAATGACGTACAAAGCAATTTTATCTAGCCTTTCCATTGCTTTATTTAGCTTATCTTTAGCTGGATGTAATGACAACGATAATCAAGAAACTGCGGCAAGTACTCCAAAGCAGCCTAATATTTTGTTCATTATGGCGGATGACTTAGGCTATTCCGATTTAGGAGCTTTCGGTGGTGAAATTCATACACCTAATATTGATAGTTTGGCTCAAGAAGGCCGCCTTTTAACGGATTATCATACTGCTCCGACTTGTTCTCCAACACGCTCTCAACTCATTTCTGGTACTGATCACCACTTAGCTGGTATTGGTGCAATGGCTGAACTGACACCAGAACATTTGAAAGGACAACCAGGCTACGAGGGATATTTAAATGAACGCTCTCTATCTATCGCACAAGTACTTAAAGATAATGGTTACCGCACGTACATCAGCGGTAAATGGCATTTAGGGCTAACTCCAGAAACAAATGCACATGCAAAAGGTTTTGATCATTCATTTACTTTATTACAAGGTTTAGATCACCACTTTAAGCAAGCGCCAAGTGCGTTTAAACGAAATTCAACTTACACAGAAGATGGTCAAGTTATTCCTGTTTCCGCTTTGCCTGATGACTTTTTCTCGACAAATTATTTTACCGATAAATTACTGAGCTACTTAGACTCAGGCAAAAATAGTGGTAAACCGTTCTTTGCTTATGCTGCCTATACAGCACCTCACTGGCCAATTCAAGCACCTGCTGAATACCGTGAAAAATATCGCGGAGTTTATGATGTCGGTTACGATGCTATTCGTAACGCACGTATTGCTAAGCAAAAACAGCTTGGAATTATCCCTGCAAACTTTGAGGCAGCAGAACCAATTGCAACTCAAAATGCCCCACAAAAATATGGAAAATGGGATGAGTTAACAACCGAACAAAAGGCATTAGAAGCACGTAAAATGGAAATCTATGCAGGCATGGTAGAAAACCTCGATGCTAACGTCGGCCGCATTATTCAATACCTCAAACAAAATAATCTTTATGACAACACTTTAATTTTCTTTGTTTCCGATAACGGTGCCGAAGGTTTTGTACGTGGCGGATATGGCAGTGAATCTGGCTTTGATAACTCTGTAGCAAATGTGGGCACACCAACTTCATATCACTATATTGGACCACGTTGGGCCGAGGTCAGCGCGGCACCATTTCATTTATGGAAAGATACAGCTGGCGAAGGTGCAACCACTGCTCCTGCTATTGTGAAATTACCGAACCAGAAAAAAGCAGAAGAAACCAATAATAGCTTTGCATCTGTACTCGATGTTTTCCCAACCCTATTAGAATATGCCCATATTCCAGTGCCTCAAGGCCAATACAATGGTCGTACCATTAATACACCATCAGGGATTTCATGGAAGCCTTTACTTGAAAATAAAACCACTACCATTCGCCCTGCAAATTTTAGTTTTGCCGATGAATTACATGGCAGCAAATATGCAAAACAAGGTGAATGGAAAATTGCAGTTCAAGGGCGCCCTGAGTTAGGCACAGGAACTTGGGAGTTGTATAACATTGCCACTGATCGTGGAGAAAAGCACAATGTTGCGCAACTTTATCCAGCAAAAGTGCAAGAGTTGTTATCGGTTTATCAAAAATATACTGAGAAAAATGGTGTGCAGGAATATAACCCCAAATGAGATTAAAACTATTTTTAGTTACCGCAATCAGTCTGTCTTTTATGACAGGCTGTAGCCAATCTTCAAAAGTTTCTGAATCAGCACCCTCGCCTCAACAGCCAACGTCTTTAGCTGACCTGGGTTCTATTGAAAAGTGTAAAAACTACTCTGGACTACCTCAAGGTTGGCTCAAACAACCTACAGCTGGAATGGTTTTAATTGCCGATGGCAATTTTAATTTTGGTTCTGAGAAAGCCTATCCCGATGAACTTAATTTTGGAAAAAAACAACGAGAAGTTAAAGGATTCTGGATTGATCAGACTGAAGTTACCGTTGCTCAATTTGCAAGCTTCGTAAAAGCAACAGGCTATATTACCGATGCCGAAAAACAAAAGCAGGCCGCTGTTTTCTCACCAGATCCTTATCATCCACAGCAATGGTGGCAGCTAAAATCGGGGTATACATGGAAAACTCCAAATGGCAGTAATGGTGCGGTAGCCAATTCGAATGAGCCTGTGCGATATGTGAGTAAAAATGATGCTGAACATTATGCAGTCTGGCTCGGACATGATTTACCAACAGAACTAGAATGGGAATATGCAGCTAAAGCCAACTCAAAAACTGATACGCCCTTACATCAAGCGCCTACCGATGAACATCAACATCCACAAGCAAATTACTGGCAAGGTGAATTCCCTTTTCAAAACCTAAATCAAGATCACTTTAAAGATGTAGCACCCGTTGGATGTTTTGCGCCAAACGATTTCAAACTATTTGATACGATTGGAAATGTATGGGAATGGACATCCTCTCCTTATCAAGGTGCTCATGACCAACATATGGGAAATTATTCTGATTTAAGACAACAACAAATTGCGAGTACACAATATGTAATTAAAGGCGGATCTTTTCTATGTGCCCAAAATTATTGTTCGCGTTATCGAAACAGCAGTCGTTATCCGCAAGACTTTGATTTAGCAGCAACCCATGTTGGCTTTCGAACAATTTTAAGATCTGATTAGTTTCTTTTAATTGGAATTAGTAAATATATTTTTAACGAAAAGTAGATCAAAAAATAATCAATATATTTCTATAGTACAAAGGAGAATGATAAAAAAGTGAGAACATGATGAAAGCATTATTTCTTTGTGTAGCAGCAATTTTCACAATGTCATTATCAGCCTGTGCAGTTCATACACGGGAAGGTAGTATTGTGATTGATCCAGATTCACCTTATCACAATCATCCCGGGGACTTTTGCCCACCAGGACAAGCTAAAAAAGGACGCTGTTAGAAACACTCATTCTTAAAGTAATTTTGAAGTTACGTTAAAGAAATAGAGTTTGATTGAATGATAAGCTGAGTACAAAATAGTGGGTTCCAACCCAAAAATAGATGGGATGAAACTAGAAAATTATGGTGTAAAAAAATCACCATATCCCCAAGATTTTTAAAAGACAATCTTACGTTGTCTTCTATCTAGTTTCACCCCAATTCTTTCTTATTCCGTCTGACTTCTCTTATCCTTTAAGAAAAAAGTCTAGTTTTTAATCATTTCTGCATCTGTATTATTGATACATTTTGAACATTTTACCTTCAGGTTAAAACTGATGTATTTGCTCCATACAAAATAATCATTTATGTAACGTAAGTCTATAAAAATGTTCTAAAAATGTGAAAAAAATTAAGACCAAAATGAGATGAATTTATCACAATAAATCGCTCTTTCATGTTTCATCACATAAATATTCAATATTATTTTGTCAGTTATTGCCACTCGTTTCCTTTCATTGGCATAGATAATGTATACATCTGTATATTAACCCAGTCTTATAACGAGATATTTTATGTCCAGCACAAGTCAAGTCGAAGGTCTACAATTTCCAGTACACGCCTCAACAAAAAAACAAAGCACATCTCTTACAGGCCAAGAGATTTTGTCAGAGGCTTTATCTGTTGTAGATAATAAAACCGCGCAACAAGTGTTGAATGAAAAAAACTGGCGAAAAAACTACCCTATTTATTTTAAAGCGCTTGTTAAGCAAGGCATCTCAAATAGTAGCAATCCAATTACTATTGCTAAGCAGGGCTTGCATAAAGCTCACCACCTTTTTGATTACTATCGTGATAGTAAACATTACCTTTTAAAAGATGCGGTTCATATTGCTTCATCTACCCCCCTTCATACAGTAAAACTTAAAGGTGAAAGTGATGCGGCTCCGGAGTGGTATGTTCCTTACAAAGGACAAAAGCTCAGTGGACAAAGCTTACTAGACCAAATTCAACGTTGGGAAGAGACTGGTATTATTGAACCAAGTCATGCAAAAGCTTTGCGTGAAGCTACCGCTCATCCAGAATGGTTTGATTTATCTGACCGTACCATGGTGTTGTTTGGTGCGGCTTCAGAAGCTGGTCCTCTACCTTGGTTAGCCAAATGGAAAGCGAATATTATTGCTGTCGACTTACCAAACCCACGTGTCTGGGGCAAAATTTTAAATACGATTCAACAAGGAAACGCAACGCTCATTGCTCCAAGCGTTGAACAAATTGCATCTTCAGCAAAAGCTTCTGAACTAAAAGATAAATTGGGTGCAAATTTATTGACTCAATTACCAGAAATTGCACAGTGGCTAGTGCAGTTTCCACAAAAGTTAGATTTGGCCGCAATCGCCTATTTAGATGGTGAAAAGCACGTTCGTGTATCCATGGCAATGGATAGCATCATGCAATTTGTGAGCGAGCATAAGTCTGATACGAGCCTTATGTTTATGTGTACGCCAACCGATGTTTATGCAGTTCCTAAAGAAGTAGCAAAAGCTGCTCAACAAAAATTTAAATCACGCACAAAACTACAAAAAATGGCGGTGAAAGGTGTTTCTACACTTTCCTTAAATCGTTTTTTCCAAGCACCATATCAAGACCTGATTGATTGTGAAAATGGAAAAACTTATGGTATTGCCGACTGTCTAGTGGTTGAACAAGGCCCAAACTATGCTTTGGCAAAACGCATTCAACAATGGCGTGCTATTTTGGCCCGTCATCAAGGACAACACGTCAGTATTAATATTGCTCCATCTACAACGACTCACTCTGTGACTAAAAATCCATTATTGAAAGCAGCTTTTAATGGTGCAGAGCTTTTTGATGTAGAAGCATTTAGCCCTGAAACGACCAATGCCATTATGGCGGCACTCTGGATTCATGACTTAAGAAATGAGTCTTCTGTAGCAAATCCTGAAACTGAACTGGACCATCCGCTTGAACTCATGATGGAAGGTGCTAACCACGGCGGATTATGGCGTGTTGCTTATTTAGCAAGAACTGCCCTGCCTTTTGCTGCAATCTATGGCTTTGCAACCGAAAAACTACCTTTTGGAAAATCATCTAAAAAATAGTTTAATTAAAGCCCAATTCTAGAATTGGGCTTTTTTCTGTGTTTATTTATTTTGAAAGTGTGAAAGATATTTTTGCATTTCATCAGGTGGTACCATACCACCTCCTGTCGCCCATACCACATGATTTGACTGCTGCAACTTTTCAGCTGATAGTTGATGTAAAGCTAAATAATCAGGACTCGTCTGAACATAATATGGACCCATCATTCCTGCCACTGCTGAAGGCTCAAGCTGAATATTTTCAGTTTGATTTAGAAGTGCTATGAGTTCATACAAACGTTCATCATGAATGGTGTAATAGCCATCAATTAGCTGTTGCATAGCACGTCCAACAAAACCTGAAGCACGCCCTACTGCAAGTCCATCTGCGGCGGTAACATTATCGATGCCAATATCATTTACTGAAATCTGATCATGCAAGCCTGTGTGCACACCAAGTAACATGCAAGGCGAATGGGTTGGTTCAGCAAAAATACAATGTACATTCTCACCAAAAGCAAGTTTCAACCCAAAACTCACGCCACCTGGGCCACCACCGACGCCACACGGCAAATAAACAAATAATGGGTGTTCAGCATCAACTTTAATCTGTTTTTGCTCAAATTGCTGTTTTAAGCGTATTCCTGCAACGGCATAACCTAAAAATAATGTTCTCGAGTTTTCATCATCAATAAAAAAGCAGTGTGGATCTTGTTCTGCGGCTTTTCGTCCCTCTTCAACAGCTACACCATAGTCACTAGCATATTCCACCACGTTGACGCCCAGTGAACGCAGTTTGTCTTTCTTCCACTGTCTAGCATCGGCAGACATATGGACTGTGACTCTAAAACCCAGTTTGGCGCTCATAATGCCAATCGAAAGCCCAAGGTTGCCTGTAGAACCTACTGCAATTTGATACTTAGAAAAAAACGTGCGAAATGCGTCTTGGTCGAGTTTAGTGTAATCGTCTTCCAACTTGAGAAGCCCTGCCTCAATTGCCAATTTTTCGGCGTGAGCCAAGACTTCATAAATACCACCACGGGCTTTAATTGAACCTGAAATAGGTAAATGACTATCTTTTTTTAGCCAGAATGCTCCACTCAGTTGCACTTGTTCTGTTGAGGAAAGTGCTTGCTGCATGTTCGCAATTTCAACGATATCTGATTCAATTTTTCCATGTTGTGCTTGAGTTTCAGTAAACACTTTTGCTAAATAAGGTGCGAAACGCGCTAGTCTTGCTTCCGCTTCACTTACGTCCTCTGCTGTGAGTCCAACTTTTTCTAAAGCTTCTATTAAAGGATAGCGATGAGGTGTAAACCAAAATGTCTCTTTATAGGCTTGCAATGTCTCAATAAGTGGGAATTGTTGTTTTAGCTGATCTATTTGAACCGCATCCATAATCTATCCTGATATAAAAAGTTTAAGCTCAGCTTTTAAAGCTGCTTGATGCTCTATAACAACTTGTTAATTTATAATTGAATGTACATGAAAATAGACTGAACTTAAAAAAGAAACAAATAAAAAAGCCACTGTTCACAGTGGCTTTAATGTTTTAAATGCTTTTATACAAACTGCAAGAATAACCAGTACAAACCGCCTGATAAACAGATTGTTGCAGGAAGTGTAAATACCCATGCAGATAAAATTGTTTTCACTGTATTGAAGTTTAAGCCTGATTTATTCGCAACCATGGTACCTGCAACAGCACTGTTTAAAACGTGTGTTGTTGAAACAGGCATACCTAAACCGTCAGCAGCTGCAATTGTACTCATTGCTACAAGCTCAGCAGACATCCCCTGACCATAAGTCATATGATGCTTACCAATACGCTCACCTACAGTCACAACAATACGTTTCCAGCCAACCATGGTGCCTAAGCCAAGTGCCAAAGCAACTGCTACTTTCACCCAAGTTGGAATGTATTGTAAGAATGAATCTAAGCTACTACGGTATTCTTTCACAAGTTTTTCTTGTGATTGATCCATTTTTGGTAATGCATTTGCTTTATCCAAGCGCTTAAACGAAGTGGTGCTTAAATACATGTCATTACGAATTTCGCTAATTTCAGCTTCTGGAATATCTTTTAAGTTGCTATAGCTAGAAACACGCTCACCCAAGTGGTCAGTCATGCTTGCCAATGCAGGCACTACTTCTGGAGTTTGCTGTTTAGTTTGAATGTATTTAGTCAGAATAAGACGTGCTTTTTCATCGCTTAATTCTGGCTGATTTTGATTCAAAAATACGGCAGTTTGAGAAGAAAGCTGATGGAATGATTGAACTTGTTGTGTATCAAGGTTTTTATTTAATGAATAAGCCAACGGCACCAGACCAACCAAAATCAGCATGATGAGTCCCATACCTTTTTGACCGTCATTAGAACCATGTGCAAAACTTACACCTGTACAGGTAAAGATTAAAATTGCACGAATGATTGCTGGTGGTGGTTTATTACCCTCTGGCGGCTGGAATAATTCTAATTGGCGTTTAAAAACAGTTTTAACCAACAAGAATACAATCGCTGCAAAAGCAAAACCAATTAAAGGCGAAAATAATAATGCCTTACCGACTTTAATCACCTGATCCATATCAACACCGCTGGTCGTTACGCCAGTCGATGCACTCAACAGATGGTTCATAATGCCCACACCCAAGATTGAACCAATCAAGGTATGAGAACTAGAAGCAGGAATACCCAAGAACCAAGTACCTAAATTCCAGAGAATCGCAGCAATTAGAAGCGCAAAAACCATTGCGAAACCGGCACCGCTACCCATGTTCATAATCAGTTCAACAGGCAACAATGCAATAATGCCGTAAGCGACTGCGCCGCTTGCAACCATTACCCCAAGAAAATTACAAAAACCTGCCCACATGACTGCAACTGGTGCAGGTAAAGCATTGGTGTAAATCACTGTTGCTACTGCATTTGCAGTATCGTGGAAGCCATTTACAAACTCAAAGCCTAAAGCAATCAAGAGTGCAGTAGATAAAAGGATAACCGAATAAAGACTCAAAGGTGGTACGTGTGCTAAATCAGCACTCACCTGAAATCCAATATAAATAAGTGTTGCAACAATAATCGTCAGAAACACCGGCATAAAAAACTTAGGTGTCGGGACATGTACATTCGTCGATTTGACTTGCAGGTTTGCCGCAAGTTTTGAATCCGAAACAGGGGGTAGATTAGAATTCATGCAGACGGTAAGAGGATAAAAAAATCCTCTGTATTCTTAAATTAAATTATGACAATTATATGACAAAGCGGCGCCTGATGAAGTCAATTTTTCATATTTTGACCTCATTTGATGCACCTTTCCTCTATGAAATTTATTTTTTTATTAAAATACAATAATTTAAATCAATTTATATCTTCCTTATTTATGACTATTTTTAAAGCAAAAATATATAAAAAATTACCCGAATGCTTGTTTTTTAAACAGCATAATTGTCATAAAACGGAATATTGGCGATGAAATATTTCAATATCATGATCATTTTATGAATATTTGATGAAAAAACAGTCTCTATTTGTCATAAAAGCCGTTTTTTAATAAATCTATTACAAGTGAATGGTGGGTCGTTATAGCTCATCAATTGTGCAACTATTCTGTTACAATAGCGCCGCATTTTTAAATTTGTACGATATCGGGGTTTTTTATGTCTACGCTTGCCACCCTAAAAGCGCTTCTTGCCAAACGCATTCTGATTATTGATGGTGCGATGGGTACCATGATTCAACGCCATAAACTAGAAGAAGCCGACTACCGTGGTGAGCGTTTTGCCGATTGGGCATATGACTTAAAAGGTAACAATGACCTTCTTGTGCTGACTCAACCCGAAATCATTCAAGGCATTCATGAAGCTTACCTTGATGCAGGCGCAGACATTATTGAAACCAACAGCTTTAACGGCACGCGTGTTTCAATGTCTGACTACCACATGGAAGATCTTGTTCCAGAGATTAACCGTGAAGCAGCACGTTTAGCCAAAGCAGCTTGTGAAAAATATTCAACCCCAGATAAACCGCGTTTTGTAGCAGGTGTACTCGGTCCAACATCGCGTACCTGTTCAATTTCACCTAATGTAAATGACCCTGCCTTTCGTAACATTACCTTTGATGAGCTAAAAGAAAACTATATTGAGGCAACTCATGCGCTGATTGAAGGCGGTGCAGATATCATTCTGATTGAAACCGTTTTTGATACATTAAACTGTAAAGCTGCAATTTTTGCGGTGAAAGAAGTCTTTAAACAACTTGGTCATGAATTACCACTCATGATTTCAGGGACCATTACCGATGCTTCAGGTCGTACCTTAACAGGTCAAACTGCTGAAGCGTTCTGGAACTCTGTACGCCATGGTGACTTACTTTCAATTGGTTTCAACTGTGCCCTTGGTGCAGATGCAATGCGTCCTCACGTTAAAACCGTGTCTGATGTTGCTGATACTTTTATTTCTGCTCATCCAAATGCAGGCTTACCAAATGCTTTTGGTGAATATGATGAAACACCAGAACAAACTGCCGCCTTCTTAAAAGAATTTGCAGAAAGTGGTTTAATCAATATTACCGGTGGTTGCTGTGGTACGACACCAGACCATATTCGTGCGATTGCCAATGCTGTAAAAGACATTGCACCACGTCAAATTCCTGAAACTAAACCAGCTTGTCGCTTAAGTGGTTTAGAACCATTTAATATTTATGATGACTCATTGTTCGTTAACGTCGGTGAACGTACCAACGTTACTGGTTCAAAAAAATTCTTACGCTTAATTCGTGAAGAAAACTTTGCCGAAGCTTTAGAAGTTGCACAGCAACAAGTGGAAGCTGGCGCTCAGATTATCGACATTAACATGGATGAAGGGATGCTCGATTCGCAAAATGCGATGGTACATTTCCTAAACCTTGTGGCATCTGAGCCAGATATTTCACGTGTGCCTATCATGATTGACTCATCGAAATGGGAAATCATTGAAGCAGGCTTAAAATGTGTACAAGGTAAACCCGTTGTTAACTCGATTTCCTTAAAAGAAGGTTATGACGAGTTTGTCGAAAAAGCTCGCTTGTGTCGTCAATATGGTGCTGCAATTATTGTGATGGCCTTTGATGAAACTGGTCAGGCCGATACTGCTGAGCGTAAACGCGAAATCTGTAAACGTTCTTATGATGTTTTGGTCAATGATGTAGGCTTCCCTGCCGAAGATATTATTTTTGACCCGAACGTGTTTGCAGTGGCAACAGGTATTGAAGAACACAATAACTATGGCGTCGATTTTATTGAAGCCACAGGTTGGATTAAACAAAACTTACCTCACGCCATGATTTCTGGTGGTGTATCGAACGTTTCATTCTCGTTCCGCGGTAATGAGCCTGTTCGTGAAGCGATTCACTCTGTGTTCTTATATCATGCCATTAAACAAGGCATGACTATGGGGATTGTAAATGCCGGACAAATGGCAATTTATGACGATATTCCTAAAGAACTCAAAGATGCAGTTGAAGATGTTGTTTTAAACCAGAACCAAGGTGAATCTGGTCAACTTGCTACTGAAAAACTACTTGAAGTCGCTGAAAAGTTCCGTGGTCATAGTGGTGCGCAGCGCGAAGCAGAAAACCTTGAATGGCGTAACGAACCTGTAGAGAAACGTCTTGAATATGCATTAGTCAAAGGTATTACCACATACATTGACGAAGACACAGAAGAAGCTCGCCTAAAAGCCAAACGTCCTTTAGATGTAATCGAAGGCGCTTTGATGGACGGCATGAACGTTGTTGGTGACTTGTTCGGTTCAGGCAAGATGTTCTTACCACAGGTTGTGAAATCTGCACGTGTTATGAAGCAAGCTGTAGCTTGGCTCAACCCATACATTGAAGCTGAAAAAACAGGTAGCCAATCTAAAGGTAAAGTCCTGATGGCAACTGTTAAGGGAGACGTACACGATATTGGTAAAAATATTGTAGGCGTGGTACTCGGCTGTAATGGTTATGACATTATTGACCTTGGCGTGATGGTGCCTTGCGAGAAAATCTTGCAAACTGCAATTGATGAAAAATGTGACATCATTGGATTATCAGGTCTGATTACGCCATCTTTAGATGAAATGGTGTTTGTTGCGAAAGAAATGCAGCGTAAAGGTTTTAACATTCCTTTATTGATTGGTGGTGCAACAACTTCAAAAGCACATACAGCAGTAAAAATTGACCCTCAGTACCAAAACGATGCGGTGATTTATGTTGCCGATGCTTCACGTGCTGTAGGTGTTGCAACGACTCTCCTTTCAAAAGAAATGCGTGGAAACTTTATTGCAGAGCACCGTGCTGAATATGTCAAAATTCGTGAGCGCTTAGCTAACAAACAGCCTAAAGCTGCCAAGCTAACTTATGCAGAGTCTGTTAAAAACGGCTTTAAAATTGATGAGAGTTATGTTCCTGCAAAACCAAATCTTTTGGGAACACAAGTCCTCACCAATTACCCACTTGCAACACTTGTAGAATATTTTGACTGGACACCATTCTTCATTTCTTGGAGTTTGGCAGGTAAGTTCCCGAAAATTTTAGAAGATGAAGTGGTTGGCGAAGCTGCAACAGATTTGTACAACCAAGCTCAAGCAATGTTGAAAGATATTATCGACAACAACCTTTTTGATGCACGTGCTGTATTTGGTATGTTCCCTGCTCAGCGCACAGATGCCGACACAGTGAGCGTATTTGATGAAGCTGGTCAAAATGTTACGCATACTTTTGAACATTTACGTCAGCAATCAGACAAAATAACAGGTAAACCAAACTTGTCTTTAGCAGATTACATTCGTACTGACCGTGAGCAACAGGACTACTTAGGTGGATTCACTGTATCGATTTTTGGTGCAGAAGAATTGGCAAATGAGTACAAAGCCAAAGGTGATGACTACTCTGCAATTTTAGTTCAGTCGTTGGCAGACCGTTTTGCTGAAGCCTTTGCCGAACACTTACATGAACGCATTCGTAAAGAGTTCTGGGGTTATAAAGCAGATGAAACACTGACCAATGAAGAACTCATTAAAGAGAAATATGTCGGTATTCGCCCTGCGCCGGGTTACCCAGCGTGTCCGGAGCACTCTGAAAAAGCGGTGTTGTTTGACTGGTTAGGTTCTACAGACAAAATCGGTACTAAACTGACTGAACACTTTGCAATGATGCCACCATCTTCAGTCAGTGGTTTCTATTATTCGCATCCACAAAGTGAATACTTTAACGTGGGTAAAATCTCTCAAGACCAACTTGAAGATTATGCAAAACGTAAAGGTTGGACACTGGATGAAGCGAAGCGTTGGTTAGGGCCGAATTTAGATGATTCGATTGTTTGAGTTTTTAAATAACTCTGTCTAAAAAAGAGGGCGTGAAGGAAATTCCATCACGCCCTTTTCAATTTGGAAAGTTAAGATTTCTACTTCAAATGTGACTTAATTTTGTCTTTAACTGCTTCAGTTGAAATACCATATCGATCATGCAAGGTTGGTAATGCCCCTGCATCTAAAAATGCATCTGGCAAACCAATCATGTCAAAACGAGGATGTTGTCCATTTTTTAGAAGTAATGAGCCAACAGCTTCTCCTAACCCACCAATGACTGAATGATTTTCAGCAGTTAAAACAGGACGGCCACCTTTTGCGACTTCATCCAGAATGGTTTGTTCATCTAAAGGTTTAATCGTAGGTACATGTAACACTGAAACCTCAATGCCCTCTTTTTCAAGCTCTTCCGCTGCCTCAAGCGCACGCATGGTCAATAAACCAGTGGAAATGATGAGTAAGTCTTTACCCGGTTTAATCACCTGTGCCTTACCCAATTTAAACTGGTAATTGTATTTATCGAGTACTAATGGAACCTGCCCACGCAATAGACGCATATATACAGGGCCATTATGAGCGGCAATTTGAGGAATTACTTGTTCGATTTCCAAGGCATCACATGGGTCAATGATCATGAGGTTTGGCATTGCACGAAAAATCGCAATATCGTCAGTCGCCTGATGGCTTGGGCCGTAGCCTGTGGTTAAGCCCGGAAGTGCCGCCACAATTTTGACATTCAGGTTATCTTCCGCAATCGCCATACAAATAAAATCGTAGGCACGGCGTGATGCAAACACAGCATAGGTGGTCGCAAAGGGAACAAATCCTTCACGAGCAAGTCCTGCTGCTGCGCTCATCAAAAGTTGTTCTGCCATACCCATTTGGAAAAACTTGTCTGGATTTTCTTTAGCAAAAATATGCAGGTCAGTATATTTTGATAAATCTGCTGACAAACCTACGATATCGTCACGCTCCTTTGCCAAGACATTTAGTGCATGTCCAAATGGGGCTGGTTTGGTCGGTTGGCCCTCGGCAGCAATAGAAGCAATCATTGCCGAAGTGGTTAGTTTTTTCTTAGGAGGATTGACTAACTGGCTCATGGTGTATTCCTTACTGTCCGTAGTGGGTCAAAATATTTAAAGCATCGTCCCATTCATGTTCATCAACACGAATGAAGTGCGTTTTTTCGCGGCTTTCCAAGAACGACACACCCTTACCCATTTTGGTGTCACAAATAATGACGCGTGGGCATGTTCCCTTATAGTTTCGTGCTTGATCAAATGCCTTAAGTAAAGCCTCCATGTCATTGCCATCTACGCGTTGGGTATACCAACCAAATGACTGCCAACGGTCTACAATCGGTTCAAACGCTAAAATTTCGCTGGAGTGCCCATCTGCCTGCTGATTATTCACATCAATAATGGCAATTAAGTTATCTAGTTTCCAATGAGAAGCAGACATCACTGCCTCCCATGTTGAGCCTTCATTTAACTCACCATCGGACAGTAAGTTATAGACAAAAGCATCCGACTTTTTCTGTTTCAGTCCTAAACATGCGCCGACTGCAATTCCAAGACCATGACCCAATGAGCCACCTGTAATTTCCATGCCCGGTGTATATGAAGCCATGCCCGACATCGGTAGACGACTATCATCGGCTCCATAAGTTTCAAGTTCTTCAAGCGGAATAATTTTTGCTTCAATTAAGGCTGCATAAAGTGCAATTGCATAATGCCCAATAGAGAGATAAAAACGGTCACGGCCTTCCCATTCAGGGTTTTCTGGCTGATATTTCATCGCATGGAAGTATGATACTGCCAGTAGATCTGCTGCACCTAAAGCTTGTCCAACATAGCCTTGACCTTGTACTTGCCCCATACGTAGAGCATGCTGGCGAATGTGGTAGGCACGTTGTTGCAAGTCGGCAATTTGGCCTGATTTATCAATATTTAACATTGTCATTTACTATTCCTTATTAACGATTAACCAGTTTTGCTGGAACACGCAGAACCAAGCTGGCACCGAAAATTAATACTGCTGTGATTAAGAACATGCCGATTGCATTTGAACCTGTGTTGGTGGTGACCCAACCGATTAAATAAGGTGAGCAGAAGCCTGCGAGGTTGGCGAAGCTATTGACGGCTGCAATACCTGCCGCTGCCGAAACACCACCCAAGAAGTTGGTCGGTAACATCCAAAATAAAGAGGATGCCGTCAGCACACCTGAGGCTGCGATGCAAAGGCAAATTAAAGAGAGGGTTAGATTTGAAGCGAATAAAGTCGCAAATGTGAGTGCTATAGCGCCTGCACACATTGGGATAATTAAGTGCCAACGGCGTTCTTGGAAATGGTCACCACTACGCCCTGCCAAAAGCATAACCACAATGGCACACATATAAGGAAGACTCGTAAGTAGCCCAATATGCCAGTTATCACTAATGCCTGAGTTACGAATGAGAGTTGGTAGCCAAAAGGTAATGGCGTATTGACCCATCACTACACAAAAATAGATGCCTGCGAGTAACCATAACCGTTTATCTGCGATGAAATCTTTAACGCTAGCATGACCTTCCTTGTGCTGGTTATCTTGAGCAAGCTCTTGCTTCACCAAGTTTTTTTCATCTTGGGTTAACCAGTTAGCGTCTTGAACAGAGTCTTTTAAAACAGCAAGTACCAATAGGCCAACAAGCACAGTAGGAATGGCTTCAATGAGGAACATCCACTGCCACCCGAACCAGCCATGTACACCGCTCATTCGGTCCATGATTAAGCCTGAAAGTGGCCCACCAATCATTCCTGAAATTGGAATCGCGATAAACCAAAGTACAGTCATGCGTGCACGGCGGTAAGACGGGAACCAGTAAGTGAGGTAGAGCAACAATCCCGGAGCCAAACCAGCTTCTGCAACACCGAGTAAAAAACGTAAGGTGTAAAATTGCCATTCAGTTTCAACAAAGGCAAAACAGCCAGACAAAATGCCCCATGTAATCATGATACGGGCAATCCAACGTCTTGCACCTACCTTGTGAAGTACGATGTTACTTGGCACTTCACAAAGGAAATAACCAATAAAGAAAATCCCTGCACCTAGCCCATATACAGCTTCACTAAACTGTAAATCGCTCATCATCTGGAGCTTGGCAAAACCCACATTTACTCGATCTAAATAGGCACAAAAATAACAAAGCATTAAAAATGGCATGAGCCGAAATGCAATTTTTCGATAGGCTGACTTACGAAGCGCCGTATCTACTTCAGATGAAAATACTGTATCCATCATGCGAATCCCTTTACATTTGGCCACAGTATCCTCTTGTGACCATCATTCTATTTTTAGTTTTTAAATGACAAGCCTTAATGAATCAGCATGCCACCATTTACATCGAGCGTTACACCAGTTAGGTAAGTTGACAGATCACTTGCCAAAAATAATGCTGCATTTGCAACGTCTTGTGCTTTACCTAAACGTCCGAGTGGAATACCTGTAAGAATGTCGTGACGACGGTCATCATTCATTAAACCGCCAGTAATATCAGTATGAATTAGACCCGGAGTAAGCGAATTTACACGAATTTGGTCAGGGCCGAACTCTCGAGCCATCGCTTTTGCCAAACCTAAAACCCCTGCCTTTGCAGCGCTATAATGCGGTCCGCCAAAGATACCGCCACCACGTTGTGCTGAAACTGAAGATAAGCACACAATGCTTCCACCACCATTTGCTTTCATAGATGGAATAACAGCTTGCGACATAATGAGTGTTCCACGCAGGCTGACGTCTAAAATACGATCATAGTCATTGCGCTGAATATCGAGTGTTTTAACTGGCTGAGTAATGCCAGCATTATTGATTAAAATATCAATCTTGCCGTAGTGCTGTAGTGCTTGTTCAACAGCTGCTTTGACCTGTTCTTCATTTGCAACATTTGCAGCAAGACCTAAATGTCCTTCACCAAGTGCTTTTGCAGCGTTTTGGCTTTGAGCAAGATCTAAATCAACAATAATGACTTTGGCACCTTGTTGTGCAAAGATTTCTGCGGTTGCTCGCCCAATTCCACGTTCTGATGCTGCACCAGTAATTAATGCCACTTTTCCTTGTAGTAACATGTTCAATCCTCTTTTACGCTTTATTTCCTGAGTTCTGACTTAGAATCTCTTTTTTCACAAAGCCCAGCAATCAGCTCGAATTCAACAAGGCATGAAAAAAATTCATGCCTATGCTATTTTTAAATAAGTTTTAGGGATAAAAACGGATCATTTCATGGATAGTAGTGAAAACAATTTCAACCAGATGCCCTCAATTAAAACATTACAGGCTTTTGAACAAACCGCCCGTTTCGGCAATGTTGCGAAGGCAGCCGAGCATTTGAATCTCACCCCTTCAGCAGTAAGTCATCAAATTGCTAAGCTTGAAGAAATGATTGGGCAGAGTTTATTTATTCGTGGTGCTCGTGGTGTGACGCTTACCCCTTCTGGCGAACGCTATTTTCAAGATGTCACGACCATTTTGCATAACCTGATGTTAGCAACTGAAAAAGCTGCTGATAAAAGCCCGAAAGACAGTCTATATATTCACTCATCTCCAAGTTTTGGTTTGCTCTGGTTACTACCTCGCCTCGAATCATTTAAAGAAAAGTTTCCAATGATTCAGGTCAATCTGTCGTGTTCTTATGAAAATTTGCACTTTACTCGCGACAAGATCGATATTGATATTCGTCATGGTTTGCCCAACTGGACAGGGGTAGAAATCAGAACGATTCGTAATGAAAAGCTAGAAGTACTTGCATCCCCCAAACTACTTGAACGTAGTCCAGTAAATAAACCTCAAGATTTATTAAAAAAAGAACTGATTTTATCGCGCTCAACCTTGGTTACTTGGCCACAATGGTTTGCCCATCAGGGTTTAAGCATTCCTGAGTTTCCCTACACTTTGAGTTTTGACCGCTCTTATATGTCGCTTGAGGCAGCCACACACGGGCTAGGTTTTGTTTTAGAAAGTAATTTGCTCACTCAAAATTATTTAGAATCTGGGAAATTAGTTAGAGTTTTTGCAGATGAGCTATCGATTCCTATCTCTGCTCATCACTTGGTATATCCACGAACCCATCAATTTATTCCTAAAATTGAACTGTTTTTAAACTGGATTCATGATGAGTTAGCGGATTGAGAAGTCATTTCTTAAAGGATCTGAATTTCCTCCACTCTTAAGTGATGCATCATCTCTCGAACAAATACAAAGTAGGTAAAAACAGAAAGCTGATCTGGAGCCACTGGGTTTGTGTAGTAGCTCAAACGCTCAATAAAACTATTAAAACCATGTTCAAGCTCAATACGGCTGATTTTCTTTTTTGCACTAAAAAATAACTCACTGAGGTGTGTCATAGCAGCATCAGACGTAACAGCTACCCCACTTATCTTTAGATTTCTTAGGGGCTGAGACTCTATGATCTCTTCAATAAAATAAATCATCTTTTCGATAGCAAGCTCATCAATAACACCATGACGAATACTGTTCGTCTCAACGAAACCCAAGCCTTGTTCGAGTTGGATGTGCTGATTGTCTAAGTCAAATGATAAGCCATTAAAACCAAGCGAAAATTTTAAAACCGATTCGGGATGATTCATAAAAATAGCTTACCGTTGAGTTTTACTAATAGGATTAGTACCAGCTTGTTCAATACTTCGAGTTAACAGCGCTAATCATTATTAACACTATATATAATAAAAAACTCTTTAAAAAGACGAAAAATCAATCTTATATTCATCCAATCCTACGATTAAAAAATAGAGTATAAGCATGAAAAAATTAGTAATTTTAAGTTTCACCCTTTATAGCTTTGCGCAAATTACAAATGCAGCCACATTAAATGTAAAACCATATGGCACAACTCAAGATGGTCAAAAAGTTGATCTGTACACCATGAGCAATAACAAAGGAGTGTCTGTTTCTTTTATTAGTTATGGGGGCGTAATTACACAAATTTTGACTCCCGATGCACAAGGTAAACAAAATAATATCGTTTTAGGCTTCGATGATCTAAAAGGCTATGAAGTCACTGATACCAAGGAAGGCATTCATTTTGGTGGGTTAATTGGTCGTTATGCGAACCGTATTGGCAATGCTAAATTTAGCTTAGATGGAAAAACGTATAATCTTGAAAAAAATAATGGACCGAATTCATTACATAGCGGTAATCCGGGTTTTGACAAACGTGTTTGGCAAGTTAAGCCCCTCGTTTCCAAAGGTGAAACTGTTAAAGCTTCTCTTAAGTTAACAAGTCCAAATGGAGATCAAGGCTTTCCCGGAAAGTTAGATGTGGAAGTGATCTACAGTCTTTCAGATCAAAATGAATTCCAGATCGAATATAAAGCCAAAACTGATCAACCGACAGTCGTCAATCTCACCAACCACAGTTATTTCAACTTGTCAGGCGCTGGTAATAACCCTTATGGCGTACTGGATCATGTTGTACAACTTAATGCAGACCGTGTATTGGTAACCGATCAAAACTCTTTACCCACAGGTGAAATAGCTTCGGTTGCAGGTACACCTTTTGATTTTCGAACGCCTAAAGCAATTGTGAAAGATATTCGAGCGAATCATCAGCAATTGGCCTATGGATATGGCTATGACCAAACTTGGGTACTTAATCAAAAGTCTCAAGGGAAGTTAAATCTTGCAGCTCATGTTTTTGATCCAAAATCTAAACGGACACTGCAAGTCTTAACCACTGAACCAAGCCTTCAAATGTATACAGCCAATCATTTACTCGGAAATGTTGCTGGTGCAAATGGCGTACTCTATCGACAAGCAGATGCGCTAGCATTAGAAACACAACATTTTCCAGACAGCCCGAATCAACCATCTTTCCCTTCTACACGTTTGAATCCAAATCAAACTTATAACAGTGTCACCGTATTTAAATTTGGTATTCAGAAATAGTATTGTGAATTGACACTATATTTATCTAAAAAAAAACTCTCAGCTGAATATGACTGAGAGTCTTTTCATTTATTTAACTTTTGTGTTTGGTAAAAATGCAGTTGCAAATCCAAGTAATGGCAGGAATGAACATAAACCAAATACCCATTCAATGCCGTTAATATCAGCTAAATGCCCTAACCCAGCTGCGGCAATACCACTTACCCCAAACATAAGACCAAACATTAAACCTGCAATCATACCCACACGGCCCGGAACAGCTTCTTGTGCGTAAACCACCATCGCAGCAAAAGCAGATGACAACACCAAACCTGCAATAATTGAGAAAACTGTTGTCCAAAATAAGTTTGCATACGGCATCATTAATGCAAACGGCGCCATACCAACAAATGATACCCAGATCACAGCTTTACGGCCAATTTTGTCACCAATCGGGCCACCTGCAAATGTGCCTAAAGCAACAGCTGCTAAAAAGGCAAACAAATGTAATTGAGCTGTTTGAATACTGATATGGAACTTTTGAATCAGATAAAAAGTAAAGTAGTTACTAATGCTAGCAATGTAGGTAAATTTAGCAAACATCAATAAACTAATTGTGCTCAAAGCAATAATTAGCTTACGGCCATGCAATTTACTTTGTACTTGGTTTGCACGTGTAGCTATCTGATTTTTAGCGTGACTTACCGTCCAACGGCTTACGCCAAATAAAACCCAAATCGCTAAAAGTGCAAATATTACTAAGCCCGCAACTGCATGCTGCCCAAATGGAACAATCAATAACGCTGCCAACAATGGGCCAATGGCAGTACCTGTGTTTCCGCCCACCTGAAAAGTCGACTGGGCTGTACCAAAGCGTCCACCCGATGCCATTCGTGCCACCCGTGAAGCTTCAGGGTGAAAAGTTGCAGAACCTACCCCAATAAGTGCAGATGCACATAACAATACTGTAAAGCTTGGTGAAAATGCTAACAAGATAATGCCACAGAATGTGACCATCATTCCGAGTGGTAGAAGATACGGTTTTGGATGTTTATCGGTATAAAGTCCAATCCAAGGCTGGAGCAGTGAACCTGTAATTTGATATACAAACGAAATCAGGCCAACTTGAGCAAAACTAAGTGAAAAGTTTGCTTTTAGCATTGGATAGATAGCTGGTAGCACTGCTTGAATTAAATCATTCAGTAAATGTGCGACTGCTACAGCGCCTACAATTTTAATAATCATTCCTTGAGGCTGATCATTTGCAACGGTATTGGCAATACCATCTTTCAATTGTATTGAAGACGTCATACCTGAAAAACTCCAATATTCTAAGTAAGATGCTTATTGTAAATTGTCGCTTATAAAGTTATCTTCCAATAATCATTGTATAAGTGACAATTTTTAGGATGGTTTATGTCCGATTCTCTTATTCAGTCTGATTTGTCTGAACTTGTGATTGGACTATCTTCTGAGCATTCTTACCGAGAAATCACGCCGACTCATACACATACACGTGCGCAGTTTTTGTATGCATCCACAGGAAACATTCAGGTGTTTACACCGAACAATGTCTGGATTGTGCCACCCATGTGTGCCTTATGGATTCCTGCTCATGTTGAGCACAGCGTGATTTCACTAAGTCACGTGAAGTTAAATACGGCATTGGTTGAAGTAAATGCAGCAGCTTTAATGGGACAACATTGCTTTATTATTCGAGTCACTAACCTGCTGCATGAACTTTTGATTCGTTTAAATGAAATTGAACGAGAAGACACGCCCAATACGGCGACGTCTCAAGAGCTTTCCCGTTCTTTACAAATTTTGATTTTTGAAGAAATCCATCGGGCCAATTTGTTGCCTATTCAGATTCCATGGCCGAAAGACAAACGACTATTAAAAATTTGCCAAGAGTTATTACATACTCCTGACCATTCAAAAGACTTAACAGATTGGGCTGATGAGATTGGTGCGAGTTCTAGAACCCTAATGCGTATGTTCCAAAAAGAAACTGGACTTTCTTATCGGGCATGGGTCCAGCAAATGCATATTGCACTTGCCTTAAGTAAAATCGCGAATGGTGAATCTATTGCTCGAATTTCTGAATCACTGGGGTATAACAACCCCAGTGCGTTCAGTGCGATGTTTAAGCGACATCTAGGAAAAACACCTCAGCAGTTTAGAAATTCTGCGATGTCGCTATAAGTCTTTTTTTTTGCAGGTAGGTCATGCTTTTCGAGCAAATCATCAAAATCATGGTAGACATGAAGCTCACGATCTTTACCAGTTCTCGCATGATCTAATCGTTGTTCAGGATCAACTAAAACAAGCGTATGTCCATCATCAATCAGACGATCTACGCCTTCTAAGAACATACGTTTACCCACATCGTGGATAAGTGAAATCTGGGTTAAATCAATGACGATTGTGCTTTGGTCAGTTGTCTCATCTTGTAAAATGCGCAACAACATTTCAGCTTCGGTAAATTTCAATACACCGCGAAGCACATATACACTTAATGAAGCATCTTTTCCGGTACGGTAATGACTTTGTACAATCGTTTGTGCAGAAGGTGTACCTTCCATGAGGTGTAATCCCATGTCACGAGATAACCGCTCTAAAATATCGATGCCTCGAATACTATGACCATGCTCATCTAAACGAGGAGAAAAAGCAGCAATACTGACCTGCCCCGGCAGCACACCTAAAATACCGCCCGCTACACCACTTTTAGCAGGAATACCTACAGTCGACAGCCAGTCACCCGCGGCATCATACATGCCACAGCTCATCATGACACTGAGCACTTGTCTAACCACAGATCGGTTTAACAAACGCTTTCCAGTTTTAGGGTCAACCCCACCATTGGCAAGTACACTGCCCATACGTACCAAGTCTTTAACTGTAACCATGATCGCACATTGACGAATGTAACCATTCACAATATCGACAGGGTCAGTTTCCAAAATCCCTACCGTTCTCAACATATAACCGATCGAAAGATTACGGTAAGCAGTTTTGACTTCCGAATCATAGACAGACTCATCAAAACTTAATTCACGCCCTGCAAGCTCGCTCATAAAACGGCGTAGAATTTCTGCGCTATGTAAACCATGCTTGACCTGAATCAAGGAATGTACAGTAATTGCGCCAGAGTTAATCATCGGGTTTTTCGGACGTCCGTCTTTACCCAATGAAATTTCATTGAAGGCTTCCCCCGAAGGCTCTACCCCTACTTTCGCAAGTACTGCATCAATGCCAAGCTGTTGTAAAACATAGGCATATACGAACGGTTTAGAAATCGATTGAATGGTGAATTCAACATCATCATCTCCAATCGAATAAATTTCGCCATCTACCGTAGACATGGCCAAAGCTAATCGATCTGGATTTGCATTTGCTAACTCTGGAATATAGTCAGCTAGATGTCCGCTATTATCTACCTCACAGGCTTCTATCACATTTGCCAAATAATCTGGGAGAGGGGTTTTCATGGTCAGTAACCTTAAATGAGGAGATTTACACTTTCGATCATTTTTTCAGCACAACCTGCTGATAATATTAAAATTATAATTTTTTAGTGAAATAAAAATCACGATATAAGTATTGTAATTCCGATGGCTTATTTATTTCAAGCTCATTATACGTTTTTAAAAACTTTAAATAGAAGATTAGATTATTCTTTCTACAAATAGAACTCCATTTAAATGATCCACTTCATGTTGAACAATTCGAGCCGGAAAACCATGGAAAACTGTTTCAACGGCTTCACCCTGAAGTGTTAAATATTTAACCTTAACCATTTCTGCACGTTCAACTTGTCCACGCTCATCTGGCACACTTAAGCAGCCTTCTTCACCCAAAAGCGTTTCATTTGAGAACTCTAAAATTTCAGGATTCACCATCACCACAGCATCCATTTCAGGTGCATCGGGATAGCGTGGGTTTGGTCGAGAAGCCACAATAATGACGCGTTTAGAAATATAAACTTGCGGTGCGGCAATCCCCACTCCATTGCGCTCAAGCATGGTTGCTTGCATAGCAGCGGCAAGCTGATAAAGCCAATCACTGTTCAACTCATTTGCCGAGACAGGAGCCGCAATCAGTTTTAAGATATCTTCACCACGCTTTGCGACTGGTAAAACTACGCTCATCCTTTGAATCTCTCATTAAACTCAATATGACAAGTTTTATTGTGTCGCTGAACAGCTCAAAAGAAAAGTCATTCCTACATCTGTTTTTGTTTCATCTAATGCGTTTTTTGTTTTAAAGCTTTTTTATTTGAGTAATGAAAATCTACACCTCTTCATAGAACAAATTTCCTCCATTTACTTTTACTTCACTTTTCCATTAATATCCAAACTTCAATTACAACAATTAAGTAAAAAATGGATCAGGACTTAACTTTGCAGGATGCGAACTATCTTAATAAAGAAGATAAACGAACCCTTGCCCTTTCTTCATTGGGCGGTGCTTTAGAATTTTACGATTTCGTGATTTATGTGTTTTACGCCAAAATCATTTCTGACCTGTTTTTCCCCAGCACACTCAGCCCATTTTGGGCCATGCTTAACACTTACGGTATTTTCGCAGCAGGTTACTTTTTTAGGCCATTAGGCGGGGTTGTCATGGCCCATTTTGGTGATCTGGTCGGGCGTAAAAAACTATTTTCACTTTCTATTTTGCTAATGGCGCTACCTACCCTGTTTATCGGGATATTGCCGACCTTTGAAAATATTGGGTATTTGGCCCCCCTACTTTTACTACTTATGCGTGTGGTGCAAGGGATTGCGATTGGGGGTGAAATTCCAGCCGCATGGACCTTTGTGTCAGAACATGTACCCGAAAGAAAAATCGGACTGGCAAATGGTTTACTCACCGCTGGGCTGTCTTTAGGGATTTTACTAGGCGCGCTGATGTCTTTATGGATTTCACTCAATTTTAGTGAAGGACAGATTCACGACTGGGCATGGCGTATTCCTTTCATTGCAGGTGGTATTTTTGGTCTAGTCGCACTTTATTTACGGACTTATTTAAAAGAAACACCTGTGTTTAAAGCTATGCAGGCTCGTAAAGAAATTTCCAAAGAAATGCCAGTCAAGCAAGTGTTAAAAACGCATAAAACAGCCGTTGCCATTGGCATGTTATTTACATGGTTTTTAACGGGCTGTGTGGTGGTGGTCATTTTAGCCATGCCAAATTTATTGATTGGTTCATTTGGCTTTGAGCGCGCACAGACTTTTGAAATGCAAAGTGCCGCCATTGTCATGCAAATGGTCGGCTGTATTTTGGCTGGCTATTTTGCTGACCGTTTTGGCTGTGGCAAAGTCATGATGGTCGGTGCACTTGCCGTTGCACTCACAGCAGCAGTTTTTTATAACAGTTTGGGGCACGCGGCCCACTCAACCATTTTTGGTTTATATATGTTGTTGGGTCTATGCTCTGGTACAGTCGGCATGGTGTCGAGCAGTATGGTCAAAATGTTCCCCGCGCCTGTGCGTTTCTCGGGCATTTCATTTTCTTATAATTTGTCTTATGCGATTGTTGGTGGTATGACACTGCCTTTAGTGCATTGGCTCAGTCAATATAGTGATATTGGTGCGATGTATTATATTTTCGCGCTAACAATTTTAGCCTTTGTGACTGCTTTTGTATTTTGGAATAAGTTTGAAAAAAACAGATATTAAACGCCTTAAGTTATTAGATAAAAAACCACGCCGATTGCGTGGTTTTTTTATTGCTGCTTACTTTAGAAAGTAAAGCCGATATTAAAGTTAATACGGTATAACCATTTGTCGCTGTTTGGCGAGGTTGCAGAGGTATAACCCGTTGAGTTTGTAGAGCCACCAATAATGTTGGAGTTTTTACCCCACGTATAATCTGCCCAAACCATAAAGGGTGAAGCAATAAACATCATCCCTGTGGTATTCATTTGCGAGTCGGACCAATCATCGCGTTTTTTATCAAGGTAACTATAGTCATTATAAAACTTAATGGCTTTTAGCTTGCCCATATTGGTGACAGGCAATGTATAGGCAAGGTTTAAACTGGCAATGGTCCCTTCCGAAGCAATGAAATAGGCTGGTGTAAGCCCATTCGCGCCCATTAAAGTCATGTCATTATTTACACCATCTGGATTTTTCGCATCGTATTGATAATGAATAACAGAACTTTGTAAATTAAAGCGTTTGTAGTTGTTTTCGGTGTGCAAACCGACTGCATAATATTTGCCGTCTTTATCGGTAATATCATTATGTAACTGAGCAATTGCACCCGATACACCGAACTCTTGCTTACCGAAATCAGTTTCTAACTTGCGAACAATGCGGGTATTCACCTGATTACGCTTTTCATTTTGATAGGCTTTTTGAGATGGAAATGCATTTCCAGCCAAGTCATCATAAGTTGCACTCTCTGGTGAATAACGCAAATTCGTCTCTAACATTTGCGGGTAATAACCGAGTTTTAAATCCCAGTCTTTGTCGTGATAATTCCAGTTAATCCCCGGTGCAATGTTATTGCCATAACCTAAAAAGAAAGGAATGTGATAGGTCCAGCCATTTTGTGGGTATGGATAAATCGTGAAAGGTTTATAGACCAGACCCGCTTCAATGCTGTTATTGGCATCTAGGTTATAACCCACGTATGCTTTTTCAATGGACGTTTTCTGTTGGTCTTGAAACATATAACTGGCATTGATGTAGGCATCATCAAATTTACCTTTGAGATCAACCCTGAAAATATCAAAATGGAGCTTACCAAAACCACGGTTTGGCCCTTCCCAATCTTCATAGCGTTGATTTAACCGAACCACCCCACCTAACTTTAATGAGTCGGTGCCATCATCACTTTTCCATTCAAGCAATGAGTCTTTTGCAAATGCATTGACGCTTACCCCCAGCGTAAGCGGTGCAATGAATGCCATGATCAATGAAGTCTTTTTCATCTCTACATCCTTTATTGAGTTCCAGCATCCTGCTGGAACTTTATTTGTTTTACCTGTAAAACTTCGTTTTTATTGTTTTTTAGACAAAAAAATTTATCTAAAAAAAGGATGGCTTAGCAGCTCCCATCGCATATGTACTAAACCATCCAAACTGGTTAATACAGTTTCTTTTGCGGTGGACCCGCGAAGTTTAATGGTCCAATCGAGTTCATATCGAGCTCAATCACAGTTGGCCCTTCAAAAGCGACAGCCTCTTGAATAACCGTTTTAAACTCATCTGCACTACCGACTTTCCAACTTTTCACACCCATTGATTCGCCAAGAAGTTTGTAGTCAGGCGTATGCAGTTCATTGAAATACTGGCGACCACCGAAGTAATTATTTTGAATGCCACGCATTACGCCATAACCACCGTCATTCATAATCATTAGGACCATATTGGTGTTTTCTTGCACCATGGTTGCAATCTCACCAATGCCAAGCATTAAGCCGCCATCGCCGACTAAACCAATTACTTTTTTGTCAGGGTTAGCAATTGAAGCGCCGATTGCTGTTGCAAGGCCTAACCCAATTGCACCCGCAAGTGAGTGGATGTTTTGGTTTGGTGCTTGTACAGGAAATAAACGACTACCCCATGTACTACCCGACATGGTGATATCACGTACAAAAATGCCGTCTTGAGGTAAAGCTGCACGCAAATGATCACAAATTAAAGCGTACTTATCGATTTGCTTACGCAGTGCATCAATTGCAGCTTGTTTAGCAGCTACTACAGCAGCATCGTAATCGGCATCAACTTTTGAGGTTCCTTTAAGCTGTTCTAATACACGTGTTAAGACATCTTTGGCATCTCCACAAATGAAGTTGCGGATTTTGTAATTACGTTGCTGTGCCACTGGGTTTGCATCTACCTGAATAATATTTTCAGGGAATTCAACCGAATAAGTTTTAGTTTCATTACTACGTAAACGAGAACCCACCACAACCATTAAGTCAGCATCTTTTAATAACTGCTCAACACCTGCCGAGTTATGAAAAGCACCTAAGCTACGTGGATGATCATCTGCCAACACCCCACGAGCATGAGTCGATGAAACAACCGGAATACCTAAATCTGCAATTGCTTTCACTTCTGCAATGCTATTTAAAGTTCCACCGCCAATCCAGAAAATTGGACGTTTTGCTTTTTTGATTTCGCTTACAAGAAGATCAATTTCAGCTTGATCTGCTTGTGGCAATTGCAATGCTTTGACTGGCCCAAGGTTAAGTGGCAAATCAATTTCTGCCGCTTGTACATCAATTGGCAATTCAACACTTACTGGCCCCATTGGAACAGTGGTTGCCACACGGATGGCTTCACGGATTACACCCACTGCATTGTCTGGACTTGTAATACGAAATGCCGCTTTGCTTGATGCACGTAAAAACGTAAGTTGGTCTTTGGTTTCATGGATGAAACTTGCATCACGGTCAAGATATTCACGCTCAACCTGACCTGTTAAATGCAATACAGGGCTACCAGCATTCATTGCTTCAATCAGTGAACCCACCGCATTGCCAGCCCCAGCACCCGTACTGGTCAGTGCTACCCCCAAGCCTTTAAAGCGTGAGTGTGCATCTGCCATAGTGACCGCACCAGCTTCACCACGCGCTGCTACAAAACGCATTTTTTCACGGCGTCCTACTGCGTCGGCAATAGGTAAATTGTGGATGGAAATAACACCATAAATACTATCAACTTGGTGCGCTTCTAAAACTCTTGCGATTGCTTCGCCTACATTTACACGTTCAGTCATGTCTGTTCCTCAAAATTTGTTTTCAGTCCTTGAATCTATTAATCGCACCAAGGGTTAGGCTGTTCATTCAGCCCCATATAAATACTCTTTTGCTGCATGTACGATAAAATGCCCAAACGGCCTTTTTCGCGCCCGATACCACTGTCTTTAAAGCCACCAAACGGCGCACTAATCGAGAACTTTTTGTAGGTATTAATCCACACGGTTCCCACTTCTAACACACGTGCAATACACCAAGCTTTACGGTAACTTTCAGTCCAGATGCCAGCTGCAAGACCAAAACAACTGTCATTGGCTTGAGCAATCAAATCTTGTTCGTTGTCATATTTCATAACGACTAAAACAGGGCCAAAAATTTCTTCCTGACAGGTTTGGGCACTATTACTTAAACCCGTAATAATAGTGGGTAAGTAATAACTGCCTTTGGCATAGTCACCAGTTGTTAATGCTTCGCCACCAACCAAAACTTGACCACCTTCGCTTTTAGCAAGCTGCACATAGCGATCAACCGACTGCAAATGTTTGTCATTCACGAGTGGTCCTAAATGCACACCAGCCTGTTCAGGATGGCCCACGCGTAAGCCTTTAGTAATTTCAACCAGACGCGTTAAAAACTGATCGTAAAGACTGCTATGAATAAACAAGCGAGAACCTGCGATACACGCTTGGCCTGCCGAACTAAAAATACCGTACGCTACGCCTTTGGCAGCGAGTTCCACATCAGCATCTGGCAGAACGATTGTTGGTGACTTACCACCTAACTCAAGCGAAGTGGTAATGAGTTTGTCCGCTGCAATATGCGCTAAATGACGGCCCGTGGTTGTTCCTCCTGTAAAAGAGATTTTACGAACCAATGGGTGCTGAGCAATTGCATCACCAATGATAGAACCGCGACCAACTAACACACTGAGTAACCCCTTGGGTAAGCCTGCTTCTTCAAAAATTTTGGCAAGCTCTAAAGCAATGAGGGAAGTCGCTTCTGCTGGTTTTAATACAACTGCATTTCCTGCTGCCAAAGCTGGAGCAAGCTTTTGAACTTCACTCGCAATTGGAGAATTCCAAGGCGTAATTGCTGCCACAACACCCACAGGTTCATGCACACTCATGGTCATAAAGTCTGGAGCACGTTGAGTGGTGAGCTCGTCATTCATTGTTTCACATGCTGCTGCAACATAACGTGCAGTCGCCGCAGCGCTCATCACCAAACCACGAGTTTCGGTTAAAGGCTTACCATTATCGCGGGTTTGTAATTTCGCTAACTCATCTACACGTGCTTCAATAATGTCTGCAACTTTGTAGAGAATACGTGCGCGCTCATGCGGCAAGCTGTTTCTCCAGCTTGGTTGACGCCAAGCCTGATCTGCTTTCTCAATTGCTTCATTTACATCTTCAAGCGTTGCTGTTGAAAGCTCAGCGTTTACCGACTGATCTGCCGGAAACAGGCTTTGAATGACTGTACCACGGCCTAATCGCCATTCACCTGCAATATAAATTTCCTTTGCCATGATCAAATCCTTCTTAAATCTGTATTGCTTCTACACTGTTGCGACAAGCACGAATCACGCTAAGCGCAGCCAAAGTTGATGTTTTCGGGTTACTTGCTAACGGCACGCCAACCAGTTCAATGGTCATTTGCCCAAAGCCACCTTCTGCCACGATGGTGTGTTTGTTTTTGTTGATTGTTGGATCAACAGTTAATTCGACCATGGTTTCGTCCATTCCAAGCCCGGCAAGTGCAATCGTTGCAGCGACGTTGGCATTTGCCGGAAATTTCATGGCAGCTTCACGAGCAGTTCCGGTAAAAAAAACCGTAGCTTCAGTCACATGGTCTAAATCGACCAATTGCTCTGCATAACTGCCCTTCCAGCTTTTTGGACTTTTACAGCCTTTGTAAGTGACTTTTTGCAAGCCACCTTCTTTGGCTGCTGAAATACCGTCAATGCCAGCAATGGCACCTGCCAATAAATGCAGATGGGCATTATTTTTTTCAGCAGTTTGCTTAAGCTGAACCAGAAACTCGTTATCAGCCAAAGTACCTACCGAGATCAAACCAATGGTCCAGCCTTTCGCTAAAACTTTTTGAGCATGCTCTTTCACTGCTGCTTGACCTGCCACTTCAATGACATAGTCTGGCGTACCATCACATTGCTCAATATCGGAAATCACCTGAATCTCGGAAGAAACTTGTGACTGCACTTTTTCAATGCTGCGAGATGGCACGACAATCCATTTGAGTTGCAGATCTTGAGGCAAATGGGCATACACTTCTGCTGCCATTGCGCCAAAACCAATCATCATCAACTTTTTCATGACAGCACCTAATATTTATAAATGTTTGTTAAAACCACCTGAGACATCTATTGCCGAACCTGTGGTGTAAGATGCCAATGGTGATGCCAAGAAAACTAAAGCACGTGCAGGTTCTTCAGGACGGCCTAAACGCTGCATTGGAATACCGCGGTTTTTAGCAATATTGCCTGTCCATTCTTCCCATGACTGGTTTAAGTCTGAGCGAGTTTCATAACGACGTTTCCACTGCGCGGATTCGACCATTCCGAGTAAAATCGAGTTCACACGAACACCATACTGAGTAAACTCATGAGCCAAAGAATGTGTCAGATTCAACAACGCCGCTCGTGCTGATGAAGTGGCAATCATGTGTGGCTCTGGTTGTAACGCCAGTAAAGAGTTCACATTGGTAATCGATGCATTTGCAGAGTGTTTTAAATCTTCAAGAAAAGCCCGTACCGGATGTAAAACACTGAAATACTTCAGCTCAATTTCTTTCATCCAGTCTTCATCTTGCGTATTTTCAAAGTTTGAAACGCGGCCTTGTCCAGCATTGTTAATGAGCATATCAACATTGCCCAAATTGAGTTTTACGTCTTTGGCAAATTGTTGAACTTCTTCTTTTTTCAATACATTACATGCTTTGGTAAAAATATTGGCATGTGGATATTTCTCTAAAATATAGAGCTTTGACGCATTCAAGCGCTCTTCATCGCGACCACACCAAGCTACTTTTGCACCCTCTGCAACCAGTATTTCAACAGCAGCCAGCCCAATCCCAGAGGAGCCACCCGTAACAACTGCAACTTTTCCTTCAACTTGGAAGCTCATAATCCTTAATCTCTCTTACGATTGTTCATGAATCGTCAACATAATTTGGTTAAATGCTTGCGGTTGGTCGACATAACTTAGATGTCCTGCATCTTGGATGATGTAGTGCTGTTCCAACTGCAATTCCTGAGCAAGCTCTTGTATACCTAACGCAGGAGTGATTTGATCTTGCTGCCCTGCAATCACTGTGCATGGGACTTGTAAATCTGTTAAATAATTACGTATTTCGTCATAGGCAAGTAAGTACGATGCATGGGTGAATCCCTGTAGGGTCAACTGTTGCATCACCTCTGAAACTAAAGCCAAGGCTTGTGGTTCTTGTTTATAAATCAAATGAGGCCCACGGCTTTCTGCCATACCTTTAGCGCCTAACTCTTTCAACATTTTTGGTCTTTTTTCAAAAACCTGAATTTGTGTTTGTTCATCGTGGCGTTGGTAGCCTTGAGCCAAATTGGCGATCACCAAATGCTCTACTCGCTCTGGGTAAAGTGCAGCAAATGCACTCGCCTGTAAGGCGCCTAATGAGTGGCCAACAACAATTGCTTTTTCAATTTTTAAAACTTCAAACAGCGCTGCCAAACGCTTTGCATAATCGGTAGCATTCGGCTGATCAGTTAAAAGTTCATCTGATTTGCCATAGCCCGGTGCATCCCAGGCAATGACATGAAAATGATGAGACAACACTTCAAGTTGGTTCACCCATGAAGCAGAACCTGAACTAATGCCGTGCAGCAGCACAAGGTACTCGCCCTGACCGGCTTCCCGATAGGCTTGCTGCTGGCCTTGAACAGTGACGGTTTTCACCGGAAATTCTGCTAACTTTTCAATGAGTGTCATCATTTTCAATTCTTTCCTTTTATTCACTTCATCAAACAATTAACGTTTGATTTGAGACAATGGATGCTCTGGTGGATAGTTCGGAATGGTTGGTTTACCTGTTCCTAACATCACACACATCAAGGCATCTTCTTGACCTGGGTTAAACAAACCACGGTAAATTCCCGGTGGAATTGAAATCAGGTCACGCTCTTTTAAACGAGTCTCAAATTTTTCGCCGTTGTGCTCAATGAACAAATCAATTTCGCCGCGAAGCATAAAGAACACTTCTTCAACATCGTGATGAATGTGCAAAGGACCTTCACACTGTGGTGGCAGAACCATGGTTGAAAACGTGAAGTTTTCTGCTGGAACGGTGTTACCGTCATTTGCAACACCTGTTGCACCGGTACCCATGTAACGCATTTGTGCACGGCGATATTTCGGGTCGTAATCAGCTTGGAACTTCAAAGCCTCAAAGTCATATTTACGTGTCTCAAAGCGAGCAATACGCGTGTTTAACCAATCTTCTAAAGAAGCATTTTCTGGTTGTGCCCACGATTCGAATTGTTGTGTAGTCATTTTTTAAACTCCTATACAGTGAATTAATAACGTTTTAAAAGAGGAACTAAGAACAACGATCCAATGACAGCGACAGCAGCCAAGAAGGTAATTCCTAAATTAAAACTATGTGTTTGCATCACGATGTAACCGATAAGAACAGGCGCAATTGCACTTGCAAAATTACCTAAACCGTTAAATATTCCACCCGCAGTCGCCCCTACATTTGAGGTCGTCACTCTTGCAAGCAGAGCAAATACCGCCGCTACTCCAAAGCCCCACGCCATAGCACTTAAAGACATGGCAGCAATAATCAATAGTGGCTCAGTCATAATGACCATCACATACATGAAGATGCCCGCGAGTAATAAACCGCTAAATACTTGAATTGCACGGCGGCCTAACTTGTCAGATAAAAACGCACCGATAATTTCGCCAATTAACATGGCAATGAACGGAAAGCTTGAATACATCCCAAACTCTTTGAGATTGAATCCTTTGTCTTGCATTAAGTAAGAAGGAACCCAGCTGTTTAAGCCCCACAAATACGTCATCAACGCAATGTTAAAGAGACACACCAACCAGAATGCGCTGTTGCTGAGCAGCAATTTAGTGTTAGCAATGTGGCCTTTGAAATTGGTACGTTTACTCTCACCATCAATTTCGACAGTTTTCTTGAGCTGCAAGTTACGTAAACCAAAAACAATGCTGAAAATGGCAATGAGTGTTAAACCAGCCATCACAAAAAACGTGGTGTGCCAGTCATGGTGCGCTAAAACATTTGCAGTAATCGGGAACCCAAGGAATGCACCAATCGGTGTTCCAAGTAAGAACATGGTAGAAGCACGTGCTTGCTGATGGTCTGTGTAAGTCTGTTTAACAATGGTGTATGCCAAGGCAAATAAGGGACCTTCTGCTAAACCGAGCAGTACACGTAAAATCAACATGCCTGAATAACTGGTGGTGAAGCCCATGCAAAACATGAGTAAACCCCAAGAGGTCACGCTCCAGAACAGCATTTTCTTGGGGTTAAAAATGTCACCCAAAAAGCTTAGAAAGACTGATGAAAAACCATAAGCAAGCAAGAAACTTGTCATGAGCCATCCAAGCTTGGCCTTATCTTCAGCAATTCCCATTGCACTTTGAAAATGAGGATCTGAAAATAAAACCGCAATACTAATCTTGTCGAAAAATGCCAGTACCACACACACCATAAGGACAAAAGCAGGTACCCAATGCTTCAATCCACTTTTTTCTTCATTACTCATGTGTCATTCCTTCGATTTGGTAATGAGAACCAGATTTAATGTTTACGGTTTTAACTTCATGACATTAAATTCAGCATCTGCTAATAGTTTTGGATCTAAAACGGTGTTGGCTTGCATCCAACGTTTTGCCAGTTTGACTAGCTTCGAGTCATTAATGGCAATCATGTTGAGCAAACGATTTTCATGGTCCAGATATAAATAGCTCACCTGATCTTCACCGCCTTGGCGAATGACCACTTCCTTTGTTTTTTCAGGCTGATAAGTACCTAAAATCTGGATGTTAAAGTGATATTGATCAGACCAAAGCCATGGAATATCGCTATATTCAGTTTCAATTCCGAGCATTGATTTCGCTGCGGCAATCGCCTGATTTTGCGCATTCGCCCAAGACTGAATGCAATAACCCAAGCCCGGATGAATCGCAACATCACCTGCGGCATAAATGTTTTGATCTGAAGTTTGCCCAAAGCAATTCACCACAATGCCATCTTTCACATCGAGACCAGCGTGTACACCTAACTCTTTGGCAATATCAGCGCCCGCACCTACCACAACACAGTCAAATAACTGACTATTTTGTGGGTGATTCACCACTTCAACTTTCTGATTAGGCGCTTCAACCAAATGAAGGCTCTTGCTGTCTAAATGAATTTGTGTACCTTGGGCTTCATGTATATTTTTTAAAAATGCAGACACTTCCAGACTCACACTTCTTGCACATAAACGGTCGCCATATTCAAAAATATGAACATCTTTACCTTGCTTACGTGCAGTTGCTGCAATTTCTAAACCAATCCAGCCACCGCCAATCACAGCGACATTTTTTGCATTCTTTAAAATTTCAGCCAAACGTTCACAGTCTTGCACATTGCGTAAGGTCACAACATTTGGAATGAACTGCCATGTATTGACCGGTACACGTGCACGGCTTCCGGTTGCAATCAACAATTTGTCATACGGCAAAACTTGGCCACTTTCTAAATGAACCTGTTTTTGCTCACGGTCGACTTTTGTCGCAATTTCCGGTTTATGCCATTGAACCTTGAACTCTTGAACCTGCTCAGGAGAGAACAGATTCAAACTTTCATAAGTTGCTTCTTTTGAAAGTACTTGCTTAGACAGTGGTGGACGCTCATAAAACACTTGGTCTTCATTTGAAACCACGTGAATTTCGCCCACATAACCGTTTTGGCGTAGTGTGCTTACTGCCCAACCCGCTGCCTGTCCGGCACCTACAATTACGATCTTTTCCATAGCCATCTTCCTTGTTCAGCAATACCTGTTAAACAGGCTTCACCTGACGGCGGGTGGTGTCATCAAGACCACCTTCAATCGCCCATTCAGTGAAAAGCTCTAGACGATGTTCTTCTACACGTGGTTGCCATTCTTCTGTCAAATAATCATCGTTGGTGTAGTACTCAAATGCGCCACCCAATGGTGAGTTGACGTACCAGAAATAAGCAGAAGAAATTGGGTGACGTCCCGGTCCAATAAAGGTTGACCACTCCGAACGATTCATATTTAAACCGCCCCCAATTACTTCATGGATATCACGTACTACAAACGCAACATGATTTAAGCCAGCAGGTTTATTTGGAACACTGAGCAAGAATAAATCATGGTGATAACCTTTACCGCGACAACGTAAGAATGCACCGCGATTTTTATAGGCATCCGATAAATGAAAGCCTACTTTTTCAATATAGAAATTTTCAGTTTTTGCCAAATCTGGTGTAAAGAACACCACGTGTCCAATCGCAACAGGTTGACCTTTTTCATAGACAGGACTTGCTGCATTCACACGTTGAATGTTGCCGTATTGGTTAATACCTTCCGTTTTAAGTTCTGGTACTTCTTTTACAAAACTTTGTTCAAAACGAATGGTCATGCCATTTGGGTCAAGACACTGAACTGTATTTTCAGAACGTTTAAAACCTTCTCCATCGGCCAAGCGAGCTGCCAAGTCGCCTAGGTCTTGTTTGCTTTCAACACCCCACGTGACTTCACGTAAAGTTGAACCTTGTTCAATGGCAGCAGGCAAACGGTCATCTTCACAATTAAATAGATAAATCTTGCTACCATTTTGAGTTTGGTAAAGATCTGTGCCTTCAATATCCGAAGTACTTTGGCTTAAACCAAAATCTGCCAAAAACTTGTTTGAAGCGGCTCTATCTTCAACTCCAAACTTTAAAATCTCGATCCCTGTAATCATTTGACTACTCCTTAGTTAAAGACAAAACCGCCATTGACCGGAATATTTTGACCTGTCACAAAAGAGGACAAATCCGACAGTAGATACAATGCTGTTCCATTTAAATCTTGTGGAAGTTGCTGACGTTGAATCGCTCTTCCGTTCACATATAAATCGTGACGTTCTTGAGGCACATACTCGGTTGCTTCAACCAGAGTAAGCCCTGGTGACAATGTGTTGACACAGATATTAGATTGTCCCAACTCTCTTGCCATTGAACGCGTCATGGCAACAATTGCACCTTTACTCGCAACATAAGCCATTAGGTTCGGTGCACCCCAAAGTGCTGTATCAGAAGCAACATTAATAATTTTGCCAGCCGCCGATTGCTTTAGATGGGGAACGCATGCCTTACTGATTAGCCATGTACCTTTCACATTAATATTCATGACCCGATCCCAAAGTTCAGGATCGTAATCAATCATATTTTTTCCACCGACATTGGTCGCCAGTGCCGCGCAATTCACAAGGCCATCTAGTCCTTTTAATACTTCAACGCTTTTTGCAACCGCATTTTCAATAGAATCTGCATTGGCAAGGTCAACGGTGACAGCATGAACGTTTAGCCCTTGTTTTTGTAACGCTTGTGCTTCTTGTTGCACCAAGTCAGACAAAATATCTGCCATCACAACTTCAGCACCTGCCTCGGCAATGGCTTGAGCGAAATCTCGGCCTAAACCACGTGCAGCACCAGTTACTAAAACTTTTTTGCCTTGCAACAACGCTACATTAGCCATGAGCTTCTTCCTGCATCTCGATACGGTTTGATGCATTTAGCGCAGCAATTTTCTTTAATTGCTTCTCAGCTTCTTTTTTCATTAAACGGCGTAAACGTGCAAGACCAACATCGTGTTGATATAGGAACTCTTTTTCACGCGCATTTGGCGCAAGGTTTTCTAAAATAATTCGGTCTTGTTCCAATACATCCCAATGCAATTGTTCTAAATGATTGCGATACAAGAAGCGCCATACATTTCGTTGCCAACCACTCACCTTACGGCAGCGCCAGAAAAATACACGGGTATTGTTGGCATCAATTGGCGTTGCATAGCCCACAATCCAGAACTCACCACCTGGACCAAATTGTTTACGGTAAGGAATTGAAAGACGTAACCAGCTCGCACCTGTTGAACCGTATTCGACCCAGTCGAAGTTCACGCCTAATTGACCTTCTTTTTCAAAAACAAAGCCATTATCGGTCGTGCGGTGTTTCATCTCTGCGGTACGATCACCATCTGCCATCGAGTGCGATGTCGCATGTAAATAACTACCATGCATTGGGTCCATCACGTTATCAATTGCATACTGATGGTTTACTTTCCAGTCTGCTTGGCAAAGGAATGCACTCCACTCTTCGCTTGCAAGTTGCTCTGGAAACTCAAGCGGTTTTGGCTGTTCATTTGCATCGATACCAAACCAGATGAAGATTGCGCCATGTTGCTCAATTACCGGATAGTTCTTTAAACATTTCGTTCCAGTCATTGGACATTCATGAACGGCTGGCACATCGGCAACCACACCATCAGCACGAACTTCAACACCGTGATACCAGCAAGCCACTCGGTCGCCTAAGTTCCAACCAAGGGAAAGACGAGCACCGCGGTGTGGACAGCGGTCTTCAAGTGCATGAACCTGACCTTCGGCATCACGCCAAACCACAATGTTTTCGCCTAAACGAGTAATTCCAACTGGATTAGCAGCGACTTCCCAACTTGCTAAAACAGGATGCCATTGGTCACGTAAACCAAGTTCTAAATATTCTTCAGCGCTTTGTGAAGTTGATACGATTGCGTTCATTTTATTCGTCCCTGAATCAATAACCTAAACGTTGCATTTCTTCTGTAAAGCTTGCAGAAGTCCATTCATCACCAGATTCACAGCGGAAACCCTGTTGATTAAGTGCAGAAACAACGTCATCTAACTCTGTTGCGCCCGCAGAAAATGCCTGAATCAAGTTCTTTACAAAATCTTGTTCGTAGAGCGTTGGTTCTTTATAACGTGTTTGCCAAACCAACAATTCAGATTGACCAGGAATTTGAATATTGTTGATACCTGCTTCGGTTGCCGGCGTTGCATGAATCCAGCTTGCCAACTTTTCATTAAATGTCTTCATTGTTCTGCTTCCTTGTACATGTGAGGACTAGAGTTGAATTTGAATATCCTGTCCTTCAACACGAACTGGGTAAGTACATAGGTTTCTACACCCGGGTCCACTTTTTAGCTCACCTGTTTGAATGTCAAAAATTGCTTCATGCAATGGACATTCAACAGTTTGATCTTCGATAAATCCTTCGGTTAATAAGGCATACGCATGAGGGCAAACATTTTCGATAGCAAAGTAATTTTCGTCGACGAAAAATACGCCTATTTTTTTCCCTTCAATTTCGATGGCTTTCGGCTCATCTTCGCTAACGTCACCCTGCTGACAAACTGAGATCCAACTCATACCTTGCGTCCTCATTTTGTTTTATATACAAAACATAATTTGATTTTCAAAACACAGGCTAAGCATAATACCCTTGATCATTTTTTGTCAAAGTAAAAATAAATATGAAATTCATTTACTTAATTAATTTTAAATATTTTGTTACGTTTCAAACAAGAAACAAAGTTTTGAATATAAAAATTGTTTTATGCATTTTTAACAATTACAATAGTTATAAAATAAAGCAGCATGCCCCAAATTGAATCATGTTTTATTTATAGGAAAATGACACGAATGAGCATAGCAATTGAAGAAGATTCGCAAGAATCAGAAACAACAAAAAATGATGATCGTTATTTAGTACCCGGACTTGTACGGGGTTTAGCTATCTTGCAAGCATTTAACCAACAAGCGCAAGAAATGACCATTACAGAAATTGCTGAAATTTTAGAAGTGAACCGTTCTAGTGCATTTCGTCTGATCTATACACTCGAATCTTGTGGCTATTTAAGAAAAGCATCTCAAAAAACTTATGCTCTCGATTCTAAAGTCATGGAGCTTGGTTTTAATAGTTTATCTAAACTTTCATTACTCGATTTATCGACACCATTAATGAAAGAACTACGTGACCAAACCAAACTTGCGGTACACCTTTCAATTTTAGAAGGCACTCATATTGTCTTTGTAAATAACATTCAGTCGATGGGAACCTTCACGAGCAACATTAGCTTAGGGACTCGCTGGCCTGCTCATGCAACCGTCATTGGTCAAATGTTATTGTCTGATTTGCCTGAAACTGAAGTACGTCAGCGTTACCGTAACTTTGATGATTGGGATAGTTTTTCTGAACTGACTCCAACCAATTTAAAAACCCTATTACAAAGATTAGTCTATGTAAAAACCCAAAAAACCATGGTGAGCTGGGGTCATTACAATCATGATATGGCAGCCTGTGCTGCACCTATTTTTAAACAGTCAAACGGGAAAATGGTTGCTGTTATCTCTGTGAGTTGTCCAATTACCACTTACGATGAAAAAACATTTAAAGAAGATATCGCAAGCCTAGTCGTTGAAACAGCAAACAAAATTTCCAAATTTATTTATTAAAAAAAAGCGACGTTAAGTCGCTTTTTTTGTGATTTTATTTCTTAAATTAAAAATTACACTTAGATATGTCCCCATTCACATCTTGAAAAATCAGTGCCGAAAGGCTTTCTTTAATATCAAATTTTAAATACTGCTGTTTAAATTGAACAACCGCATAAAACTCTTCAGCACCATCATCTAAGCCAGTGGCAGAAATCTGGCTGCCTTGTGGGAAATCTTTGAGCCACGCAGCATTATAAAAATCCGATACTGAACTAAATTCACAATACTGTTTTGGCTCTGCCATTATTTTTGCAGCAATCAGATCAAACTGTTGTTGTTTATAAACATCTAAGCTCAACAACATGATCACTCTCCAAATTAAAGCTGGTTAGAGGCTAAAAGCTGTTTCTTTTTAACTTTTTCCCATTGATACCAACCATAAGCGGCCATCAAAACAAATGCTGCATATAAAGCAGCTGTTAAAAATAAATCTTTATAGATAAACATGCCCACATAAATAATATCGACAAATACCCATAGTACCCAAGTCGCAATATGCTTTCGGCTGGTCCAATACGTTGCCAGTAAACTAAATGCTGCAAGCTGTGAGTCGAGCATCGGTACTGCTGCATCGGTAAAGTTTTTAAGAATTAAACCAAACAGTAAGCCACCTACCGCAGCAATAATCATTTGGATGATAGCGGTTTGAACTGCAATCGGTTCAATACGAATGTCGTGATCTTGCTGCTTTCCTTTGAACCAATAGTAAAAGCCATAAAAATTTACAACCATAAAAAAGAACTGCAAAATTGTTTCGCCATATAGCTTAAATTCGTAAAACAAATAGGCATATAAAACAAAGGCAAAGAAATTAAACAGCCAACACCACATATTACGGATGACGGTTAATCCAACTCCAATGAGACTAATTAAGACCGCAAAGATTTCTAGAGGTGACATAAGCTGCTTATTGAGATCAATTTGACGAGGTATTATGAGAAAAATATGAAGCTAAGCAAACTACTAATTTAAAGTAATCAAAAAAACCATGTCTCATGCTTGAATCTAATTTGTACTTTTCCATTTATATGTTATAAAAATATCATCTATATTTTAATATATTTATCATGTTTTTATCTAAAGCCTATTGTTGTCTAGCGCGTCAATCATACGCCCCAGAGATTAAGTTCTATGTGGTCAATTGGCGACGTCCTTATTTAGGACAATTTGGCGCTTTAGATACGAAAATCGAGATATTTAATTTGTAATATATCCTCTGATTTTCATCACAAGCCGCCATAAAACGCGGCTTTTTTTATGTCCTTTTAAAACACAAAAACCAAACTTTCTGGAGCTTTCTATGAAGCCATTATTTGAACAACAGAGTATATCCACCCCGCAGATTCAGCCGGCTGTAGCATTATCTTCATCTCCGACTCGCCTTGCTACAGCCGGCCAATTTATTGCTGTCGTCATTATTTGGTCGCTTACTCCACTCGCGGCCGTCTGGACAGTACAAGAAATTCACTGGGCATGGGGATTATTTATTCGATTCAGTTTGGCGATTCCAATCGCCTTGCTGTGTCTAAGATTTTTTCGCTTAAAGCTCATCTTTAGTAAAAAAGCTGTTTTAAGTTATTGTGCTGGAGCCATTGGCTTATTTGGCTCTATGGCGTTTTGCTATATGGGTGCAGATAAAGTCCCCTCTGCCATTATTTCAATTATTTACGGCACCTCTCCGTTAGTATCTGGACTGATTAGCTCCTTTTTATTAGGACGCGAACGATTTTCAGTATGGCAATGGCTTGGTCTCGGTATTGCTCTTGTCGGGATGAGTTTTACTTTAGGACTGTCTTCATCAGGTTTTCAGCTCAACCGCATCGGTATTATGTTAGAGCTGATTGCGATGCTGTTTTATGTCTTGTCGACGTTTGCCGTGAAATCTGTCGGAGCGCATATTCCACCCATTACACAAATGACAGGTGCTACCCTTGTCTCATGGGTCGGTTATATATGCTTGTTACCTTTCTTTTGGTCGTATCTTCCCACTGAATTTCCAAGCCTGAAAATTTCGCTAGCAGTAGTCTATAGCGCGGTCTTTTCCTCTGTGCTTGCCATGATTTTTTATTATCAGCTCATCAAAATACTACAACCGACGACTGTGCTACTTATTACCATTATCACTCCAGTGTTAGCCACATTTTGGGGAACATGGTTCAACCATGAGCAGCTCAGCTCACATCTTATTTTAGGCTTAACCTTGTTATGCGTAGGGTTATTGATGTATTCACGTCGTCCAACATAATATTTATAACCTGATTGAGAACACTCATCAGGTTATTCTCTCCCTCATCCTTACATTAACCTTAATAATAAAAACTTAGTTTTATTTTAATCGCCCTTCTATTTTTGTTTACGGAATAGTCAACAAATTTTATTTGACACTTTTTAAACGATCGTTTAAAAACTTATTAAAAATAAACAAAGGACATCGGAAAAATGTCAAATCAAGAAGGAAAAGTCAGCCGTGAAACTCGCGGACACATTTTTTTAATTGGTCTAGATCGGGCAGCAAAACGTAATGCCTTTGATAGCCATCTAATTAAAGATTTATCACTGGCGCTTACTGAATATGAAAATAATAATGCTCTTCGCTGTGCAATTATCTTTGCTCATGGTGAACATTTTACAGCTGGATTAGATCTAGTTGAGTTACAACCCAAGCTCGCTACAGGTGTTTTTGATTTTAGTGATGAAGAAGTGAACCCTTGGGGTACAGTTGGACGAAAACTGAGTAAACCTTTAATTGTTGCAGTACAAGGTTATTGCTACACCGCTGGTATCGAACTATTTCTGAATGCAGATATTGCTTTAGCAAGTGAAAATACCCAGTTTGCACAGATGGAAGTGCAACGTGGCATCTTACCTTTTGGTGGAGCCACAGCACGATTTACGCAAGCTGCGGGTTGGGCCAAAGCCATGCGCTATTTACTCACCGGTGACTCTTTTGATGCAAAAGCCGCTTTTGATATGAACCTGATTACAGAGATATGTCCAGAAGGTACTCAAATCAACCGTGCAATAGAACTGGCTGAACATATTGCTCAAGCCGCACCACTTGCTGTAAAAGCGACCCTCGCTTCTGCCCGTGAAGCGATTAATGAAGGTTATGAAACTGCATTTAGTCAATTACAGGGCCATCTTCAGCCTTTACTCACCACAGAAGATGTTCAAGAAGGTGTGTTTGCCATGTTGCAAAAAAGACCGCCTGTTTTTAAAGGTAAATAAAATTTCATCACGCTAGAAAAATAAAAGAGAAAAGCAATGCAATCAGCAACTCAAATAAATGAACAGCTTAGCCAAACTGTACAATTCCCAGCTTTAGATGGTTATCAACTTAAAGGCACACGTTACTTTACAACGATACCAGTTAAAGCAAATATTGTCGTTGCAGGAGCAACGGGTGTGCCACATGAGTTTTACCGCCGCTTCGCTGAATATATGACACAATTTGGCTATCAGATATTCACATTTGACTATCGAGGGGTAGGAAAATCGAGTCCAAAATCTTTGAAAGGATTTGATATGTCTTATTTAGATTGGGGGCAATATGACTTAGCAGGTGCGATTGAATATTTATCAAAAGAACCATTACCTCTTTTCATGGTTGGTCATTCCTATGGTGGCCATGCGCTAGGTCTACTACCTAATCATGATAAATTACTGGCCTGCTATACATTTGGTACAGGTGCTGGCTGGCACGGCTATATGCCACTGAAAGAACGCTTTAAAGTTCAAGTGGTCTGGAATATTGTGTTTCCACCTATCGTTGCCGTGACAGGTTATTTGCCTTGGAGCAAATTTAATATGGGTTCTGATTTACCCTTAAATGTTTATAAACAGTGGCGTAAATGGTGTAAAAACCCTAAGTATTTTTTTGCTGATCCAGAACAACAACACTTAATTGAACAATATGCTTCTGTCAAAACCCCAATTTATGCAGTCTCTGCCCTAGATGATGATTGGGCTTTACCCGCTTCTTGTCGCGCATTTATGCAACATTATCGACAAGCTCAAGTCTCATACGTCAGTCTTCAACCTCAAGATGTTGCCATAAAAACCATTGGCCACATGGGCTACTTTAAAAAAGATGCTGAACACATCTGGAATAAAATCCGAACCACTTTTGATGATTTTTTATAAAACTGCTTTATGTTTTGGATAATGTGAAATGAGACCGCAAAAACTGACCAAAGAAGATCTGCTTAAGCACTGCGCTTTGCAGTTCAAAACTTATGGATATGCAGGAACGAGCATGGACATGCTGGCAAAAGCTTGCGGCCTCACCAAAGCTTCTTTTTATTATTATTATCCAAATAAAGAAGCGCTTTTGCTTGAAGTGTTAAATGGTACTCATCAATATTTAATCCATTCTTTATTTGGAACTACCGTAAGTTCAGAACTCTCAGCCATTGAACGTTTTGAGCAAATGCATAAACGTGCTGTTCAGTTTTTTACCCAAGGGGTGAATGGTTGTCTGATTGGGGTAATTTCAATGGAAGCGGCGTATGGTTCACCTGAAATTTTAGCCAAAATACGCAGTATTTTTCAGGACTGGCAACTGGCTATTCACTCTATTTTTGCTTGTTGCATTGCTCAAGATCGAGCTGAGATTTTAGCAAAACAAAGTATTGCTGATTATGAGGGGGCAATCTTGATGTACCGTGTCACTCATGATGAGTTTTACATCAATCAAGTTAAGCAACGTATTCTTGGACTTCTTCATTCTTAAAAAAATAAAGCCCACTTAAAGTGGGCTTTATTTTTTAGCTAATCATTATTCAACTCTAACGATTTTACCTAATTCATCGTGGTGAACGACTGTAATTTTTTGGCTACGCCCCTGCTCAATTTCATGTTCAGGTAAATCAAAATAGCGCGCATAATCATCAGTCTGTTTTGCTTTAAGTGCACTGCCACCGACACGGCGCTCTGGTAGCAAATGGCTCCATAACAATAAGCAAATTGCACAAGCAATTAATGCGGTAAGGCCATGTTCAATTCCTACACCAAAGGCACTAAATAAACGGTGTACCAAATGAGTTTTTTGTAGTTCAACCAATAGCCATACAAACACGAACGGACGCCACAACAACAACCAAACCGCCCACATCATGGCTGTGCTTGTTGTAGAAGCATAGCGTTTATGCCATGGTAATTGACGGCGTAAATCAATAATCAACGAATCTGTCTTCATTTCTCTCTTTACCTAACGAAGTGCTGTGGTTTTTCCCCAGACATCAATACAGCACGATCTTTAAAATCTCATGACTCTTGCATTTCATTCTAGCGAATGCCCCGATCTGGGCTCACCCAACGTGCTCGTTTCTCATCTCCACGTCGTAAGACTTTTGGAAATGCCACAATGGTTGCTGAAATAGTGATTAGCCAAAAGACCAATGGATACCAGATCATCCAGAAATAGTTTTTTCCTAGATGCGGTTCATAACGACTATCCATCCATTTGCTTAAAGCAAACTGAATTAGACAGGTTGCCCCCAATAAAATACCGGTACCATACGGTAAAAATGGGGAGCTCACAACAGCTAATGCAGGGACTGGTAAAATAAAATGTACCAACCACAACAAAGCCATCGCTAGCATTAAATATGACCAGACTAAAGTTAAGCAAAGCTCAAACATTAAAGGCCATAAAAAATTCAATTTTGGTTTAGTGAACACATCAATATTTTTAATTAATACTTGTGCGCCACCCATTGCCCAACGTAAACGTTGCTTCCACAACCCATTGAGGGTTTCAGGCATTAAAATCCAAACCAAAGCATTCGGTTCAAACTCAATATCCCAACCTGCACGCTGTAACTTCCAAGTAATATCGATATCTTCAGTCAACATATTTGGTGACCAATAATCGACTTGGTGAACGGCGCTTTTACGAAAAGCTGTAATTACACCCGATACAGTAAACAAGCGACCGAAGGTACGCTGTGCACGTTTAATCATGCCCACAATCGAAGAAAACTCACCAACCTGAATACGCCCTAATAAAGTTGAGCGAGTACGGATACGCGGGTTTCCAGTAACAGCTGCAACCGTTGGATTTTCAAGGAAATGACGAATCATCCACTTTGCTGCATGTGGATCAAGTAAAGCATCACCATCAATACCAATTAAAAACTCGGCATCGGTCATTAAGCTTCCGGCTTGCAATCCCATGGCTTTACCTTGGTTTTGCGCCAAATGAACAACACGCAATTTTTCATGTTGTTCTGCTAAACGATCAAGTACTTCACCTGTATTATCTGAGCTGCCATCATTAATCGCGATGACTTCAAAATGAGGATAGTCCAGTTTTAAAGCATGGCTAATGGTTTCCTCTGCATTATCCCCCTCATTAAAACAAGGAACTAATACAGCGACTTTTGGATAACTTTCCAATGGAGCGGGTTGATCATAAGACGGAGCCTGACGTTCTCTCCAATAGAAAATGATCGCACCCATCATCCATAAATACGACATGAATAATGGATAGTAAAAAACGAATTTTAAGGCATGCGACCATATTGCAGCAAAGATTGTCATGTTTCAGCCTCGACTACGGCACAAGACGAGATGATTTTTCAGCAAATGCTTTATGCATTACGTCAACATCCGGGTGATCTTTGATTGGGTCATCAGGGTAATATCCGACATGCATTACACCTTGCTGATACAGTGAATGAATTGTTGCTGCCATTTCAGTTGAAGGTACCTTTTCATTTTTACGCCAGTCGGTTGCCTGTAATTCAAAAACAGTTTTCTTGAGGCCATTAGGATATTGTTTCACGCGATCAATCATGTCTTTATAGAACTGATCTGAATTATCGACCTGCTCCATATAAGGCATTGCCATAATAGCTGTAAAATCATAATGCTTTAATGACTCTTCAAGCGATTGTGAATACCAGTTTTCTGCATATGGTTTTAAAGCCACCTGCGCATATAAGTTACGTGCAGTCACCAAGAACGGTTCATATTGTCTCACGTCATCAACGAGTTGCATTGCAAAATCATCTAAATATTTTGTCTTATATGCAGTCCATTTCTGCAAGTCTTGATCGTTATCACGAATTTTTGCCAAATCTGTTGGCAAACCTTGTTTTGCGTAGGCTTTTAAAGCATCAGGGCTTGCATCTTCATAATCAGATAAGGTGACATCGTCATGGAATAAAAGTCCGTTAAACGGCGTTGATTTAGCTAAATCCTGATAAATTTCACGAATAGTTTGGCGTGCATCTGCTGAGAACGGACTTAAACGGATATAACCCATATTAAGGTGCTCACCCGCTTTTTCCTGCTGAGTTACCACTAAGTCCTTAGAAACAGGATCGGTTTTTGGTAGTTCCCACGCCAATAACGGCATCCACGCATAAATACGGCTTACAGAAGTGCGCGTTTGAATTTGCCATGCAACACGGTTAAACAAGTCTGCACGCATTGGAATATGGCGGTTTGGGAAATAAACCATATCCGCAGAACCGTTCGCATCTGGATCTGAAAATGCCTGTAAATAAACTGTATTTACACCCATGCCATTAATTCGATCTAACAAGTGTCCTAAATTACGCTCTTGTTGTTTCGGGTCTGGATCATAAATATAGTCCAGATCGACATGCATGATTTTTTGCGGACGATTATTATCCGTTAAATTTAATTCACGGTTTTTAATTTCTTGAGCCAAATCATCAGTTGTCATTCCACCTTCTACCAAAATACGGCTCATATTTTGTAGAGATTGTTTTGCATGGTCTGCCCCATCATCAAGTGTAATGGTCACTGGCATACCCAATTTTTTTGCAATTTGGACAATTTGCATATTATAGCGACCATATGGCCACACCATAATACGCGGCGAACGTAAGCCATGCGCTTTTAATAAATCATTATTCTTTTTCAGGTCGTCATAGATTCGTGCTTCATATTGTTTATCGTTCTCATATGTTTGAGTTTTAACATCATAAAAACGAGTCGTTGCAGCAGGTTCAGAGTTGCCTTGCGGATTCCCTGTAATACCACGATGCAAATGATAGCTATGATTGGCGATTTCTACAAAACCACTATCTTGCATCTCTTTAAGTTCATTCCAGCTTAAGATTTTATCACGTGGAATTTCTTCCCCTGAAAAATCTACTTTTTGGCCAGCTTTTGGCTCTAACCATGAACCCACTACAGCCAAAACAACCGGAATTTTTTTAGCTTTAAGAACTGGATAAGCATTTTGATAAAAAGACTGATAACCGTCATCTACAGTTAATAAAACTGGTTTTGTAGGCAGTTGAAATTTACCCTGATGAGCACGGATCAACTGATCAACCGTAATAAAATGGAACCCATTTTTCTGTAGCCACTCAACGTGCTGTGTAAATTGTTGAGTCGTCACTGCATATTGAGGAATTAACGCATTTTTAGTATCGGTAATTTCATGATAACCAATCACCGTGAGTGTTGAAGCGTCCAGTTTAGGTGGTTTGGCTAATGCCATGCCTGACAAACCTGCCAAGGCTAAGCCAAGTGATATGTTCAACAAAGGAGATGCAAAGCGGATAATCATGAAATAGCGTCTCAATAACAATATAGATTACTTATGTGAAATTTGATGTTAGAGCTCAAACTTTTTGAAAGTTGGTCTTAATATCACACTGGTCACAAATGAACAGTTTTTCAGTCAGCATTTATAATCAAATAATCTGAAAATAATCTTAAATATTCAAAAAGCTAAAATATAAATTAATAATGTATTTATATTTAAAGCTCATATAAACAAGAAAGCCCCCTAAAGGGCTTTCAATTTTCACTAGTCACGAGTTTTGACATCAAATAATTCAATTTCAAAAATTAAATTAGAATTAGCCGGAATAATCTTACCCATTTTACGCTCACCATAAGCTAAATGAGCAGGCACGATTAACTTACGCTTGCCACCAACTTTCATTCCCATAATGCCTTGGTCCCAGCCTTTAATTACACGGCCTGTACCAATCACGCATTCAAAATAGTTACCGCGGTCAATTGAAGAGTCGAATTTAGTACCGTCTTCTAACCAACCTGTATAGTGAGTTGTAATCAAAGCACCTTTAACCGCTTCTTTGCCTTCACCTACTTTTAAATCGATAATTTCTAATTCATTTGACATGGTTTAACCCTTAAACTGAATTTCTAAAATCGCAATTAGTACTTAGTGTACCAACTGAATCTGTAGAATTTGTTGCGCTTTTCTAAATTACTGTAACTGTGTCCAAACAACATTTGCCTGACCCTTTTCACCTAAAAGCGTCCACTCGTTGTCCATCACATTTAATTGTAGTTGCATGGTACGTTCACAGAGCTGTTCAAGCTCGGCTGTACTTTGAGGAGCAATTTGCCACACCTGAACATTACTTAAGGTTTTAATTTTACTGTTTCGTTTCCACCAGTCTTCGACTTGTGTGCCATAAACAACAACCGCAACCGTTTTACAACGCGCACTGGCTTTTTTAACTTTATCTTCAGACGGCAAACCGACTTCAATCCAAGTTTCTAGTTGACCCGTTAAATCTTTTTGCCATAACGCAGGCTCGTCAGTTTCAAAAAGGTCTTTAGTAAACTCAAGTTCATCACTTGCGAAACGGGCAAAAGCCATCAAACGAACCATTAAACGTTCTAAAGTTTCCGAAGGATGCAAGGCAAGCGTCAGTTGATAATCACCATAAATATGGTCATCCATATTGGCAATATTCAAGTCTGCCTTATAAATTGTTGCTTTAAGCGCCATGATTAATATGTTCCAAAATTTGGCGCTAAGGATACTCGATTTTAGGTAAAAATTATAAAAAAACTGAACAATGCAAAGCATAGTAATTGGAAATTTGCATATTCTTCCAAAACGCTCAGCTTGCTTTAGAGTTGGCCGGCTTTTTGCTTGAAAGAGAAATATTCTCCTCTTGCTAAAATTGATGACTTATGTGGCAAAAGCTTAAACGTAGTTTATTTTTACAGGTTCTTTGTGCTCTCTTGCTAGGAGTTGCAGTTGGGGCTGGTTTTCATGATTTCTCCCTATCTTTAAAGCCATTGGGCGATGGTTTTATTTCTTTGATTAAAATGCTGATTGCACCCATTGTGTTTTGTGTCGTTGTACTGGGAATCTATGGTGCAAACGACATCAAAAAAATGGGCAAAGTCGGTGCAAAAACTATTCTCTATTTTGAGGTGGTCACCAGTATTGCTTTAGTTTTAGGCATTATTGTGGCCTATGTATTTAAACCGGGCGTCGGTATGAATATCGATATCAGCCATTTAGATGCAAAAGATTTAAGCACCTATACCGAACGCGCTCATGAAATGCACACAGGTTCGGAATTTCTACTCAATATTATTCCGAAAACATTCACTGCCGCTTTTGCAAACGGCGATATTTTACAAGTTTTACTCATCGCTATTTTATTTGGTGTATCACTACTTTTAATTCCTAAACATTTGGCAGAGTTAGTACGTCAGGCGCTTGAAGCTTTTTCAGAAGTCTTCTTTAAAATTATGGGTCTGATTATTCGTTTAGCACCGATTGGTGTATTCGGTTCAGTGGCCTATACCACCGCCAAATTTGGTTTAGATTCACTTCTACAATTGGGCTATTTGGTTTTACTGTTTTATGCGACCTGCATTTTATTTGTTGTGGTTGTCTTAGGTTCAATTTTAAAACTTGCCGGTCTCAACATTTTCAAATTTGTGGCTTATTTTAAAGATGAGTTAGCGATTGTTTTGGGTACAGCATCTTCTGACTCTGTTTTACCCCAAATTATGAAAAAACTCAGAAATCTGGGAATTAAGGATTCAACGGTAGGTCTGGTCATTCCTACGGGTTACTCTTTTAACTTAGATGGGTTTTCAATTTACTTAACTTTAGGGGTAATCTTTATTGCACAAGCCTGCAATATTGATTTATCCACTCATGACCTATTGGCTATTTTGCTGGTTTCACTCATCACTTCTAAAGGTGCCCACGGTATTCCCGGCTCTGCTTTAGTTATTCTTGCAGCAACACTGTCAGTTATTCCAAGCCTTCCTGCAATTGGTTTAGTGCTTCTACTTTCAGTCGATTGGTTCATTGGCATTATTCGTGCCTGCACCAACCTCATCGGTAACTGTGTTGCTGCTGTAGTGATTGCACACTGGGAAAAAGATATTGACCATGCTCAAGCTAAAGCTGTGTTAGATAGCAAACCTTAATCCCACTCTTCAGAGAACATTGAATTACTTTTGGTTTAATGTTCTCTACTCTTCAAGCTGACAAGCAAGTAACGACGTTTCAAAAGCCAACCAATCGTGATGATGTTCGCTAATGATTTCAATACGGTTATCAATACCCTCTTCGCCAGACTTATAATTAAACTGATCAGGATTAAAGTTAAAAACTTTCCAACCTTGATCTGTATTAAAAATTCCCTTAATTCGAAGCCAGTCTTGCTGCGCACACAATAAATCTAGCAAATTATAAAAATCGAATTTCCAGCGTTTAGGTAATTTCCAACCTGCCACAATATAGCCTTGTGCCGACTCGACATAATGATAAGGTAATTGCTGAATTTCCTTCTTAGCTTCTGTTTCAGTCATTTGCTTTTGAAGTTTAAGTAAAGGCTGTATAGATCGCTCAGTTAAACGAGCAGCTACATCAATTTTATTTAACGCTAACTGACCATTTTCAGTTTTAATCCACTCTTGGTGATAAGGCTTGTATTCTTCTTTTAATAAATCAAGCGCCTGATCATCTTCAAAAGTCATCACATCCGTATGTGACACCACCACAATCTGGGCAGCTTTTAACTGATCTTTATAAAGGTTTTGTTTAACCCAGTTTGTATCGTGCAAACGGCTACCATCAACAACAGTAATTAATGCTCGCATGGCTAAACTACTTTGCCAATGCGGCTCAGTCAGTTGTTCAAATAACTGTGAAGGATGCCCAAGTCCAGTCGGTTCAATAAAGAGTCTATCTGGCTTTTGTTCACTCAATAGACGAGCTAAAGCAATATGCATAGGCAATTGACTGCTACAACACAAGCAACCACCTAATAATTCTTTGACTGCATAGCCTTCATCTTGAGGTAAGAGTTGTTGGTCTACTCCAATTTGCCCAAACTCATTCATTAATACAGCCCAGACTTCATCTTTAGGCTTTTGACTTAATAAATGCTGTAATAATGTGGTTTTGCCTGCCCCTAAAAAACCGGAAATAATATGGGTAGGAACAGTTTTTTGGGCAATAAATTTCACAAGCGACTCAAATCAACAAGGTTTCAAAACTAAGAAAGGTATATCACTGTTTAAATCCCATGAAAATGATTTTTCACTTTGAAGATATACTTTTCAATTATCAGGCCAAAACACTTAATATGTGACATACATCTCACTCAAAATCTAAATTAACTTTTGACAATTAAAATTCAAACGGAATATTCTATTTATGCGTATTCACAATTCATGCCAAAGTGTAAGTTTTACGTAACACAATTGATCTTTTTTCATTCGATAAGAAATATTTTTACACATTTTAAGGTGTAATTAAGCCCTTTAATTTTACAGATTCCGCACATAAACGGCCCGTATATTTCATATTGTTAAGATAGGCGTAATAGATTGTTAAGTTAATTGATGTAATCCAAACCTCGGCTTAGCATGTGTCCTAGCTTAGTCATTCAGCCATACAGGTTTCATGTATGTAGGAAAGATTAGGTTTAATTTATTTTTAAATGAAATTTAAGGATGCCATAAAATGAAATTAGCTAAAACTTTACTCGCTACTACACTTGCTTTAACTGCTGCTTCAACTTTCGCTGCTTCTAAGCACGACCAAGCACATAACACTGCTGGTGAAGAAAAAGTTGTTGTTTCAACTCAAGAACAAGCAAACACTGCAAATGCTGCATCTGATGCTGTAGGTTCTGCTTCTGAAGCTGCTCCTGCAACTCGTTAATTCTCTCAGCACTCTCCTCCAAGCTCAGAGATAATTTTACTGAAATGAAATATGGACGTTGAATTTTAGTAAAGAAGAAAAAGGATCGAACCATGCTGCGGTTCGATCCTTTTTTTTAAGAAGATTTTTTATACATGCTACAAGATGGGTTATGGTTTTCTTGTAGACGTAAAACTTTACGGTGCTCAGCTGCTTCAAAGCGGCAACGCTTCCACTCTGTATCAAGTTTCAAATGAGGAACTTCACATGGCTTGCCCTGTTCATCAACAGCAACCATAGTGAAATAACAGCTATTGGTATGGCGTACTGTGCGCTTCTGAATATTTTGGGCTTCAACACGTATTCCGACTTCCATTGAAGTACGGCCTACATGGTTAACACTTGCCAAGAAGGTTACCAGCTCACCTACATAAATAGGTTCTTTAAAATTTACCTTATCTACAGATAAAGTCACTACGTAGCCACCCGAATAACGACTTGCACAAGCGTAAGCGACTTGGTCTAGTAGTTTTAGAATCGTACCACCATGAACATTACCTGAAAAATTTGCCATATCAGGCGTCATCAAAACTGACATCGTCAATTCAGACTGATCATCAGTTGCTGTGGTTATTTCATCTAATGTAGGCATAGCTAAACTCTGTGTCTTAAAACAAGCTCAGTAAACATTATGGTTGATAATTCACAAAAAAAACATGCTTAAATCCACAACATAGCATTGTATTTTTTAATATCTTTGATTGTTTTTTAAAATTTAAATTTTTAAGGCATTATTTTTAAAGTTCTTTTTTAAAGCTTTTTTTATTTATCTTAGTTTTTTTAGAAGATGCTATGCCATTTTATTTCACACTTAATGGCATAGCACAATGTTATAGGCCGCTCGCTATACTTTAGTAATAACGCCTGTCACACCATTAATGATCATATCAATGGCGATCGTACCGATTAATAAAGCGGATAAACGCCCGACAATATCAAAGTAGCGGTCGATATGCTTGGCATGTTTATAGCGTAAATGATCATGTGAAAATTTCATCAAAATCAAAATACTACAGGTTAAAAATAAGGTAAAGGCAATCACTAGAGCTGCCTCACCAATTGACATTTCAATACCTGTAACCACAGCAGCACTAATGGTGCCCGGACCGATCATAAACGGCATGGCAATGGTGCCGGCCAGATGCTCTGGTGCACCGCGCATTTCACCAATCGTATCAGCACCCTGAAAAACATAGCGATAGCCAATCACCAAAAAGATGAGGCCTCCAAATATCTGAAAGGCTTCAAAACGTACATTCAGATATTTACTAAAAATTGTTTCGCCGCCCCATGCAAATAGCATGAACACGACAAAAGCAATCAAACTTCCCTGAATCAGTGCTTTATTAAACACCTTGGCTTCTGAATGACGGATCAGGCCAATCATGTAGATGCTCATTAGAAATGGATTGAGCAACGAGAAAAATAAAGCAAAAGAATGTAGATAAGGAGAAGCCATGCATTTTCCTCTTAAGCTTGTGGATCTGGGAACAATGGACGATTCCCTGGGCTAATACGATTAATATGTAAGAACGTCATATGTCTTTCATATTTATCTAAAATGTCATTAATAACCTGTTCTTTACTGTAACCGACCAGATCGTTATCTTGAGAGCCATCATAAAGATAGGTTTCAAGACGGTAATAGAACTGTTTACCTCGTTTTACACGTTGACTGAAGTTCGGTGCGCTATAGCGTACAGGCCAGATCTGGTAAACAAAGTTTTGTTCTTCTTCCAAATGAATAGTGAAATCCAGATGGAAAAGCGTTTCTTCATCTTCAAGCGGCGTTTGCTGCACATCTACATTCATGCCCTGCTTAATAAGTTCACCTGCAACGGCCTGAACAGCCGGTAGACAAACTGCATCTAGCATGCGTTGAGTTTCAGTGGTTCCCGGATGATGCATCACTCGAGTTAAACGCTGTTTCCAATTCAGAATATCGACATTGCCTACTACCGGAGCTGCATTCATACTTCGACTGGCTTGCCGGTAATCTTCAAGCCTCAGTGACTTATAAAGTCCAGCCATCACAAGGAACATCACGAAACTAAAAGGTAGTCCCATAATGATGGTCGCGTTTTGCAAAGCAGTAATTCCGTTGGTCATGAGCATAGCAAGCGTTAATAAACCAATTGCCACTGCCCAAAATACGCTTAACCAACGCGGAGCATCATTATCGATATTCGTAAGTTTAGTCGTGAAATTACCTAAAACCAGCGCTCCCGAATCGGCAGAAGTCACGTAGAACAAAAGCCCTGTTACGGTGGCAATTGAAGCGATAAAGGTAAAGCCCGGATATTGCGCTAACAGGTCATAAAAACCATGAGCCGGATTTGCTAACACAGTCGCAGCTAAGGTTTGGTTGCCTTCAAAAATAACGCTGTGCAATGCACTATTACCAAAAATGGATAACCATGTGAGTGTAAATAGAAGCGGAATAATTAAGGTACCGCATACAAACTCACGAATGGTACGCCCTCTTGAGATACGTGCCAGAAAGAGTCCTACAAATGGAGACCAAGCAATCCACCACGCCCAGAAGAAGAAAGTCCAACTACTCATCCATTCTTTAGGCTGTTCAAAAGCAAAACTTTGTAATGCTAAAGCAGGGAAACGAGTTAAATAGTCACCAATATTTTGAACAAGGGCATTGAGTAAAAACTCAGTATTTCCTAAGAATAAAATAAACAGCAATAACCCGACCGAAACATAAATATTGATTTCAGATAAAATCCGCAGGCCTTTATTGACCCCAGATGTCACCGAAATAACACTAATACCGACCGCGACAGCAATTAGGATAAATTGCATCCAGATATTTTCTGGTAACCCCAATAACACATGTAGGCCATAATTCAGCTGTACCACTCCAATCCCGCAGGTCGTCGCAATACCAAAAATTGTCCCGATGACGGCAGCCGTATCAACACTATGCCCAATTGCCCCATTAATTCTGTTCCCGAAAATTGGGTAAAGTGCAGAACGAATGGTGAGTGGCAAATTATAACGATAACTAAAGTATCCCAATGACATGCCAATCAAGGCATACATACACCAACCGGTTAAGCCATAGTGGAATAAGGTCCAGACCATACTTTGGCGTGCTGCCTCATAGGTTTGGCCTGCTCCGACTGGAGGTTGCATATAATGAGATAATGGTTCAGCGACCGAGAAGAACATCAGATCGATACCGATACCAGCCGAAAACAGCATCGCAGACCAACTGAGTAAACTAAACTCAGGTTTTGAATGCTTAGGTCCTAATTTAATACTGCCATATCTTGAACAGGCAATAAAAATCACGAAAACCATATATAACGTTGCGGCAAGCAGATAATACCAACCAAAGGTTGAGGTTACCCACTGGAGTACGGCGTTCATGACTCTATTTGCAAAATCATTGAACAAAAACGTGACGAGAGAAAAAATTAAAATAAGTACAGCTGAAAAATAAAAAACCACACGGTTGAGCGGGTCTTTTTTAGATTTAGATAATGTTAAATCATCAACTGCTCTTGGATTATCTGTTGCCATACAATCCTCAAGGAATAAAATAAAAACAAAATATTTAATTTCGTCTTTTCACTCTTATTTAAAACAATGAAAAGACGACTTTAAACGCAAAAAATAATATATAGATGTGATCGGTTGAGGTTATAAAACCTCAGTCACTTTATTCTGGTCACAATTCGACGGAACCGAAATGTCTTTTGAAACAGCTAACTGTTTTTTCACTAATTGAGGGTCAAAATCATCTTGCTTTAACGCTTTGGCTAAACCAAACATATAGAGCAAAATAATGACTGAAAATGGTAAACCACATAACACCACAGCACTTTGCATGGAGTTAAAACTACCGGCTAAAAGCAAGCCAATACTTACAATGGTAATTACCACAGACCAAAAAACGCGTAACCAGATCGGTGAATCACTATCATTGGTGCCCCCTTTTGAGGACAAATTAGCGATCATTAGTGTACCAGAGCCAACTGGTGTCAAAAATAAAACGAAACAAATTACAACAACAATGCCAGCAACATAAGGATTAAACGGCAGATATTCGAGTAACTTAAATAAAGACAATGCCGGATCAGTTAAAACCATATCGCCCAAAACTTTCTGTTTCTGGTTCAAAATAAAGTAAATGGCAGTATTTCCAAAAACCGAGATCCAAGCCAGCGTAAAACCGAGAGGAATCAGGCATACACCTAAGACAACCTCACGAATCGTACGTCCTTTTGAAATGCGCGCAATAAACATGCCGACAAAAGGCGCCCAAGCAATCCACCAAGCCCAATAAAATACGGTCCACGACCCTAACCAGCCACTGGCTTTTTGATTGTATAAATACATATCAAAACTTTTACCAATAAAATTGCTTAGATAATCTCCCATATTCTGTACAAGACCATTTAATAAATGATTTGTAGGACCTGTTAAAAATACAAATAAAAGTAACGCATACAGTAGACGTAAATTAATACGTGATAACCACGCCAAACCTTTTTCAATGCCAACCACTGTCGTGATCGTGGCAACACTCATCATAATGAGAACAGCAGCAATTAAGGTCACTGAGTTATTAGGAATTTGCGGAAGTAAATAACAAATGCCTGATACCAGCACCAATGCTCCGATTCCCAAGTTGGTGACCAAGGAAATAACCGTCGCTAAAATTCCAAAGCCATCGACGAAATCACCGACCAAGCCATGGACACGCTCGCCAAAAATTGGGTAAAGCGCCGAACGCAAAGCTAGGGGTAAATTTTGTCTGAAAGCAAAATAACCTAACGTGACTCCGAGCAATGCATAGAGTACCCAGCCATGGATGCCCCAATGCAAAAAGCTATAAGTCATGGCATTGCGGGCTGCCTGAATGGTTCCTGACTCACCTTCCGGCGGTCTTAAGAAATGATCAACAGGTTCAGCAACACCATAATAAAGTAGTGCAATACCAATCCCTGCCGAGAACAACATTGAAGTCCAAGCCAGATAACTAAACTCAGGTTTATCGTCATCTTTTCCTAAAGGAATCTGCCCTACTTTTGAAAAAGCGAGCCAAGCGACAAAGCCCAAACACAGCACAATAACCAACATGTAATACCACCCAAAAAAGTGATTTACCTGCTCTTGTACATAGGTCAGCCAAAACTGACTTTTTTCTGGAAACAGCACAAAAAGTAGGCCAAAAATGCCAATACTGATGGCTGAACTCCAAAATACAAAACGATTTAACCGAATATGGTCTGAAGAATATTTATCACTTTTCAACACCATCTTATTGCTCCTTGCAATCGGTGTATTTTCTCAAAATAACGTGATAAGTAATGTACTTATGCACATCATCCTATCCTTAAGAATCTTTGATTTTAGCGCTTTATTCCTCGTGCTAATCTTCAAAAATTCATTGATTTTTACATATCATACTTGTTATTGATTGAACGTTCAATCAATAACAAGTATGATAAAAAAAGTGCTATGATGCTCTGCAAGTTAACATGCTGAATTTAAAGCACCACTAAAAGTGCTGATGTGGAAAAACATGACAAAACGCAGAGTAAAACCAGAGCACGTGCGACGTGAAGAAATTATGAATGCCGCACTCGACGTGATTTATGAAGTGGGGTTATCCAATACCACCATTGCTCAAATTGCAAAAAAAGCCGAGCTGTCGACCGGCATTGTCAGCCATTATTTTGGCGACAAACAAGGGTTGATAAATACCTGTATGCAAGAAATGTTAAATGTTCTGCGTCGTAAAACCGAACAGTACAGAACAGAAGCAGATTCGCATCCAGAGAGCCAAATTAAGGCCATTATCGACTCGAACTTTGACATTAGTCAGGTCAATGAAAAAGCAATGCGGGTCTGGTTAGACTTTTGGTCAGCAAGTATGCATGTACCAGACTTAAGCCGCTTACAAAAGATTAATGATCAACGCCTGTACTCTAACTTGAAGTTTTATTTCCTCAAGTTAATGAATGAACAACAGGCCAGTGTTGCCGCTAGAGGGTTGGCAGCATTGATTGATGGATTATGGTTACGAGGCAGTTTAAGCCGTCATAACGAATTTGACAGCAACCTTGCCCGTTCCATTGCTTACGATTATGTACAAACGCAAGTTCAATTTGCGAACAAGCCTTTGCAGGAGAGACAAAATGAGTGATGCACAAGTTCATCAACTGTATATCCATGGACGCTACGTTAACGCAACCAGTGGAAAAACATTTAATAGTATTAACCCTGCCAACGGCGAGACAATCGCGACTCTTCAACAAGCTTCTGAACAAGATATTGAAGCTGCTGTACAAAGTGCCCAACAAGGACAAAAAATCTGGGCTGCCATGACTGCCATGGAGCGTTCACGTATTTTGCGTCGTGCTGTCGACATTCTTCGTGAACGTAATGATGAGCTTGCACGTCTTGAGACACTCGACACAGGCAAAGCTTTTAGCGAAACATCTACAGTCGACATCGTGACTGGCGCAGATGTACTCGAATATTATGCAGGACTGGCAACTGCCATTCAGGGTGACCAAGTTCCGCTTCGTGAATCAAGTTTCTTTTATACACGCCGTGAACCTTTAGGCGTGGTTGCTGGTATTGGTGCTTGGAACTATCCAATCCAAATTGCTCTATGGAAATCTGCTCCTGCCCTTGCTGCGGGTAATGCCATGATTTTCAAACCAAGTGAAACCACTCCACTTACTGCATTTAAACTTGCAGAAATCTATACAGAAGCAGGCGTTCCAGACGGCGTATTTAACGTGGTGCAAGGTGCTGGCCGTGAAATCGGTCAGTGGCTCACTGAACATCCTGTGATTGAAAAAATCTCATTCACTGGTGGTGTGGAAACTGGCAAAAAAGTCATGGCAAGCGCTGCTGGCTCTACACTTAAAGAAGTGACCATGGAACTTGGTGGTAAATCACCACTGATTATTTGTGAAGATGCTGACCTTAACCGTGCAGCTGATATTGCAGTCATGGCAAACTTCTTTAGCTCAGGTCAGGTATGTACCAACGGTACACGTGTATTTGTTCCAAAATCACTTCTAGCCGACTTTGAAAAAGCCGTTGTAGAACGAGTAAAACGTATTCGCATTGGCGACCCAATGGCTGAAGACACAAACTTCGGACCACTCACTAGTTTCCCTCACATGGAAAAAGTGTTGTCTTTCATTGAGTCAGGCAAACAACAAGGCGCTAAAGTGTTAATTGGCGGTGGCCGTGCAACAGAAGGCGAACTTGCAAACGGCGCTTATGTATTACCGACGGTATTTAGCGACTGCACTGACCAAATGGCGATTGTTCAAGAAGAAATTTTTGGACCTGTCATGAGCATTTTAAGCTATGAAACCGAAGAAGAAGTCATCCGTCGAGCCAACGACACGACCTTTGGTTTAGCTGCTGGCGTTGTTACTCAAGACATTAGCCGCGCTCATCGCATTATTCACCAAATTGAAGCTGGTATTTGCTGGATTAACACGTGGGGCGAATCGCCTGCCGAAATGCCAGTGGGTGGCTACAAACAATCTGGTGTGGGCCGTGAAAATGGCTTGACCACACTTGGGCACTATACCCGTATCAAATCTATTCAAGTTGAACTTGGCGATTATCAAAGCATTTTTTAATGCCTCAATCGCTCTAAACACTTCAACCTAAATCACATATGCCGAGCAGTCTTTATAGATTGCTCAGGCAAACTGTTAGTAAAAAAAGGATAGTTATGAATATTAAAGAATATGATTACATTATTATTGGCGCAGGATCTGCCGGAAATGTACTCGCTGCGCGTCTGACTGAAGACAAAGATACCACCGTTTTACTCTTAGAGGCAGGTGGCCCAGATTATCGCTTGGATTTCCGTACACAAATGCCGGCAGCTTTGGCCTACCCTCTTCAAGGTCGTCGCTATAACTGGGCTTATTTAACCGACCCTGAACCACACATGAATAACCGCCGTATGGAATGTGGTCGTGGTAAAGGTTTAGGTGGCTCATCTTTAATTAATGGTATGTGCTATATCCGCGGTAACGCAATGGATCTAGAGCAATGGGCAACTCATAAAGGCCTTGAAAACTGGTCTTATGCCGACTGTTTGCCTTACTATAAAAAAGCCGAAACGCGTGATATCGGTGAAAATGACTATCATGGTGGCAATGGCCCTGTGTCGGTTGCTACGCCGAAAAATGGCAACAATGTCTTGTTCCATGCCATGGTTGAAGCCGGTGTACAGGCAGGTTACCCACGTACTGACGACTTAAATGGTTACCAACAAGAAGGCTTTGGTCCAATGGACCGCACGGTTACCCCAAAAGGTCGCCGTTCAAGTACTGCACGTGGTTATTTGGATATGGCAAAAGGTCGTCCAAACCTGACTATTTTGACTCATGCCACGACCAATAAAATCTTGTTTAATCAAAAACAAGCGATTGGTGTTGAATATATTATTGGCGCCGATCAAAACAACTTACAACGTGCTCTGGCTAAACGCGAAGTGTTACTGTGTGCAGGCGCAATTGCTTCACCACAAATTTTACAGCGCTCGGGTGTTGGCGAAAGCAATTTCTTAAAATCAATGGACATTGATGTCGTTCATGATTTACCGGGTGTAGGTGAAAACCTGCAAGACCACTTGGAAATGTACTTACAGTATAAATGTAAGCAACCCGTTTCTTTATACCCTGCCTTGAAATGGTATAACCAACCTGCGATTGGTGCCGAGTGGTTATTTAACGGCACAGGTATTGGTGCAAGCAACCAGTTTGAAGCGGGCGGATTTATCCGTAGTTCGGACGAGTTCAAATGGCCAAACATTCAGTACCATTTCTTGCCAGTTGCCATTAACTACAACGGTAGTAATGCCGTGAAAGAACATGGTTTCCAAGCACACGTCGGTTCAATGCGTTCACCTTCACGTGGTCGTATTAGACTGAAATCAAAAGATCCGTTTGAGCATCCAAGTATCTTGTTTAACTACATGTCGACTGAACAAGACTGGCGTGAGTTCCGTGATGCGATTCGAATTACACGTGAAATCATGCAGCAACCTGCACTTGATCCATATCGTGGTGAAGAAATTAGTCCGGGTAAACATTTGCAAACTGATGCAGAGCTTGATGACTTTGTTCGTAACCACGCAGAAACTGCTTACCATCCATCTTGTAGCTGTAAGATGGGCGAAGACGAAATGGCTGTCGTAGATGGTCAAGGTCGCGTACACGGTATGAATGGTTTGCGTGTAGTTGATGCCTCAATCATGCCGCTGATTATTACCGGTAACTTAAATGCAACCACCATTATGATTGCCGAGAAAATTGCAGACCAGATTCGTGGACGTGAAGCATTACCACGTTCAACTGCACCATTCTATGTAGCACCATAAAATCTTAAAGGGCATATTTCTTATGCAGAGATATGCCCTTAATTTCATATTCATTGAGCCAATATTAATAAGAACTATGTATGACAGAAAATAAGCATGTGTAAGGAGCTTATTTACATCAATATGGGATGAAATAAAAATTAATCTATTTTTATAGGCAAATATTCTTCAAATGATTTAACTTTAGTCAAATCAATATTATTATTTTAATTTCAAATACTTAAAATAAAAAAAATTAACTTAAACTATCTTACAAAAGCTCAAATTGATTAAATATAAATCATATTTATGATTTTGATGAACCCCATTTATTATAAAAATTGTCTTGTCAATGCAAAATTAGTCTAAAATATAGAGTGTTTGCGATAATCCCAAGTCATTTTTATTTTTTTCGAAGTTCTCTAATTTTGAGAATTCAGTTTCGCATTTATATCCATTTTGTCTGGATACGCTGTCTAGGTTTCCTCACTCCTTAAGTGACTCAAATAACTTATTTTAAGGTCCCCCTTACATGAAAAAGTTTTTGAAATACCTTCTGGTATTAATCATTCTTATTTTAATTGCAGGTATTGTTTTCTTGTTTAGACCAACTGCGTCAAAACAAGTCGAAACTGCAAAAGATGAGCCAGTTGTTGATGCTGTTCTTGTTGGCGGCGGCATCATGAGTGCCACTCTTGGTACTTATTTAACTGAGCTTGAACCAAACTGGCAAATTCGTATGTATGAGCGTCTTGACCAAGTTGCTCAAGAAAGTTCAAACGGCTTTAACAATGCCGGAACAGGCCACTCTGGCTTTATGGAAATGAACTATACCGAAGAAAAAAACGGTAAGATGGAAATTGTCAAAGCTGAAAAAGTTGCTTCTCAGTTTGAAGTAGCAAAACAGTTCTGGTCATATCAGGTAAAACAAGGCGTTTTAGCTGAACCTAAATCATTCATTAACCCAGTTCCGCACATTGCTTTCGTTTGGGGCGATAACGTTCAATTCTTAGAAAAACGTTATGCTGCAATGATTCAAAGCCCGTTGTTCAAAGGCATGAAATTTACTGAAGACCCAGCTGTGATTAAACAATGGGCACCTTTAGTAATGAACGATCGTGACCCTAGTCAAAAAGTTGCAGCGACCCGTATGGATGTTGGCTCTGACGTAAACTATGGTTCTATCACTAAACAATTAGTGAATCGTTTAGACCAAAACCCGAATTTCAAATTACAGACTTCAACTGAAGTGACTGGCATCAGCCAAAATGATGACAAAACTTGGACTGTGTCTTTCAAAAATTTGAAAACCGGTAAAGTAGATCACGTTAAAACACGTTTTGTATTTATTGGTGCAGGTGGCGCAGCAGTTAAATTATTGCAACTTACTGGTTTACCAGAAGCGAAACAATATGCTGGCTTCCCTGTTGGTGGTGAGTTCTTAATTACTGATAACCCAGCAATTACTGCTCAGCACACAGCAAAAGTTTATGGCCGTGCTGAACTTGGTGCTCCTCCAATGTCTGTACCACATATTGATACACGTTATATCGACGGTAAAAAATATGTATTGTTTGGACCATTTGCAACGTATTCAAACAAGTTCCTGAAAAATGGTTCTCAGCTTGATTTGCTTGCATCAACTAACAAAAACAACGTTTTACCAATGACTACTGTTGGCTTGGAAAACCTTGATCTTGTTAAATACTTGGTGAGCCAAGTAATGATGTCAGATGAAGATCGTCTAAATGAACTTCGTAAATACTACCCAGATGCGAAAGCTGAAGACTGGCGTTTAAGCCAAGGTGGTCAACGTGTTCAGATCATCAAAAAAGAGCCGGGTAAACCAGCAACGCTTCAATTCGGTACAGAAATCTTTGCGTCTAAAGATGGTGCTGTAACTGCATTGTTAGGTGCGTCTCCGGGTGCTTCGACTTCTCCATACATCATGCTTAACTTACTTGAAAAAGCGTTCCCTCAGCAAACTGAAGGTAAGTGGAATCAGAAGCTTCATGAAATTGTAGTGTCTTACAAACAAGACTTAAGCAAAGACCCTGTGTTACTCGACAAAGTTCGTCAGTACACAAGTTCTACGCTTGGCTTGAACTATACATCTCCGTTCAAAGCTGCAAACGATGAAACTGCTGCTGCCCCAGTTGCAAAAGCAAACTAAGTTTGACGATGTATAAATAAAATATCAAAAGGATGAATTTCGATTCGTCCTTTTGTTTTTTAAGCCCTCACTTGAGATATTTAGATTTGCTATGACGCCTTTAAACTCATCACCTCGCCTCTTGTCATTTTGTTTTAAGCTCGTGCTTGTTTTGCTACTGGCTTATCTTTTGGTAAGCGGTTTTTATATGTGGATGATTGGTGGTACAGCCATTTATGTCAGCTCAGCAGTGTTACTTGCTATAACAGCTTATACATTTAAGCTCGGTAAATATCAAAAGCTATGCTCGGTTTTAAATGTGCTGATGAGTTCAGCGGCGTTATATTTCAGTACTGCTCATTTATTTTTCTCGCCTATTCAGCTCTTTATATTTTTACCTGCACTGTTTTTTGCTGTGCTTGCTTTTATTTATCAGAACAAGACTCGCAGCTTATGTAAGCTTTTATTATTAATCAGTTTATTGATTTGGTGTAGCATACATTTTACCCAGCTAAAACAACTTCAAGCCTATTATCAAACCCAGCACACAGGTGAAAGCTGGCAACAATTTGGCGCATTGTAAGATTATTTTTTATTCTATATTTTCAATTAAATACGTGTTCTTTTTCACATGAAGTTCATCAGTAAAACTGAACATCATCTACAGAAATCCTTTTAAGAAAAAATATTCATAACAATCTAATTTATTTAGAAATATATCGAGCATATTCGCGATTGAACACGGCTCATCTACACGCTAGATTAATCAAATATTTTTTCTCCCTTTATGTTGTAATTTATGAAGATTTTAGATGGCGGTTTAGGCCGTGAATTGGCCCGTCGTGGCGCTCCGTTTCGTCAACCAGAATGGTCTGCTCTTGCACTGATTGAAGCACCAGAAACAGTAAAAGAAGTACATCTCGATTTTATTAACGCAGGTTCAGAAGTCATTACGACTAACAACTACGCTGTTGTGCCTTTTCATATCGGACAAGAACGCTTTGAAACTGACGGCGTGCGTTTAATTCAAGTTGCAATCGAACAAGCAAAAAATGCAGTTAAAGAAAGCGGCAAAAATGTCAAAATTGCAGGCTGCTTACCGCCGTTATTTGGCTCTTACCGTGCAGACTTGTTCCAACCTGAACAAGCTAAAAACCTTGCTGAGCCAATCATTAACACATTGGCACCAGAGGTTGATTTTTGGCTCGCTGAAACTCAATCGTGCTTAAAAGAAGTCGAAACAGTGCATGCGCTATTACCAAAAGATGGTAAAGACTATTGGGTGTCATTCACGCTGCAAGATGAAATTAAACACGAACAAGCATTACTTCGCTCTGGCGAAAACATGCAACAAGTGGCTGATTTCATCAAACAATCAAATGCTAAAGCAGTGTTATTTAACTGCTGCCAACCTGAAGTGATCTTGCAAGCAATTAATCAAATTAAAGGACTCATTCCAGAGTCAGTGCAGATTGGTGCTTATGCCAACGCCTTCCCACCGCAAGATGAAAGCGCTACTGCCAACGATGGTCTGGATGAAATTCGTAAAGACTTAGACGCTCCAGCTTATCTTGGTTTTGCTAAACAATGGCAGAAAGCAGGTGCAAGTCTAGTCGGCGGTTGCTGTGGCATTGGTCCAGAACACATTGCTGAACTTTCTCAATTTTTTAAAGAATAAATACCATGTCTGCTGCCAAAATTGGACTATTGTCTCTTACAGCGCTGGTCTTTAGTTCTATGGTGGGGTCAGGCGTATTTAGCCTACCCCAAAATATGGCTCAAGTCGCTAACGGCTCTGCCCTTCTTGTTGCATGGCTCATTACCGGGGTCGGCATTATTTTCTTGGCCCTCACGCTATTGCATTTAACGCGTCAACGACCAGATCTTGACGGTGGTATTTATAACTATGCGCGGGAAGGTTTTGGAGACCTGATTGGTTTTTGCTCGGCGTGGGGCTATTGGTTATGTACTACCATTGGTATTGTCGGTTATGTGGTGATTGCCTTTTCAGGCGTCGGCATGTTTACCGATAGTAAAGACCATATTATTTTTGGTGAAGGCAATACACTCTACTCTCTGATTGGTTCAAGCATTTTTGTATGGCTGGTGCACTGGTTAGTGAGTCGAGGCATTAAAGAAGCTGCGATTGTGAATTTACTGGCAACCATTGCCAAAATCATTCCAATGGTGGTTTTCATCTTCTTTACTTTCATTGCCTTTAAGTTTGATTTGTTCAAACTCAACTTAAATGACTTCTCTTTAAAAGTTCCGCTTTGGCAGCAAGTGAAAGACCTAATGCTCATTACCCTTTGGGTATTTACCGGTATTGAAGGTGCTGTGGTTTTATCATCTCGTGCAAAAAAACGTCATGACATTGGTAAAGCGACCATTTTAGGTGTGTTACTGGCGTTAAGTTTTTACGTCATGGTGACCGTATTGGCTTATGGCGTGGTGAGTCGTGAGGCTCTTGCTGGCATGCACAACCCATCAATGGCAACCATTTTGCAGCAACTCATCGGTTTACCGGGCACGATTGTTATTACTATCGGGCTTATTATTTCAGTTTCTTCGTCTTATTTAAGCTGGACGTTATTCGCCACTGAAATTCCATATTTGGCTGCAAAAAATGGTGCATTCCCGAAATTATTTTTAAAGAATAATCAAAATAATGTACCCATTTCATCACTTTGGCTAACCACCATTGTCGTGCAAGGTGCATTGATTGCTGTGTATTTTTTCAATAAAAATTACACCCAGCTTTTATTAATTTCATCAGTGATGATTTTGCTGCCTTATTTTCTGGTGTCGGCTTTTTATCTTAAAGAATCCATTCGCCATAAACGCACGCCGCATATTGCCATTGCAAGTGTCGCTTCCATTTATGCACTTTGGTTGCTCTATGCGGCAGGATTAGATTTATTACTTCTGTCTGTAGTGTTGTATTTGGTCGGCTTGATTATTTTTTCCATCAGCTATTTCGAGCATAAAAAATCGCTCAAACAAAATCAGCTTAATTAATCATTTCAACCACTGTTGAGTCATTTCAGCAGTGGTTTTCTAAATCAAAAAATTCTATTTTAAAGGCTGTGACTGCTTTAAATGCAACCGTAAAATACGGCGTAATTCTAAAATCGCTTCTGGGGTAGTTTGAATCGAATGCCCACCCTTAATCATCAGTTCCGACTGTTCACCACCTAAATGTGAACTTTGATATGGCACAATCCCATCGCTGCTTTTTAACTTATCAGTCGTCCCATTTATATTCCCCATAATCGAGTGATAGACCACATTGGACGATGGTGGAATGGCTTGCGTAAGCTGCATAAAGTTAGAAGAACGACTTAAATTACTCGCCCCATTTTCAATTAAACCTTTTCTGAGCTTTGTGTTTTTCTCATCTCTCATTTCAACTGCAATAAAAAAGTCAGCTGGCAAACGAATAATACGGCGGGCAATTTGGGTAAACCATCGGTCAGCATAGTCAGTACCATGATGCGGTGCCGAAACAAAAACAACCCGCTTAAAATAAGGCAACGCTTTGAACTGAAAACGCTCTAGCACCACAGGATTTTCTTTTAAACTGTTTAGCTGGGCTTCATTCATTTTTTGCATGGCTTGCTCTGAAACATCGGCATCACTTACCAATAAACGGCTAATCACTCCGCCCATACTATGTCCGACTAACACTGCATCATGTGCAGCGTAGCTGTCTTTAGCAACATTTTGAAAAGCTTGATTCAGCAAAGAATAAATCTGAAAACGACTTTCAAAAATCGGCATATTGGTTGAATAAAACACCTGCCAGACTTGATAGTTATTCCTTAATTCAGCATCGCCCATAATGTCATTGGTTAGACTCACCCACGCCTCTGGGCTACTTGCCAAGCCATGAATAAATACAATGATTTTCTTATTCGGGTTAAAGGGTTCCAGCATATATAAATGCGGCATGATTAAATTGTTTTCTTTATTAATTAAAGACCAATAACCTGCTGCGCCTAAATTATATTTTGACAGCCATAGCCCATAAGGCGCCGAATAGTTTGCAGTAAGCGGATAGTCCACACCTTCAACCTTTACGCGGTCTTGTCGATATGGATCAAACATCGCAATTTCTAAATCTGCTCCAGCAATGACCTGTTCTGCTGTGGCTTTTTGTTTTGGGTAAGCAATGGCAGTGACTGGAAAGAAGCGCGGTAAATGGATGTTCGGATTATTCTGGTGAGCGTAAAAAGCATCGGGGTCTAAAATGAAGCCGTGATTTACATCATTTTCTTTACGCCCGACAATAAACTCTGCCCCTAAACCATCCTTACGGTTAACGGTATTAAAACCAGAAAAGTTCATGTTATAGCTAGAGCGAAAAGTATCGACTTCAATTTTTTGTACATCTACAGCATGATCAAAATTGACGTGGTACTCATGCCCATCTGCTTTAAGCAGCGGTGGAAAACGATGCGTATTTAAATGATTAAAATACGTGGTCATGAGCTTCGACAAAGCCACGTTATAAAAAATACGCACCTGATTTTGGCGATGGTCAAATACACGATCAAACGGTGATTCTTCAGAGTCAAATAAATAGACATAACTATAGCGCAAGCTTTTATCAAACAGCGCTAACTCTTGCTCAATGCAACTACTACTTTTATTAATGACATTACATTGGCTATTACGTCCGACGTCTAAAGCTTTTGCCAAATAAATTTCACTGAGCGCAGCATAGCGTTCTTCTCGACTGCTATTTTCAGACAAACTTTGAATTTTATTTAAACAATCATCAAAATTTTGCAGACAAGATTTTTCATTTTTTTTAACTAAATACAGCAAGTTTTGAGTTTGATGACTTAAGGTGCCATCGGTCAGAATACTTTCATTCTTACTTTTTAAAGCATTGCTTAAATTACTTTCTTTTAAATTAATGACCTGACAGCCACTGAGCAAAGCCATTATTGTTATGATTGAATAATGATAAGACTTTGTCATTGTGCATTCCTTAATCGAATGTATTCCCCATCTGGTCATTATGCCTGTAAAGCAGTGAACGAACAATTTCGGTTCAGCTTCCATTTTCCTTTATTGCGAAAAAAAGCCTGAACTCATTTTAATTCAGGCTAATTTATTATTTTTTCTAATCAAGCTTGGTTAAACTTCTGCTGTGAAGCTAAATATGAGAAATAGAAAATTGGTAAAATAAATGGCGCTACACTCCAGAAGTCAAAATAGACATAGAGTATCGCTCCCAAGAAAGCACCAATTACAAAACCAATCACAATACTGGCACTTTTTAGAAAACTTGCCCGATTTGCTGCATTATTGTTTTTAAGCAAGTTGGCAATATCAATACCAAGTTGCGTGGTGTTGCCTGTCATCATGGTACTTGGGCTAATATTTTTAATGAGGGTTTTGCTGGACGTATTACGAATAGCCAAAGCAATTAAACCCAACCCGCCTGTTACTGCAACTGTTAATGCATCCGGATTTTTAAATGGTTCAAAGTAAAGTCCTGCAACCATAAAGGCACATAGAAAAATAGCTTCAAATAAAAATAAATAAGACAGGGTTTTGTGCTTAACCTGACTACGGTCAATTAACAGTTTCGTGATCACCACCGTCAAAATAAATAGCGGAATAGCAGCAAGCTTAATCCATATGCCAGCGCCGCCTTTAACCCATGCAGCACCTGCCAATACTAAGTTTCCCGTAACATGCGCGGTAAAAAAACCAAACAGCGCAATAAAACCTATGGTATCAATTGCCCCACCCACCATAGTCAACAAAACAGGATCTCGACATATTGCCCAGGTACTTTCTGTCTCTTTTTGAATTGGGGTATCTGCCATATAAAATATCCTGTTAAATTAGAGTTTTAAAACTAGTAAGTTGTATATAAATGATTTAAAAAATAAGTAATACTAAAGTGTTTATGAAAACAAAAAATGATGTAAAAAAATAGGGTGTGTAATGTCGCAACACTGTCTTTAAAATGGCAACAATTAAAATTGAGTGTTTTTAAAACAATAAACGGTTCTCAACTTCAAATCAATTTGACCTCTAAAACTGTTATAACTATGATGAAGCCGCAAGTTGATATCAATTGGTTTTGAACCTGAAAAAGTTATGCCAAGATATGGATAATGAAAAACAACAACCAAGAGTAGATATATGTCACTTTATAATTTTTCAGTTTTTCTAGGTGGATTATTATTTGCATCTATTGCCTTCGCGGGTCAAAAAAATAATGCTCAACGTGATTTCTATTTAAAATGTATGGCAGCAGGTCATAGCCGTGCAAGTTGTACATGTATTTATCATCGTTTAGAACGTCAATACTCTCCTAAACTCATGCATAAACTTGGCAGTTTAAGTTTACAAAGCCCTGAAGTACCGCGTGATTTTGTAAAAACCATGAAGCGTACTATGCAACAGTGCCAATCATAATTCTTTCATTTTTTAAGCCACATCCACACCAATACCCCTGCCATACATAAAATTGCCGGATAGACAAACCACGGATGTGGAATAGTCCAAATCATCAGTCCCGCAGCCAAACTCATACTCAACGTCGAGATGTATTTTGCTTTTTTAGGAATACGTCGATGTTCTTGCCACTCGCGAATGAGTGGACCGATATAACGATGATTTCGAAACCATTGATGAAGTTTTTCAGAGCCTCGAGCCGCAAAGAACACAGCCAAAATTATAAAATCAACGGTGGGTAAACCCGGAATAAAAATACCCAATATGCCAAGCGCAATACACAACCAAGCCAAACCAATAAACACCCAACGCGCCCAAACAGAACGGGCAAGCTTACTGACTGGTTGAGCAGGTGCTAGCGACTGCTCATGTTTTACGATCACATTTACTTGATTGAGTTTGTCCATATCGGGTATTCCCTTTATCCACTTTTTATTATTTCAATTCATCAAGCTGATCAAGCGCTTGACCAAAATATCCAAAGGCATCTAAAGCTCCCTGAACGACTCGGTCTTGCTGGGTTTGGTCAAAGCCTGTTTCATCAAGTGCTTGAACAAAACGTTTCCAGACTTTAGCGCGTCCTTCGGGATAGGCCGCTAAATTACGCGCAGCAAACGTTTCAGAAAAACCCAAATGCTTTTGAGCTTCTTTAAATAAAAATGCAGCCCCTAAAGTTGAACCTTCAGACACATAAATCCAGCCTAAAGCTTCGGGTAGTTGTACGTTTTCACTCTGTAATTGCGGTTCATTAGGTTGAATACCCAAATCATTTAAATCAGCAAGTGCTTGTTTTGAGCGGCCACGAATGTCGAGGTCTGGAATCAGTCCTGCCACACCCTCTTTTTCAAAAAGATGTTCAATTTCACGCTGGAAATAATATTGAGACAACGTAAATTGCGCGTATTTTTCTTTACTTGAAAATACCTTTGCCTCTGACATTAATTGATGCATACGTTCGTGTTCAGCAGCAGTTTCTTGTTTCAAACGTAAAGACAAGCTGTTGCTAATGATTTGGTCTGTAGATGAGTTCATCATCTTTCTCCTGCAAAATAGATATCGCTCATCGGTTAACGGCCCCGATTGAGTTTGAGTTGGACTGGAAAATCCACAACAATGGTCACGGCTCGACCATTAATTTTGTGGGGTTTAAATCTGGATTTACGTGTAGCTTGCATGACCCGTTCATCAAGGCTTTGAATGCCTGAACTTTGACGTAATTGGATGTCGATCGGCTGGCCTTTTTCATTAATGCGAATCCGAAGCTCAACCAAACGATTCTGTTGTTTTAACTCGCGGTCATCATAGTCAAGCCCGCCAAAACTCAGCACATCTACACTACTCACCTGAACAACATCATCGTGTTCAACTTGAGTGCTCGGTGCTTTGGAATACTCTTGCTGCATTGCGGGTGTTTTGACACCGCCACTTTTGGCTTCGCTATTGATGTTTTGTGGCAAATGCTCAGTTTGCGTTTGTTCAAGTTCTGCCGAACTCAGTTTTTTATCGTTATGAGCCGCTCGCCGTTCTGTAGGCTGCGCTAATTGGATTGAAGCTGAATTGTTTAAAGTCGTTTTTGGTTGTGCTTGCTGTTTGTCATTTAAATTATTTTGCACGACCTCTTTAGAGGCAGTTTTTGACGCTAATGTTTGAACATTGGTAGGCGAGTTTTTTGGCTGATCGGGCGCATGAGATACCGAACTGTTTAAAGTAGATTGAGGCGTTACACTTTTTTTAGGTTGGCTTTCGGTCTTTTCAGTCGATGGCTTTTTAGCAGGCGCTAATGACACAAAACTTACTTTTAATGCATCTACTTTTGGCGATGCTTGAAAAGTATAAGGTTCAATTAAATGACTCAGCATCCAGATAACAAACACATGCAGACCAATCACCACCACTACGGTTAAGCACTTATAAAAATGCTTCGGCCCTTGTAATAAAGGCAACATAACCATCGGCTTATGTGTTGGGAATAAAGATTTTGATTTCATGACTTATTCCCTAAAAACGATGCTCAAGCTTGAGGCTAATGTTGTGTTTATCGTAGGAATACAGCCAATCGACATTGCTTTTATTATGGTTATAGCGATAGGTTAAATTAGGCGTCATGCCATAAAACTCAAAGCGCGGCATTTGCATAACAAAGGTATAATTCTGTTCAAAATCATGACGGCGTGCTAAGAAAGTTTCTGCATATTTGTCAAACTGGCGCCAACGGTAAGAACTCAATAAAGTAGTGTTAAAACCAGCACTCCAAGACTTACTTAAGCCTAAACGCACACCTTGCTGTTGGTAGGCAGCCATATATTTTTCTTGGGTCGAATGGTCGACTACGTCTAAACCACTAAAAACGGTCCACTGATTTGGGAGGATTTTCCAAAAAGTAGCAAAAGCTGAGCTTTCTACCCCATCTAGGGTTTTATATTTCTGATAATTTAAATCTTTACTCTCAGCCTCAAGCTTGAAGGCTTTATCTGCCGAGATAAAATGCATCCACTCGGCACGTGCACCCCACGCATTGTAAAGGCCATCATTGCCATAACGTTTATGTTCAAATAGCGGACTCACCCCAATTTGATTTTTTAAGTCAAAGTAGCTGTAGCCTGCATTAATGTTAATGGTAGATTCATTAAATGCCGCGTGGTCGTTATAGGACTGTCCAAACGCCAGCGCACGTAAAGCCACGCCATGATGCCCCTTAATCGCATAGCGTTTAATCAGACTGGCTTCGTAATCTAAACCCGTTGCCGACTCAGCTTTAGGCGTCCCACGGGTAACTTGCTCAATCGGGATAATATTACCTTTACTATCTTTGCCATAAAGCGTCCATGTTTTACTCTGTTCAGAGGAACTATTTAAATTACTGACATAGGTATAACCCGCTGAAACCGAGCCTTGCCAAGAGTCTCGTTTTTTTAATGCCTGAACAAAAGTATTCACTGTTGTTAAAACCCCAGACGGGATTACCGCAGGGTCACTTTGTTTCAGTTTGTCTTGAATGGAAATAAAAAGGCGTGCTGCTTCCTTATTTTTCTGTTGTTCAAACAGCACGCGCGCTAACTCAAGTTCACAAATTAAATTATGAGGTTGTTGTTTTAGGCTGCTTTGAAATTTTTGTTCAGCCAATTTCAGTTGCCCCTGAGAACGTGCAACTGCCCCTTCGGCAAAGTCGGTTAAAGCCCGATCATAGCCAACATATTTCTTATAATGTTCTAAATAAACCTTGGCTTTGAGCCACTGTTTTTGCATGACTGCCAAATATAACGCCTTGGCAAGATCATTCGGGTTTTGCTCAACACTGTATTCTTGTCCATTAATTTGAAGTTTAGGTAATTGCTCGGTACTACGAATGGTTCCCTGCTCATGAAACTGGCGCTGTTCTTGTAAAAGTGTTTGGTCCAAGCTTTGATTAAGACGAAGCTGTGTGTCTTCATCGGCATATAAAAATGGACAACTCAACAATGTCAGACAGCACAAAAGCGTTCGTTTCATAAAACAATAAACCTGAAGCAACCAAGCAAAAGCCCAAAAACGAAAGGAATCTACGTGTGTAGATTCCTTTCGCATTCATTAATTTTTAGCACCGCCAAATGCAGTGTTGTAAGACACGTTATCAAACTGGGCAATACCCGCTAAAGCCGAAGCATTTGCACCAAAGAATTGACCTTGCACCACACCAGAGTTGTCGACACCAGCCGTACCGTTAGCCGTTGCCAAACCTGCAAACGCAGCAGTACCCGGGTTAAATGCCACACCATCTAGGCTTAATGATGAAACAGCCGTACCTGTTCCGGTAAGCGTTCCTTCAAGTGTACCCGCGCCATAATTTGCCGTGAACGTACCACTTAACAGATTGCTTCCAGAACCGTTAATCCCTGCAACGGTATAAGTTGCAGTACCCGCGGTTGGAACCGTGGTATTGGTGTTATCACCCGCGTAGTAAACAGTATGGCTCGCGCTTGCCGACGTGTCGCCCGCTTTCCACCATTCACCAAAATAGACTTCCTGTGTGCCCACCTGACCAAAGTTAAAATTACCTAACGCACTGTGTGAAGGTGGCATTGCAGACACTGGAATATGCGAAATATTAAAGGTTTTGCTGCCAACCGTTACATTGGTATTACTCGTTCCCTGCGCAGCAAAAGCCTGAGCCAAACCTTTTAACGAACTAAAACCTGTAAAAGCGTTATATGGTGCACCGGCAGCTTGAACCGACACCGCTGCTACACCACCCGGATGGTTTGCATTGGCAGCAGCACCGATTTTGATGTTACTTTCATTACTCGAAATACCATCAATTCCTGCATAAGCAAATGCAGTTGAACAAGCAACGAGACCCAAGAACAATTGAGAGATTTTCATTTGTTGTTACTCCATCTTTTTTAAAACTAAGTTATTGTTTAATTTAAAATAACGATTTCGCTATTTTTAGTTTATTGAGTAGGCCCAGCTGCAAACCTACTCGGTCTTTTTTGTAAATAATAATCATTCAATATTATTATTTACCGTTACCTGACTCCCCTTTTATGTATGTGTAGAGGGAATCAAATTCTGTTTAAAATTTGGTGGTCCAACTAATTTTCATCGTTCGGCCAGGTGCGGCCATGGCACTACGAGTTAAAGGATCGATATAAAACTGGTTAGAAAGATTACTGCCGACAAATTCAACCGTGTTGTAGTTATCGACCTGATAACGCGCATAGGCATCAAAAATCCACGTGTCATCCCAAGCCAAAGGCACATTGAGGTAATAGCCTTTATTGACACTAGCATCATTGTTTTTGCGTAGTGGGCTTTCATAAGCTTTATAGAATGTTGCACGTGCACCGAGCTCTAACTTTTCATCAAAAAAGCGTGCGCCAAGCAAACCGTGGAAACTCAGTTCAGGAGTAGCCATTGTTACTAAGTAGCCATTTGGGAAACCGTCATCGACACAACGCTGATACGGTTCGCGGAACGCAAGGCCCTGCTCGGTTTGAACCGTACCGCCTAAAATCATTTTGTTAATGGCGCTATTGGTGTCACACACTTCATTTTTTAAGTTATAGGCCACGCTCAAGTCTGTGAAAAAACCACCATTATCAAAACGACTTTGTAACTCTAGACCTGATAGTTTTTGCTCATCCATATTGGTAAAAATAAGGTTTTGGTCACGCTCAATCACATTTTTGGTTTTGTTGTAGTAATAAGCGAGCTTAATGTCGGCATTGCGCGCTGTGCTGAACCAATCACGCATGTCATAGACATAACCCACTTCGTAATTAAAAGCGTGTTCAGGTTTGATTGCTTGATATGGCAACATGGCAGAAAAACCGACAGTGCTTTCAAACAAACTTGGTAAGCGATATTCCTCTGCATAGCGTGCATAGATTCTGCTGTTTGGCGTGAGATGAATTGAGGCGCCTAACTGCGGTGCCCAGCCGCTATCTTTAACTTTGTCGGCAGACTCAACCGGAACTTGGTCTACCACCGACATAAAGTTTCCGCCAGTTACGACGTACTTTTGGCCAGAGGCATTGAGTTGGTTTAAAGGATTATCGGCAAGCGACAATTGCCCATTTGCATCTGCTTTCCAGCTCAGCGTATTTTTCTGTGACCAGATCATGTTATACAACGTGCTCTCTGATGCAGGTACAGTGCCGAGCTGCCCATCCCACTCAGGATTTTTTGAGGCATAGCGCTGTTTTAAAACATTGATTAAACGCTGCTGAGTCGAGGTGTAACTCTCAGGCATGGTTTGATATTCAAAGGTATATTCTTTAAGCCTACTTTTTTTGGTAAACAGCGGATTTAAACTCGGGTCAATCTCACTCTGCAAAGACTTATTTAAAAAGTCATCAACAGCCCAATACGAGCGATAACGCATACCCGCATCAAAACTTAACCAAGACAGTGGTCGATAATTAAAGTTAAAGTCGAACGTTTTTTCCTCACGGCGCCCTGCCCGTGGCAGTGCCTGATAAAGCGAATAACTTGGACCAAATTCGCCATATATATCGTCGGACGTCAGCTTTTCTTTTAAGAAACTTCCACCGAGCGTCAAATCAAGCTGGTCTAACAAACGAGTTTTATTACTGACCGTAATGCCTTTACGCGTATTGTCAGAATGGCTTATCGCCGTGTTAATAATGGTGTTATCTCGAAAGTCGATTGTGGTTGGCCACCCACCACGTGTGTATGTCTGGCTTTCGGTATCGGTTTGCCAAATGTTGGCATAAAAATCAATCCAGCGATTATTCTCAGGCTTAAATTTATATTCGAGACTATAGGCTTTAGAGTGAATATTGCTTAAAGGCCACTGCGGAACACCCAAATCAGGCGTAATGCCCCAAACAATTCGAGACGGCATAATTTCACCAAAAATATTTTTGGTATCTCGGTAAGTCAGTTTAAGGGTCTGGTTATCTGTTGGGCGATAGGTCCCTTTTAATAACCACGACTCCATATGGCTTGAAGTGTTGGGAACTTCATCGCCCGGTTGATAGGCATAGGCAAAGTAAGGAATAAAGTCGAGGCTACTGTCTGGCGTCGCTCGTTTATAGTAGCCCGCGCCATGTGTCCCCGAAAAATAATTACCGCGCTCACGTACTGCATAAACTGCCAGTAAATCGAATTTATCTTGCTTGGTGGCAATTGCCAGTCGGCCCGCCAAGTCATCGCCCGAAAAATGAGAGTTATCACTTCTGGTCCGGTTCTTTTTATAAATATCGGGGTCATATTTGGCCCCATTCATATCGATCCAAGGCGTTGTGTTATCGTAGTTTTGGCCTACTTTACTCATGTCTGGCAAAGATGGATCGATTGAGTTTGTTGAACCTTCTACTTTTAACTCGGCACCAAAAGACTTACCCGGACGAACAATATCATCGGCCTCTAGCGTTTTAACGACTACACCGCCGCCAACAGAAGTCGTGGTATTGCGCTCTAAAGATGGGCCTTTAATGACTTCAATGCCCGCAATGAGATTGGGGTCGATATAGTTGCGGTTGTTTACCCCGTTGTAACCACGCCATACCGCAATTGACTGTTCGGTACCATCAATGGTTAAAGGCACACGGCCAACGCCCTGCACACCACGTACACTTGGGTCGAGTGCGCCACTGTTACGGGCATCGCCACTATAGACTCCCACCATGCCTTGTAAAACATCGGCTGGGTTGGTTCCCTTAAAGCGCTCGACATAGTCTTTGCCCGCATAGACCGAAGAGCGGTTTGCGTCATACACTTTGTTATAGCCTTCTGTGTCACGGTCTTCTTTGCCGTACACCACAATTGGCGTAAGTCGTACCGATGCATCTTCTTCAATTACGGCACTACTTGGCGGCAGGCTAGCGGCCTGAACCTTAGATGAACTTACCCGAGGTGTAGATTTTTTGCTGAGTGTGTAGCCCTGCCCAACCTTTACAGCATTAAATTCGGTTGCTTTTAAAAGCTGCTCAAAACCTTGCTCAACAACAAAATTGCCTTTTAAGCCTAGGCTATGTAACCCTTGGAGTTGCTGAGCATCCATTGCAATTGAAGTACCCGATTGTTCGGCAAACTGATTCAATACGTTAGCAAGGCGACCAGCAGGAATGTTATAGCTTTTAACTCCAGCTGTTTCTGCATAGGCCTGCTGCATAGGTAGCGTAACAAGCCCCCCCATCGACACAGCATGTATGGCAAACGCCAATGTTGAGAATCGAAAAATCGATCGATTCCGCTTTTGCCCCGTTCCCACTTTTTTCATTTGCCCCGCCCCAGTAAATCGTAATAAGAATCATTCAATCCAACAGATTAAAATGATCCATATTTATTGCTTCTACTTACTATGACGAACGACTTTCAAAAAAGTGGAACCTAAAAACGAAAATAAATTTAATTTTTTATTATTTTAAAGAAACCATGACCACAAACGGCGTGATTTGTTTAATTTTCAGGTTTGGAAAAACCGTAACCAAAAGCTTAAGCGATTCTGTGGTTTGGTCTAAAGGCAATACAGCATTGACCCGCACATGTTGCAGTGCCGCATCATTAAAAATAATTTTGCCTTTGTAGTTACGGTCTAGCTCTTGTAGCACTTGATTCAGCGGCAGGTTTTCTACCATGAGTTGATGCTTTTGCCATTTTTGTTGTTCGTTATAAACATTCAATGCAGGCAATTTTTGTACGCCATTTTGGTCTATTTTAATAGCTTGCCCTGCTTCAACAATGGCCTGGCGAGTCGCATGCAATTGGCTCGTTTTAATCTGTGTCGCTTCTACTTTTACCTTTGAGTGCAACATGTTGAGTTCGGTTGCCGAAGGGTCATAACTAACGCTAAAAGCTGTGCCAAGTGCCTGAATTTGCCCATGACTGGTTTTGACCAAAAACGGTCTAGTTTTATCTTTGGCAACATCGACATAAATTTGACCTTGCACCAACTCAACCACTCGCTGGTGGGTTTTAAAATCAAGATTAACTGCACTTTTGCCACGTAAAATTAAACGTGAACCGTCTGGCAAGGTTTGCGTAGTCCACTGCCCCGATTGCCCTTGAATATCGGCAGTCACATAGGCCACTGTAGTATCGGTTAAATAAAATAACGCCCCAGTCATGGCAACAAACACAACAGCAAAAGCTGTTCCTGCGCGCAAATGTTTATAGGCTTTGCCTGAGCTTAGGCCAGCTTTAAGAGCAACCTTGGTGACTTTTTTATGTCCGCTGGTTTGGGAAAGTTTTTGAATTGAACCAATACACTGTTCAATATCGGCAGCCACTTGGCGATGTTGCTCACTGGTTTTTTTCCACTCTTCAAATTTTTGCTTGGCAGTTTTTCGTGAGCTTTCATCATCCGAACTCAGTTGAACAATCCAATGCGCGGCTTCTTCAACCAGTTGGTGATGTTTGCTTTTATCCATGGCCATTTAAATGCAAGCGTCCATGTCTTGTCGGTTTTGGTAGCACTGAATTAAACAGCTCGCCAAATATTTTTGAATCATTTTGGTCGATACATTTAAACGCTCGGCAATTTCTTTATGGGTATAGCCTTCGAGATAATGCAAAATAAAAGCTTGCTGTGCTTTTTCAGAAACCCCTTCTAGTGCTTTGCAAAGCTGGTTAATCGCTTGAATAATTTGCATCTGGTCTTCGGGTGAAGCCACCGCTTCAAGCATATATTCCATTTGACTCAAGCCATCTAAATAAGCCTGTTCAATGCGTTTACGGCGTACTTGGTCAATCAGCAGGTTTTTAGCAATCGACGTCAAATAGGCGCGCGGTTCCTTAATGCCGAATAGCTCGTCTCGGGTTTGTAGCAGTTTAATAAATGTGTCCTGAACCAGATCTGCGGCCTGATCAGTATTACCTAATTTTTGTCTCAACCATTGGTGAAGCCAGCTTTGGTGACTTCTATATAACTGATCTACAAGCAAAGAAGTTTTGTTCACAGCAATTGGACTCAAAACAAGGAACCCACAAATGATAATAATTATCATTTAAATAAGTCAAGCAATAATTCAAGTAAAACTTAAATCACTGTTTAATAAATTAAATTAATTGCCCGCTCGCTTTACTGCACTTTTCTCAAAGTAAATCGGCCAAATTCCTAATTTCTTCCATCACCGCCTTACACGCAGGCGTTAAATAGCCATGTTTAGAAATAGACAAAGAAATATAACGCTTGAGTGCGGGATTAATAATTTTTGCAGCTTGAATTGAGGTGTATTGGCTAGCCTTCTTTAACGCTTGTGGCCCCAGCATGGTATACATGCGAGACTCGGAAACCAAATGCGTTTGTAAACTAATCGAGTCCGCTTCAAACACAATATTTAGTTCTACCCCATTTTCATAAGCCATGTGGTCTAAAAAGTTCCGCCAGTTACTTGGCCTACAAAACGTGACCAGTGGTAACTGACTTACCTTTTTAAATTCGACTTCATTGGCCTGAGTGAGCGCATCTCCTTCACAGCCGACCAAGTAAGTATCAGCTTCGGTAAGGTAAACATCGCCCTGTTTAGGCGTTGGGTTAAACCGATAAAGTATGGCTAAATCGACACTGCCATCTTCAAGCCATTTTTCTAAATGCACGCCTTGCCCTTCACGCACCGACAGCTTAATTAAGGGATATTTCTCTTGAAGCACTTTATACAGAGTCGATAACAACGGATGTGCAGTAGACGGCAAACTAGCAATACGAACCGTACCTATCGGTGTATCGGTTGAGTGCAAAATTTCATTATTAAGTTGGTCGGTCACGTTCAGCCATGAACGAATTTTAGGAAGTAAATGCTGGCCTAAATCGGTGAGTTCGACGCCGCGTCCAGTTCGGTTAAACAAACGACCGCCACATTGGGCCTCAAGTTCGTTCATTTGCCGACTGATTTGCGGTTGGTTGGTGTTATGCAGCATGGCGACTTTACTTAAGCTACCGAGTTCCACCGCATCTAAAAATATTTTCCATAATTCATAATTCATCGATTCTTCCTAAATCGTAAATAGGCAGTATTTTGAGCTATACATTTTCAGTATAACTGAAATTCAAGAATTGGTAATTCCTACATAGCTCACCTATTTCTATACTCCAATCATGTTCTCTACAACACGATTTAAGTCAGATTAAGAACCAGAGAATATTTAATTACACTGTATAGGAAGTACGATTATGAGTTTAGATTTACGTGGATTAACCCCAGCACCTGTGACTCCTTTTACCCGTGACGGACAAGTAGACCATAATGCAATTCAACGTTTAGGTTCATGGTTAGGCAGTATTGATGGTGTGAAAGGCTTGGTTGTTCTTGGGCATGCAGGTGAAGGAACATTCTTGTCGCAAAAAGAACAAATGCAGGTCATCGAAAGCTTTGTTAAATCGGTAGATGACAAAATTCCCGTAATCGCTGGGATTACGCTCGAAGGTACTTCGGTTGCAGCAGAAGAAGCAAAACGTGCAGTCAGCGCTGGTGCTTCGGCAGGTTTAATTTACCCTTCACATGGTTGGTTGCGTTTTGGCTATCAAAAAGGCGCACCACAAGACCGCTATAAAGCGATTTATGAAGAAAGTGGTTTGCCATCTATTTTATTCCAATACCCAGACGCAACGAAGGCCACTTACGACCTAGACACCCTACTCGATATTTCTGCACAGCCAGGCGTGTTTGCCATGAAAAATGGTGTGCGTAACATGCGCCGTTGGGATGTCGAAATTCCAATTATTCGCCGTGAACGTCCAGACTTACAGATTTTGACGTGCCACGATGAATATTTGCTTCACACCATGTTTGATGTAGACGGCGCTTTGGTTGGTTATGGCAACATTGCCCCTGAGCTTTTAATTGAAATGATTAAAGCAGGTAAAGCCAAAGATTACGCCAAAGCACGTGCACTTCACGATCAACTTTTACCAGTGACTCGCAATGTTTATCACCGTGGTTCACACATGGAAGGCACGGTAGCACTTAAACATGCATTGGTTGCTCGCGGAATTTTGGACCATGCCACTGTGCGTTCGCCATTGCTTCCACTGGCAGATGGTGCTGAGCAAGAAATTCATGATGCGATGCGTCAAGCCGGAATTGGCAAGGTCGATTTAACCCAAGCCGTTGCTTAAATTCTATTCGGGCTAGCATGTACGCTAGCCTTTTTTTCCTGTACGCTGCCTGAGGCCAAACATCGGGCATGTCACTTAAAAATAATAATAAAAAGCATGCAAACTGTGGTGAACAGGTAGTGCGAAATAGAACAAAAAAACTACGAGGAATGTAGTCATAAGGAGATAGAAGATGACAAATCTAGCGGATGTAGAACCAATTAGTCATCATCAAAAAAATGCGGAAATTATTGCAAGACTTGAACGGCTACCAGTCACCGGACGTTTGCAATTTATGCGAATTACCATTGGTATAGCGACCTTTTTTGACGCCTATACTGTTCTTGCGATTGCCTTTGCTTTACCCCAACTCATTACCGAATGGCACCTGACGCCTGCCTATGTCGGTGCGATCATTGCTGCGGGCTATGTCGGGCAACTGGTCGGTGCCATCTTTTTTGGTTCACTTGCCGAAAAAGTCGGTCGTTTAAAAGTACTGTCTTTTACCATTTTACTGTTTGTGGCAATGGACATTTCTTGTCTGTTTGCGTGGAGCGGAATGTCACTGTTAATTTTCCGTTTCTTACAAGGTATTGGAACAGGTGGTGAAGTACCTGTCGCGAGTGCCTATATTAATGAGTTTATTGGTGCAGAAAAGCGCGGTAAGTTTTTCTTGCTCTATGAAGTTTTATTCCCACTCGGTCTTATGTTTGCAGGCATGGCAGCATTTTTTCTGATGCCCATTTACGGCTGGAAAGTCATGTTTATTGTGGGCCTAGTTCCATCTTTACTGGTGATTCCTTTACGGTTTTTCTTGCCTGAGTCACCACGCTGGCTTGCTTCCAAAGGCCGTTTTAAAGAAGCAGATAAAGTCGTCAAAAGCTTTGAATACGGTGCCATCAAAAGCGGTAAAACTTTGGCTGAACCTGTGGTTAAAGAAATTAACCCGCAAGGCATGGCAAAAACCGACTGGCGTGAGCTGTTCCGTGGCATTTACCGCAAACGTACCTTTACACTGTGGGGCATGTGGTTTTGCGTGTATATGGTGAACAATGCCATGGTGACTTGGCTGCCATCTCTCTACAAACAACACTTTGGCCTGTCACTTCAAACCAGTTTAGGTTATGGCTGGATTACGTCGGGCGTGGGTGTGATTGCCTCTATTATCTGTGCATTAATGATTGATAAAGTCGGCCGCCGCCCTTGGTACAGTGCAGCGTTTTTCTTAGCAATTATTCCACTCATGAGCCTCTCGGTTTTAGGCGCAAAATCGGCGATGGAAGTGGTAATTTTCGCAACAATTAGCTATGCCATTTTGCAGACGATTTCATTCTCTTTATACCTCTACGCTGCCGAACTTTACCCTACTCGCCTACGTGCGATGGGCATTGGATTTAGTACCGCTTGGCTCCGTGCCGGCTCTGCGATTGGGCCTGTTATGGTGGGCCTTGTGGTTGGTGGTTACGGCATTCAATATGTGTTTAGTGTGCTTGCCGTTGTGGCGCTGATTGGTGGCCTTGTGACCTTCTTGTTTGCCATTGAAACCAAAGGCCAAGTGCTCGAAAAACTCTCTCCTTAATTCATCCATTTCATAAAAAGCTTGCCTAACCCAGCGTTAGGCAAAGGGCTTATTCATGCTTAAAAAAGGAATTTAAAATGAATAAATATTTGCTATGGGGCTGTATTGGTTTAGGCAGTGTGAGCAACGCTTATGCAGAACTTCCTCAAGAATTTGGCAAGTTAGAATTAAAACTCAACACCCGTTACTGGAACGATGAAGGCACCGCCCACCCCACGCTTGCCAACCCTTCACCTTCGTCGAATGAATATGAGCAAAGTGCTTTAGGGCTTGAGTTAAATTATCAGTCACCTTACTTGTGGAACTGGCTTGGGGTAGATAGCTCACTCTATGCAGTCACCAAGTTATTTGACTCTGGCAAGCCTAGTGCTCAGCTTTTAGAGGTCGAAAATAACGGCAAGCTCGACCAAAACTTTGCGACTTTAGGACAGCTCTACCTCAAAGCAAAACTCGGTGACAAAGGCGAAATTAAGTTAGGCCGTCAGTTGCAAGACTCTCTGTTACTTAAAAGTACCAATAACCGCGCGGTGCCTGACACTTTTTCAGGTGCGAGTGGGCAGTTTCAACTGAATGATCAGCTACAGACTTATATAGCCTACTATGACCGCTGGAAACCGCGCAGCATGGACTCTTTTGAAAAGTTTGTGACTGAGAATGACGAGCGAATTGATTATGTCGGTTTGCTTGGTGGCAAGTATCAGTACAAAAACTGGAGCGTGAATGCCGAATATTTAAATAGCAAAGATTATTTAAAAAAGTACGGGGCGATTGCTCAATATAAATTGCCCTTGCATGGCTTGGTGTGGACATTTAACACAGGTGCTTTTTTCTCGCGTGATGATGGCAAGCTGTTTAAATGTGGTGCCGAGTCCGAGCTGGACTGTGTCAAAGGCCAAGACATTAACAACAGTGGCAATGGTTATTTTGTCGATGTAAATGTGGCCAAAAATAACATTGAAGGCGGCATTGCCGTTTCAAAGTTTGATGGTTTTTGGATTGAAGATAACTTTGCCGTGCACTCCGCCCGCAACTCGGTTTTGACGCAAGACCACGGCACTAATCCGTTTCCGACTTCTGCGACCATTGGCCCCGACTTTACCAATAACGATGAAACCGCCGTTGCCCTTCGGCTGAAATATAACTGGAAAGACTATGTCAAAGGTTTAAAAACCGAGGCGAAGTATATTTATGGCTTTGGTGCTCACCAAAGTAACATTAGCAGTGATATTGAGGGTAAAGAGCGTTATTTTGACTTTACGGTGAGTTATGCCTTGCCGTGGGTGAAAAACTTAGATGTGCGTTATTCATTTTTGCATTATGAGTCTAAGTTTGAAAATGCAAACCTAGGTGAAAAAATAAATGGTATGTCTCGAAAAGATTGGGACCAGCACCGTGTATTTATTAATTATCGCTATACATTTTAAGAGCAGGTTAAACGTTTAGTTTAACTTTATTATATTTATTAATTAACCAATTTAAATCGATAAACTTTTGAGTT